>CAZKLE010000064.1:0-12641 GCA_964553415.1 uncultured Myxococcales bacterium
CCGCGCGCGGCGCGTCCAGGCCCTTAGCCATCTCGGCGAGAATATGCAGGCGATTATCGCGCGCCTGGTAGAGGGCGTCCTTCATCACCTCTCGGGGAATCTCATCGATTTTGATATCCATTTGCACGGAGGTGATCCCCTCGGCGGTACCGGCGACTTTGAAATCCATGTCGCCGAGGTGGTCTTCGTCGCCGAGAATGTCGGAGAGGATCGAGTACTTGCCGTCCTCACGAATCAGCCCCATGGCGACACCCGCCACCGGCGCGTGGATCGGGACGCCCGCATCCATGAGAGCGAGCGAGCTTCCGCAAACCGTAGCCATCGAGGAGGAGCCGTTCGATTCGGTGATTTCCGAGACGATACGCAAGGTGTAAGGAAACTCTTCGGCGCTCGGCAGCACCGGCGAGATCGCACGCTCGGCCAAAGCGCCATGACCGATTTCCCGTCGGCCGGCGCTGCGTAGCATTTTGGCCTCGCCGACGCTGTAGGGCGGAAAATTGTAGTGCAACATGAATCGCTTGCGGAGGTCCCCGTAAAGAGAATCGATGCGTTGTTCATCGGCCGCGGTACCCAATGTGGCAGCCACGACGGCTTGCGTCTCGCCACGCGTGAACAAGGCGCTGCCGTGGGCACGCGCGAGGAATCCGGTTTCCACGGAGATCGGTCGCACATCTTTCAGCCCGCGACCATCCAAGCGCTCGGATTTGGCTACGATCGCGTGCCGTACCATGTCCTTTTTGATGCCGTCGAGAGCCGCAGAAACCTCCGTGCCTCGTTCCTTGAGGTCTTCGGGCAAGGCATCCTTGAATCTGTTCTTGGCCTCGCGCAGGGCCGCGTAACGCGGGAGTTTTTCTTTTTCCGAGTACGCTGTCTGCAAACCGGGGACGGCAAGCTCACGCACACGGTCGATCACGCCCTGATCCACCTTTGGGCTCTCGAAAGTCCGCTTGGGCCGTCCGGCTTTTTCGCGTAGCTCCTCTTGCATATCGACGAGCGGCACGATGCTGTCATGACCTGCATACAGGGCCTCGAGGATGCGGTCTTCATCCACCATCCGGGCTCCGCCCTCGACCATGACGACGCCGTTGCGACGTGCAGCCATGAGGACATTGAGTTCGCATTCGGCTTGCTGCTCGATGCTCGGGTTGAGTATCAACTGTCCGTCGATGCTGCCCATACGCACACCGGCAATCGGTCCGTCGAAGGGGATATCGGATATCGTCAGGGCAGCCGAGGCGCCGATCAAGCTGATGACGTCGGCTGCTCCGGCGGAGTCGGCCGACAGCACGGTGGCGATCACCTGCGTCTCGTTTTTATAGCCATTGGGGAACAGAGGCCGCAAAGGCCGATCGATGACTCGACAGGTCAGGATTTCGCTCGCTCCCGGCCTTCCCTCTCGTTTGAAAAAGCCGCCGGGAATCTTGCCGGCGGCGAAGGTCTTTTCCTGATACTCGACGGTAAGCGGGAAAAAATCTATGCCTTCGCGCTCGGAGTGCGACGATACGACCGTGACCAGCACGGTGGTATCGCTGTAGGAAACCATGACGGCCCCGTCGGCTTGTTTGGCAACCTTGCCGGTCTCGAGGACGAGCTTGCGCCCTCCCCATTCCATTTCTACTTTATGATACATCTGTGAACTCCTGGCCGCACTTTCCGTGAGGCGTGCATACGATCTGCTAGGAGGAAGGAGAGTTTATTGCTTTGGGTGCTATTTGCGGAGCCCGAGCCGGCCGATCACCGTTAGATAACGATCGTAGCTCGTCCGCTTGAGATAGCTCAGCTGTCGGCGGCGCTGGCTGACTAATTTCAGCAGGCCCCGACGGGAATGTCGGTCCTTTGGATGGGACTTGAAGTGCTCAGTAAGATGAGCGATCCGCGAGCTGAGGAGCGCTACCTGGACCTCGGGTGACCCCGTGTCCAGTGTGTGCGCCCGGTAGGACTCGATGACTGCCTGCTTGGCTTGCTTCTTTTCTGTTACGACCGACAAAGACACGTTTTCTCTTCTTTTCCTCTGTAAAGTAGGGCTTCTAACACGACCGGCCGCGGCAGGCAAGAGCCGGCGGCCCTGTCGGCCGTCAAGCCGCGCGCGAATCTCCCCGGCTCGACACGCCGTGAGGTGCGGTGGCTCGATCCACGCGATCGTAAAAGGCCGCCAGCGAGGGCCGCTGGTCGATCATCCTGGCCGCCTGGGGCGTGGGGCCGCTACGAAGTAGGTTCATCTGGCCGAAAATCGCCAGATCGGCGACACTCGGCCGATCCGAGAAAAAGTAGGGCCGTTGACCGAGCAACTCCACGAGCTCACTGAGACGGCCGGCGAATTCCTCGGTGAGGACATCCAGGGGCAGGCGCGCCAGCCCTTGCGCGCGAGCCTGGGCAAGAATTTGTCTCGGCAGAACCAGAGCCGCAAGCGGCCTCCACACAGCGGGCAGCGAAGCCATCAGCTGCGC
The DNA here is from genome assembly GCA_964553415.1 of uncultured Myxococcales bacterium. Taxonomy (GTDB): domain Bacteria; phylum Desulfobacterota; class Binatia; order UBA1149; family JAJCZL01; genus CAZKLE01. Next base: position 2,448 of record CAZKLE010000064.1, read on the forward strand.
CCTGGTCGCCGCCGCGTTGGCCGGCGTCCAGCGAAACGCCATTGCGTACCAGTACAAGGACTCATCGGACCAATCCTCCACGAAGCTCTGCCTGCGGGCGACCGACGGATCGTCGCTGAACAGTCCGTGGTCGGATTTCACGCCGTCCAGGATCCGTACGATCCTCGAGGAGTCGTAGCTGCGGCGGCCGTCCACGTCGAGAACCGGCATTTTGCCGGTTCTGGGATTCCAGCGGCCGAGATCGCCGGGGCCGCTGGGCAGGACCAAGCGGAACGGCAAGCGTTTCCATTGGAGAGCACGGGCCACCTTCTCCACGAACGGCGACAAACGACTGCCGAAGAGTTCGATTTTCATATCAGCTCCTCCCCTCTATGACTCGACGGATGGCGCGAAGATCCGCTCGAGTTTCCACCCAACGGGCGTTGGTGCAAGCACGGCGACCAGGTCTCCGCCGGCCAGCACTTTCGCGCGCTGATCGGGCTGCGCAGTTGCCGGTGCGGGCAAGCGGCCCAGCTGCGCCTGTCGTCCGAGCCTGAGTTCGGCCGCCGTGACAGTGTCGACCTCGAATGCAGGCATGCCCACCAGCGCCTGCGCGAGCGGAATCATCGCCGCTTGCAGGCGGTTGCCGGCCCATGCATCCGCGAGCGTGCTCAGAGGCAACGCGTTCTCGAGGCGGAAGGCTCCAAACGCTGTACGTTGCAGTTGCTCGAGCAAACCCCCACAGCCGAGTTCACGGCCGATGTCGCGTGCCAGACTGCGTACGTAGGTCCCCTTCGAGCATTCCAATTCGAGGGCCAGACGGTCATCACCCAACAGCCGGATGCTCAAGTCGTGAACGGTCACTCGCCGGGCTTCGGGTTCCACAGCCCGGCCGCTACGCGCCAGTTCATACATGCGAACGCCGTTCTTCTTGATAGCCGAAAAGGCCGGCGGAACTTGTTCGATGTCGCCACGAAACCGTTCTGCGAGTGCCTGTAGCTCGGCATCGTGCAGGCGTGGCACCTCGGTTGCCGCACGCAGGGTTCCCGTATTGTCCAAGGTGTCGCTTTCGACGCCTAGGAGCACGACGCCTCGGTAGCGCTTATCGGCGAGATTGAGATACGGCGCCGCCTTGGTGGCCTCGCCGATACACATCGGCAGCAGACCGGAAGCGAACGGATCGAGTGTGCCGAGATGCCCTACCTTAGCGCCGCTCAGCGCCTTCTTGACCACAGCGACCGCTCGAGCGGAGCTGATACCCTCCGGCTTGTCGATCAGCAAAATACCGTCGCCGATCGGAGAGGGTCGGGTCTTCATGAATCTTTTCTTTCCGGCTCGTCGCCACCGGATTCGTCGCCATGGCATCGGCCGGCCGATGCCAACAAACGATCGATTCGCTCGGCTCGCTCGAAGGTCTCGTCGCGTTCGAAGCGAATTGCAGGCGTATAACGCAACTCCAAGCTTCGACCCAGCTCGCGGCGCACAAAGCCGGCGGCACCTGCCAGAATTTCGGCGGGCGAACCTCGAGATGGGCCGCTTGCGAGACTCGAAAAGTAGATGACCGCGTAGCGCAGATCGGCGCTGACCGTGGCGCTCGTGAGAGTGATTACTCCGAGCCTGGGATCGTGGACTTGAGTTTCGACGATGTCGGAAACCGCCTGCAGAATCCGGCGAGCTACGCGGCGCTGTCGTTGGCTGATCATGGGCGTGGCGATCGTAACGAACGGTCTACGTGTTCTATTCAGACGCCGCTGCCCGCGCCGCTGACTGCTCGAGTGTGCGCTTGATCTCTTCCATGCGGAAACACTCGATAATGTCCCCGACCTTGATGTCGTTGAACCTTTCGATGCCGATACCGCATTCGTATCCCGCCTGGACCTCGCGGACGTCGTCTTTGAATCTCCGGAGGCTGCCGACGCTGCTGGTGGTGATGACGACGTTGTCTCGAAGGAGGCGGCATTTGGCGCCTCGCTGTATCTGGCCCTCGGTCATGTAGGAGCCGGCAATCGTGAGCCCGCCGGGCACGCTGAAGGTGTCGCGGACCTCTGCGCGTCCGAGGAGTTTCTCCTCGACGTCCGGTGTCAGCATGCCTTCGAGAGCGGCACGGATTTCGTCGACAACCTCATAGATGACGGTGTGCAAACGAACCTCGACGCCCTCGCGTTCGGCGAGCGCGCGTGCTTTCGCCTCGGGGCGCACCTGGAAACCGACAATCATGGCGTCGGACGCCAGCGCCAACTGTACATCCGACTCGCTCACCGCGCCCACCGCGTTGTGGATCACGTCGACGGCGACTTCGGTGGTGGAGAGTTTTGCCAACGCCTGCTGCAAGGCCTCAGCCGTGCCCTGTACGTCGGTTTTGATGATGAGCTTGAGTTCCGAAGTCTCTCCCATCGCCACCTGTTTCTGCCAGTCCTCGAGCGACATGCGCGTGGAGGAAGCCAATTGCTCTTTGCGGGCCGCTTCGAGTCGGATTTCCGCGACTCGGACGGCGCGAGCAGCATCAGGGACGACGACAAAGCTGTCACCGGCCGCTGGCACGCTCTCGAGGCCGGTGATTTCCACCGGCGTCGAGGGAGAGGCGACTTGGAGCGTTTTCCCCGCGTGGTCCGTCATGGCGCGGATTTTCCCCATCGTTGCTCCGCACACGAAGGTCTCGCCACGGTGAAGTGTCCCGTGCTGCACGAGAATGGTTGCCACCGGCCCCCGACCTCTGTCGAGCTGGGCCTCGATGACGGTACCGCTGGCGTGCCTGTCTTTCACCGCCTTGAGTTCCATCACCTGAGCGAGAACGTTGATCTGCTCGAGCAACTCGTCGATTCCGGTTTTTTTCACCGCCGATACTAGAACGCACTGGGTCTGTCCGCCCCAGTCTTCGGTCTGCAACCCGCGTTCGGCCAGCTGCTGCTTGACGCGGTCGGGGTTGGCATCGGGCTTATCCACTTTGGTGATAGCGACGATGATCGGATTCCCGGCGGCTTGGGCATGACTGATGGCTTCGAGAGTTTGCGGCATGACACCGTCGTCGGCCGCAACGACCAGGACGACGAGATCCGTCACACCGGCACCGCGCGCCCGCATCGCCGTGAAGGCAGCGTGGCCCGGCGTGTCGATGAAACAGATGTCGCCATGTGGAGTGCTGACGTTGTACGCACCGATGTGCTGGGTAATGCCTCCGGCTTCCCCCGCCACGACGTTTTCCCGACGTATGACGTCCAGCAAGGAAGTCTTGCCGTGGTCCACGTGCCCCATGACGGTGACCACCGGCGGACGTGGTTCGGCTGTTCCCGAGTCCTCTTCGGCCTCTTCGTACTCGTCGAGGAGTTCATCGACGTGTACCGAAGTGTCTTCGATGGTGTAGCCGAACTCTTCGGCTACCAGCGTAGCGGTATCCAAGTCGAGGGGGTCGTTGATGCTTTGCATGACACCGAGCTTGATCAACGCGCCAAGAATTTCCCCGGACTTGACACCCATGGACTTCGCAAGGCCGCCCGCCGAGGTGATCTCGTTGATCTTGACTACGCGCTTGCTTGCCTTGGGGGTAGTAACTTCGGTCTTTTTTATCTTCTGCCCGGGAGCCGCCCTTTTTTTTCGCGGCCGGCTTTGGTAGGACCGCTCGAGAGCGTCGAACAGGTCTTCCTTCTGAACGACTTTGCGTCGCTTCTTGTGCGTGGGCTTGGCGGCAGCTTGTTCGCCTTCGCCCTCCTTCTTGTCCTTGTCGCCTGTCGCCGACTTGCCGGGAAGGACGGGTTGTGCCTGCTTCTTGAGGTCGATTCGGCCGAGAATACGCGGTGCGCCGGGTCGCTTGGCCGCCTCTGTGGGAGTGGCGGCTTCGACTTCGGCGGCGGCCTTTGTTTCGGCCTCGTGCTTGGCCTTGTCCTCGGCTTCCTTTGCCTCGGCGGCGACGAGCAGCTCTTCGGCGATCTCGTCCGCGCCTGCTATGGGAGGTTTGCCGCCGTGCTCGTCCTCGAGGGTGTCGTCGCTCGTTCCCTCTACCGTCTCGGCGGTGGCGGTTTCATCGGCCGTCGAGGCTGCGTGGCCGTTGCCGCTGACGTCAACAACGGGCGCGATGTATTCGTGCTCGGGTACCATAGACTCCATAGCCAAGGTAGCGGGGACCGATGCAGCCAAGAACGGAGTGGAGTCGAAAGCCAGCAAGTCCGCCGGCGATACGGACACAGCTGTTGGGCCGCTCATTCCGGCACCCGATCCCGTCAATCGCCACTCGCCGGAGCCGGACTCGTCGACAACCTCCCGCTTTTGCGTATGGCGTAGGACAACACCGGTCTTGACGCGGGTTTCGGTGACCGTTCGGAGAACCGTCACGTCGTGCCCCTCACCCGGGCCCCGCCGTTCGACAAGCGACTGACTGACGACGGTTGCGAGGCCGACGGTGGGAGTCAGCACGCCGAGCCCCATTTCTACGCGCACCCGATCAGCCGTAGTCTCGTCGAGCACGCTCTGCGCCTTCTTGCCGCTCACGCCCATCTTTTCCAGCCGCTCGATTACATCCTTGGACTTTACGCCCCATTCGGCCGCCAGCTTATGAATTCGTTGTCTTGCCATCTCTATTCGTCCGCACTCGGCTCCTTCTCAGACTCGCGACCCTTCAGCAGCACACAACTCTGCGACGAATTCCGTGCGGGTGGTTTTGGATACATGGGAACGCAATGAGCGTCCGAGAGTTCGACTCCCCGTCAACTGTACAAGGCACGATCTTTGTTCGTGCACGTAGGCCGAACGGCCCTCACGGTGGATCCCCACCACACGCAGACTGCCGCCGTCGTCGGCGACCCTCAGGCGCAAGAGAGACGCCTGGCTGTCGCGTTGCCGGCAACCTACGCAGGTTCTCACGGGAATATGTCGTCTCCGCTCGCTCAACCCTTGACCTCCGAGGCTTCCTCCGCCGCCGGTGTTTGGCTGGCTCCCTGAGAACTTGCATCGTCGGTACTCTCGGCCTTGCCGGCTTCGTCGGGGGCCTCTTCTTGCTCGGCCTCGGCTTGATGCAATAAGGCGTAGGCTGCATCGCTAACGGCGTAGGCGACGTTGAGGACCATTCGATCCAGTCGCTCTCGTTCGGCCGCTATCGCCGCCCCCGCTACGAGATCCTCGGCTTCGCTCGCTTCGATCTCGAGGGCCGCGGCTATGGTCGAGGCAACCGTACCGGCCAATTCCTGCGCCGACTTGTATCCATCTGCGAGCAGGAGTTCGGCACGGAAATCCCCGAGTCCCGCCACGCGACAGAGCGAGCGTCTCGACTCTTGAACTTTGCGCTCATAGTCGGCATCTCCGGTGCAATCGAGCTTCCATCCGGTCAGCTCGGCGGCAAGCTGAACGTTCTGCCCCTTGCGCCCGATGGCGAGCGACAGTTGGTCGTCGGGGACGATGACTTCCATCGTATGGGCGTCTTCGTCGATGACGATGCGCGAGACCTTGGCCGGCGATAGAGATCGGCAAACAAATTCGGTCTCGTCGGGAGTCCACGGAACGATGTCGATGCGTTCGCCGCGCAGTTCCTGTACGACGGCTTGCACACGGCTGCCGCGCATACCGACACAGGCGCCCACCGGGTCTACGTCCGAGTCATTCGACACGACGGCGATCTTGGCCCGCACGCCCTCTTTGCGCACGACCTTTTTGACCTCAACGATCCCTTCGTAGACTTCGGGAACCTCCTGTTCGAACAGCTTACGTACCAAGTCCGGGCTGCGTCGGGAGAGCACGATCTGCGGACCGCGCATGCTTTCACTGACCGCTACGAGCAAGGCGCGGAGCCGATCCCCCTGACGGTAGCGTTCACGGGGAATCTGTTCGCTCTCGGGCAGGATAGCATCGACATTGGGGCGCAACTGGGCGATGATACTGCCGCGTTCAAAGCGCATGACAATGCCGGACTGTATGGTCCCTTCGTGTTCCTTGAACTCGTTGTAGATCATCGACCGCTCGTAGTCGCGGACCTTCTGCACGATGTTTTGCTTGGCCGCTTGGGCGGCGACACGGCCGAAGGGTGCGGAGTCGAGCTTGAGAAGGATTTCGTCGCCGATCTCAGCGGCCGGATCCAACTCGGCGCGGGCCTGGGCGAGAGGAATCTCGGCGGCGGCGTCTTCGACCTCGGCAACGATGTTCTTGATTTGAAAGACTTCTACAAAGCCCAGTTCTGCGTTGTACTGAGCTTCCAGTTTTAGATCGGCGCCGTAGGTTTTATGGGCCGCTGCCTGCATCGCCTCCTCGATGGCCTCGATAACGAGTGTCCGATCGATCCCCTTCTCTTTGCTGATCTGCTCGATAGCGCGTTTGAGGTCTATTTCCATGAAGCTCGTCCCTACTGATTCGGCCGTTTTTTGACGTTCCGTGCGGTGGTCCCGAAGTCATACTCAAAGTTCGCCTTGTCCAGATCGGCAAGTTCCAATTCGTAGCTCTCCCCGTCGTCGGCTCGGATCGTCAGTCTGTCGTTTTCAATCGCTTCCAAGGTTCCTACGAAGTTGCGCCTCCCTTGGTGGGGACTGCTCGTCTTCGCTTTGATTCGGCCTCCGAGAACACGCTCAAAATGTTCACGTTTTCGCAAAGGCCGATCGAGGCCGGGCGAAGATACCTCGAGCATATAGTCGTTGTCCGTCGCTTCATGTGCATCCAACAAATCACCAATCCGGCGAGAGGCTTGTTCGCAATCCTCCACCGTAACCGCCCTCGCGCCTCCCGGACTATCGAGATAGATGCGAATCAACCTTCGCGCACCGCCCCCACCGGCCTCCACCTCGAGCACCTCCAGGCCGAGCCCGGCGGCGATCGGTTCCGCTAACGCCCAAACCCTCGACTTGTAGGTATCCACGCCGCTACTCTGGCGTCCGCGCGACCGGCCGCCGGATACGCAAACCCGCCCAAAAAAGGCACAAAAAAGGGCGGGCACCAGGGCCCACCCCACACCACGCCCCGCCTGTCCCCTGCGGTGTAGCATAGCCCCGACGGGAGGGCAAGGAACGCGAGCCTCATGCGCAACCGCGGCGCCGGATCCGGGCTCAGAACATGGAATCGATCTCTTCCCGGTACATCTTGGCTACGATCTTGCGCTTTACCTTGAGGCTGGGCGTCAGTTCCCCGTGCTCGACCGAGAAGTCCTCGTGCAGAATGCGGAAGTATTTGACCGATTCGTAGGAGGCCAGGCCGGCGTTGACCTGCTCTACCTGCTCGTTGACGGCGCTTTTGAGGGCCTCGCCATCGAGGAGCTTTTCGAGCGATGCATTGCAAACTCCGTTCTTTGCTGCCCAGGCTGCCACGGCGTCGCCGTCGACGGTCAGCAGCGCCACGCAATATTTCTTTCGATCGCCGATGAGAACCGCCTGGCTGATCAGCGGTTTGGATTTGAGCATGTTCTCGATCTTCTGCGGCGCTACGTACTTGCCGCCCGCCGTCTTGATGAGTTCCTTCTTACGATCGGTGATACGCAGCATGCCGTTCTCGAGTACACCGATGTCGCCGGTGTGGAACCAACCGTCTTGGTCCCATGCGGCTGCGGTTTCTTCGGGACGATGATGGTAGCCTGCGGCCACGTTCGCACCTTTGGCGAGAATTTCTCCGTCACCCGCAAACTTGAATTCGACGCCGGGAACGGGAGGGCCGACCGTACCGATTACCGTATTGCCGGGCCGGTTGGTGGTCAGAATCGGCGTTGTCTCCGTCAGGCCGTAGCCCTCGAGGATCGGCAGCCCGACCGCGTGAAAAAATCGGATGATGTCCGGCGAAAGAGGGGCGCCCCCGGAGATCATCAAGCGCATCCGTCCCCCGACGCTCCGATGTATTTTTGACAGCACGAAGCGCCGGGCGAACGCGAAACGCAGAGCGGTCCACGCCGGAACGCCGGCACCCCGGTTGCAATACTCGGCCCGCCGTTCGCCGACGGAAAGTGCCCATCGAAACAGCGCCTTGCCGACCGCGCCGGCCTGCTCGACGTTCTGCTGAACCCGCGCATAGATTTTCTCGTAGATGCGAGGAACGGCCGGCAGCAGATGCGGACGTGCAGTCCCGACGTCGTCGATCAACGTATCAATCGACCCGGCAAAGGCGGTCACCGTGCCGATGGAGATCGCCAGATACTCCATCATTCGCCCGAAGGAGTGCGCAAGCGGGAGAAAGGCGAAATCGATCTCCCCTCGGTAGGCCATGCCCAGGCTCCCGACGCTTTCGATTGCGGCAAGATGATTCCCGTGGCTCTGCATGACGCCTTTTGGCAGTCCGGTCGTTCCGGACGTGTAGACGATGGTTGCCAAGCTGTCCTTCTGGATCGCCTCCCCGCGTGCAGCGATCTCGGCTTCGTGCGCAGAGAGCGTCTGCCGCCCTTCTTGGAGAAAAGCATCGATCGTGAGGCAACCTTCACATTCGCCGTCGAAGAGAATCACATGGTCGAGATGAACGTCGTGGTGTTCGCCGCCGACGTCGATGCCGGAAGCGGTGACCTCGAATAATTTTCGCGCTTGCGCGGGGTTTTCCGCAAACACGATACGGGCTTCTGAATCACGTAGGAGGTAGCCGCACTCGGAAGCGAGATTGGACGGATAGATCGGGATCGTTACGCAGCCGATCGACAAGACGGCCAAGTCGGCTTCGACCCATTCCCGGCGGGTCGAGCTCAGAATCGCTACGCGCTCCCCCACGCCTATCCGGATCCCCAACAGAGCGGAGGCGAATTCGAGAACCGAAGTCCTGCACAGCGCCCAGCTGCGTTCCGCGTAGCCCCCCTCAGACTGCTTGGTCAGGAAACGGGGTGTCTCGCCGCCCCGGCGCGCGGCTGCGAAGAACATTTCCGGGATGCTTCGATACTCGTCCATGCCACCCCCCTCCCGCGGGCACTTCAGTCGCTCGAACGCTCATGGATCGTCGTGACTTCGAGCACCTCGAGTGTTCGAACACCTTTTGGGATCTGCACCCGGATTTCGTCACCCTCTCTACGACGAAGAAGGGCCTGCCCCAGAGGCGAACTGATCGACACCGAACCGTTACCGGTCTCGACCTCCTCGGGAAACACGATCTGGTAGACGACGACGTCACCGGTATCCATGTCCTCCAGCTTTACCCGGCTACCGTAACCGATGATGTCGAGTGGAATCGAGGAGAGGTTGTACACCGATAGCTGGCGAAGCCGCTCCTCGATGCTGCCGGCCCGCGCGTTCACCATACCCTGGCGCTCCTTGGCAGCATGGTATTCGGCGTTCTCCTTAAGATCACCGTGCTCACGGGCGGTTTCGATGATTTTGGGCAGCTCGACATCCAGCTCGTGCCGCAACTCGGCCAGCTCGCGCTGCAGCCGTGCGATGATCGGAAGTTGGCGTGTCACAGCAGCGGATACTAAGGCCCGTCCGCCAAGCTGTCAAAGAGCTCAGCCCTTTGACAACAACTCCGCTGCCACGCGACTGGCGGTCTTGCCGTCGTAGCGTGCGGCGTAACGCAGACCGAGCTGTTTCATCACGGGACCGATCGCCGTAGCAGCTGTCTCGGCGAGGATGGCTTGTATCGCCTCGCGGAGTTCCGCTTCGCTCAACTGTTCGGGCAGCAGCCCCTCGAGCACCTCGAGGTTGGCCCGCCCCTCGTCGGCCAGTTGCGTGCGCTCAGCCTTGATCGCGAATTCCAAGCCTTCGCGGCATTGCTTGACTTCACGCTTGATCACCGCAGCGATATCCGCATCGCTGATGTCACGGCCGCGGTTCTCAATGGATTTATTCTTCAGGGCGGCCAGCACACCTCGAAGAACCGTGGCTTGGGTAGTATTGCGCTCTCGCATGGCCCCGTGCAGCCGTTCCCGAAGTTCCTTCTCGGTCATCATATCCTCTCCTATTCGTCCACTTGGCTGGGAAGCGTCTGCCGCAAGGTCTCGACCACCCCACGCACCTGAAGGTATTCCGGCCCCCGGCCGATCGTTTTCTCGCGTTTGCCGTGCGTCTCGACGGCGAGGAATCCCATTTCGCGGAAACGAGATACGGCATTCTTAAACGCCACCATCGAATCGGCCTCGGGCTTGGTGATTTCTCCGACCAAAAGACTCGAGTCCGCGGACTTCTGCACCTCTTCGAGAAACGCCTTCTCGCCCATCGGCTCGTCGGCGAGACCGTCGCGGACGGTACGCGCAACGATCCAATAGGCCTCGCGAAAGTTGTCGAGCACAACGGAGGTGGCGGCAACCAAGGGGTTGCGGCGATCGACACTTCCGGGGCCGAGCGCCTCCTG
>CAZKLE010000065.1:0-5310 GCA_964553415.1 uncultured Myxococcales bacterium
CCGTTGTGGAAGCGTGTGCGCGGTGCGCGGTACCGAAGGCGTCATCGATGTACACGTCGGCCAGGCGTCCCAGTGCCGCGGCAAAAGCGGGATCGTTGGCCTCCTCGCCCGCGTGAAAGCGGAGGTTTTCGAGCATCAGGATCTCGCCCGGCTGCATCTTGTCGACGAGCGCTTCGACGGTCGGGCCCACGCAGTCGCCGGCCATGGTTACGTTGATTTCAGGCCCGAGGATCGAGCGTAGTTTTTTGGCGACCGGCGCCAATGCCAACTCGGGTCGTGATTCCCCTTTGGGCCGTCCAAGGTGCGAGGCCAGGATAACTTTGGCACCGGCGTGAAGGGCGTAGCGCAGGGTGGGCAAGGCATTTTCGATGCGTGTGCTGTCGGTGACCTCGCCGCCCTCAATAGGAACGTTGAAGTCGACGCGTATCAATACGCGTCTGCCGGCCAACTCGACCTGCTCGATTCCCTTCACGGCAGGTCCCTGTTCACGGCGGTGCCGCCGCTCAGCCGCCGACCACCGTAATGACGTCGCAGAGCCGTGTGGAGAAGCCCATTTCGTTGTCGTACCACGATAAAATTTTGGCGAATCCCTCGTCCATGACTTTTGTCGACAGGGCATCGAAGATGGAAGAGTGGCTGTTGCCGTTGAAATCGATCGATACGAGCGGCTCGTCGGAATACTGCAGGACGCCTTTCAACGCGCCCTCTGCGGCGTTTTTCATTGCGGCGTTGATCTCGTCGGCGCTCGGAGTTTTTTCGGTCTGGAAGCTCAGGTCGACGAGCGAGACGTTGGGCGTAGGAACACGGATAGCCATGCCGTCGAGTTTCCCTTCCAGGTCGGGAAGCACGAGCGCGACGGCCTTGGCCGCTCCCGTCGTCGTAGGAATCATCGACAACGCCGCGGCGCGCGCTCGTCGCAGGTCCTTGTGGGGTAGATCGAGGATGCGTTGGTCGTTGGTGTAACTGTGGATGGTCGTCATCAGGCCGCGCTTGATCGTGAAGTTCTCGTGCAAGACTTTCGCAACCGGCGACAGACAGTTGGTGGTACACGAGGCGTTCGAAATGACGTGATGCTTGGCGGCGTCGTAGACGTCGTGATTGACACCGTAGCACACCGTCAGGTCGACGCCCTTGGCCGGCGCCGAAATGATCACCTTGCGTGCGCCCGCGTCGAGGTGGGCCGAGGCCTTTTCTTTGGATGTGAACAGGCCGGTCGACTCGATCACAACCTCGACCTGATGCTGCTTCCAGGGCAGCTCGGCGGGATTGCGTATCGACAACACCTTTATGGTTTTGCCGTCTACGATGATCTCGTCACCCGCGACCTCTACCGAGGCCGGGAAATGCCCGTGCACCGAGTCGTATTTGAGAAGATGGGCCAAGGTGGCCGCGTCGGTCAGGTCGTTGACGGCAACGACTTCGATGTCGGTCCGTCCCAGACTTGCGCGCAGCATGTTACGGCCGATTCGGCCGAAGCCGTTGATTCCCACCCTGATACTCATTGCGGATCCTCCGGGAAGGGGGTGAAGGCTCGATCGATGCCTACAAGACCCCGAAATTGCTCGAGAAAACCGACCTCCTATTTCACGGTCCCGGTTCGGAGTCAAGACCCCGGCAGAGCGTGCCGACGTTGACAGCCGACGAGCGGCGTACTAGTTTCGTCCGCGGTGGTTGTGGTTGTCTCCTGGGACCGGGCAGCTTGATTTCTTTGATCTGGTTTCCGGCTCGGGGCCGGTCGTGCAGGCGGTTCTGTATCTCCTGATCGCCGTCTCTTTCTCGAGCTGGACGATCATCATCTACAAAGCGCGGCAGATTCGTGCGGCGCGAGTCGCGTCGGCTCGCTTCAGCGAGATGTTCTGGCAGACGCGCAACCTCACCGAGATCGCCAAGACCTGTGGGGAGATGGCCTACAGCCCTGTGGCCGAGGTATTCAAGGCCGGCTATCAGGAGTTGGTGCGTCTACGTACGAAAAAGAAGAGTTCCCCCGAGGGTCTGACCACCGAACTCGGCGGTGTGGCCAACGTCGAACGTGCCATGCGTCGTGCGGCCAATCAGGAGCGCACGCGACTGGAGAAGTCGCTGACCTACCTGGCCACGGTTGCGAGTACGGCACCGTTTATCGGGTTGTTCGGTACCGTGTGGGGCATCATGCACTCGTTTCTCGGCCTCTCGGCGGCAAAATCCTCGAGCATCCAAGCCGTAGCGCCCGGAATCTCGGAGGCCTTGGTGGCCACCGCGATGGGGTTGGCTGCCGCGATTCCGGCTCTGGTCGCCTACAATCACTTCGCCGGTCGGGCACGGCTGATTTCCATGGATATGGACAACTTCGTCTCCGAGTTCCTCAATATTTCCGACCGGCACTTTTTGAGTTGAACCGTGGCCGGCGGCACACAGGATTCGGGCGACGGCGCGATCTCGGGAATCAACGTTACCCCGCTCGTCGATGTGATGCTGGTTCTGCTGGTCATCTTCATGGTGGCCGCGCCGATCATCCAACAAGGCGTCAACGTCGATCTTCCGCGCGTCACGGGAACCGCGATTCCCGGTGACGAAGTGGCCTTGGTGGTCAGCGTGACCAAGGACGGTTCGGTCTACTTGAACGATAACCGCACGGAGCGTAAGGATCTCGGCCCCAAGCTTCGCGCGATCATGAAGGAAAAGCCTCGCCAGATCGTCTACCTCCGGGCCGATGACAAGGCAGCCTACGGTACGGTGGTCAAAGTGATCGCTGCGGTGAAGGCCGCCGGTATCGACAAGCTGGGGATGATTACGCAGCCCGAGACCAAGTAATGCCGGCAGCCGCTGACGGCCGTTTCGCCGCGCGGACCGAGCCTCGGGTCGATCGTGCGGGTGTGAGTTATTTCCGGGCTGCGATCCTATCGTTGTTCGGCCATGGCGTGCTGGCCGCGGCGGTCGTTTTTTCCGGGGTGTGGGCCAGCCACCATCACGAAGCCTTGAGCCCGGCCTACGTTGTCGGTCTGGTCTCGCCCGGTGCGGGCTCAAAAGTGCTCGGCATCGGGCCTCTGGCCAAGCCCACCGTCAAGCCGCGGATCCAAGCTGCGACGAAAGCGGCTGCGAAGCCGGTCGCCAAGCCGCACACAAAACCCCCGGTCAAGGTGAAAATACCGGCGAAGGCGCCCGTTGTGCACAAAAAAGCCAAACCCAAGCCGAAAGCGCCGGCCAAGGTGAAAGCGCCCGCCAAGCCGAAAGCGCCGGCCAAGGTGAAAGCGCCCGCCAAGCCGAAACCAAAGGTGGTCAGCCATACGGCGGTCAAGGCAAAAACGACGCCCAAGCCGGTTGCGCAGCACAAAGTCCCGGCGAAAAAGAAGCAGCCCGCAAAAGCGAAGCGGACCGTCAAGCCCGTGGCCGCAGTCAAGCCCGTGGCTGCAGCCAAGCCCGTGGCCGCAGCCAAGGCGGTGGCGGGGAAGTCCGCGAAATCGTCCGCTTCCTCCCGAGCCGCCGGAGCCTCGGGAGCATCGGCGGGGGCTGCGCAGGGCTCCCCGGGCGGCGAGGGCGGCCGGACCAAGAGCATTGCCTATATGCGCTATTTCAACTCGATGATGGATGCGATTCGTTCTCACTGGGCCTGGAACGGGGCTGCCGACCCCGGTCTAGCCGCGACCGTGGGCTTTAGCGTTTTGCCCGATGGCCGCGTCGCTTCGGTTCGGCTTGTGGAACGTTCGGGCAATCCCTACTACGATCAGTCGGTCTTGAACGCAGTACGCGCCACAGAAGAGTTGGACCCTCCGCCGGCCGCCCATCGCCGCGATTTTGCGAAGGTGGAGATTGTGTTCCGTCCCGAATGAGTACTCGCATTTCGAAAGCTTGCCGCCTCGGATTTTCTGTATCGCTGATTGCGCTGGCGGTAAGCGTCGTCTTGCCCCGAACGGCCGGCGCGCAGGTTCGTGGCGAGATTCTCGGTCCGGGTGCTTCCAAGGTGCCGGTGGCGCTGCCGCGTTTGAAATGGCTCGGCGGCACGCGAGTGGATCGAGCCGCCGACGAGTTCATTCGCGTGCTTTCCGGCGATCTCGAATTGTCGGGACTCTTCCATGTTATCAACCCGAGCGCTTACATCGAAGATCCGCAGACCTCCGGTATCACGCGAGATACGATCAACTTCGACAACTGGCACGCGATTGGTGCCTTGGGCCTCGCGCGTGGCGGTTACAGCGGATCCGAATCAGGTGTAACCATCGAGGCGCGCTTCTTCGATGTCGCCGACCGCTCGAGTACGGGCGGCAGCCGTTTCCGCGGATCGTTCGACGAAGTTCCGGCGATGGCCCACCGCATGGCGGACTCGATCATCGAGTTCGTGACGGGCAGCAAAGGCCCTTTTAATTCGAAGCTTGCATTCGTGTCCGATCGCAACGACCGATTTCGAGAACTCTACCTTTACTCGTTCGACGGGCGCGTGGGGCGTGTGACCAACGATCGATCCATCACCATGGCACCGTCGTGGAGTCCCGCTGGTCGTTCGCTCCTGTTTACCTCGTTCAAGGCCGGGCGGCCCGGTTTGTACACCTTCGATCTCGCTTCGAGAAGCGAGATTCGCATTGCGACCCGCTTCGGTGTCAATGTCGGCGGCATATACTCGCCCAATGCAAAAAAGATCCTGCTGTCACGCGAGGTTGCCGGCAACACGGATATCTATTCGATCGATGTCGACCGCCAAGAGATTTCTCCGGTAACGTCGCACTGGGGCATCGACGTAGACCCCACTTGGGCTCCCGACGGTTTAAGGATCGCGTTCTGTTCGTCGCGTGCGGGTTCTCCGCAGGTCTATACGATGACCCCCGACGGGACCGACATTACGCGGCTTACCTTCGAGGGAGGCTACAACTGCTCGCCCGTGTGGTCCCCGAACGGACGGACGATTGCCTACGCGGGACGTGTGGAGGGTCGCTACCAGATCTTCGTCATCCCGGCCGGCGGCGGCGAGCCTCGTCGGCTCACCTCCGAGGGGTCCAATGAGGACCCGACTTGGTCTCCGGATTCGCGCTACATTGCCTTCTCGAGGCGCAGCGGCGGCAGGACCAAGCTGTTTATGGTAGATGCTCAGAGCGGGCATTGGCTGCAGCAATTGACGCACGGGTCGGGAGCCGACAAGGCTCCGAGCTGGTCGCCTTGGCTCGATTGATCCGGTGGCTGCAATTTCGGCCGTGCATCGAGTAGAATGCACAGAGGAGACTCAGAAATGAAGGGTGTGTATGGGATCGGCCGCAGTGCCGTGTTGGTGATTGGCTTAATGTTTCTGGTCGCTGCTTCCGGCTGCGCCGCGAGGCGTGGTGCGGGCGCGGGTTCGGCCGCGGG
>CAZKLE010000065.1:5410-12569 GCA_964553415.1 uncultured Myxococcales bacterium
CGCGGGTTCGGCCGCGGGCGCAGGTGGTAACCAAGGATTGCATGCCGAAGCGCTTGGCGGCGAATCGAGCCTGCTTCAATTCGAAGACAGCGGTACGGTCGTTGCCGGAGGGCCGCTCGTGGATATTCCGTTCGCGTTCGATTCCGATTCCCTGTCGAGGGAGTCGGAGGCGGTCGTTGAACAGAACGTACGATGGTTCGGCGATCACCCGGGAACGCGCGTGGAAGTCGAGGGCCATTGCGACGAACGAGGTACCTCTGAGTACAATCTCGGTCTGGGCGCCCGCCGAGCACGGGTCGTGCGCGACGCATTGGTGGAGGCCGGCGTAAGTTCGGATCGGCTCTCCACGGTCAGTTATGGTGAAGAGCTGCCCCTGTGTAAGGAATCCACCGAGTCGTGCTGGGCCCGCAACCGGCGAGCGCATCTGGTGGCGCTGGCGCGCTGAGGTCTCCGTGAGAAGGCTTTCTCGAACCTGCGCGGTGGCGGTGGCTGTGAGTATGCTGGGCGGCTGTGCCGGTCAGTTCCCGGTCGGCGGCCAAACCCTGGCGCGGGAAAACCGCGACCTGCGGGCGATGCTCAAACAGGCCATGCGCCAGGTGCGGCAACTCGAACTCGAGCAGGAGCGGCTGCGTGCGAGTGTCGATACGCTCGAGTACCGTCAGCGGCTGATCGCCAAGCGCGCCGGCATGGAAACTGCCGATACGGGGACCGACGATAAGCCCGCGTCGGCGGGTGTTCAGCCGAACTCGCTCGCCAACGGCTCGAACGCGGTTGGTGACTATGGCTCGGAGATGCCGCGCGTAGGCCTGGAAGCGTTCCGGCAAGGCGGCGGTGGGTCGGCCGCCTTGCAGCCGAAGTCCGAGCCTCCCTCGGGGCTGGTGGCGGGAGGCGGTGCGGGCCTTGCGGTCCAGGACGCCGAGGCTCGACGGCGGATTCGTGGGCGAGTCGTCGGACCGGTGGCCGAGGCCCCCCAGCGAAAGCCGTCGCGAGAGGCGCGGGTGCTGCCGTCGGCGGCGGGCCCCCGAGCCGCACAGGCAGGGCGGCGACCTTCCGCGGTTCCGGCGGAGGAGAAACTAGAATTGCCCGAAGTGCCGGACTCCTTGAAGTCGTCGGCCTATGCGACGGCGGCCGAGCAGATCCGTGCGGGTGCGTACGAAGACGCTGTCCAGAACTTGCGCGATTTTATTCACGACAATCCCAGGTCCGCCTATGCCGACGATGCCCAGTATTGGATCGGGGAAGCCTACCTACGTCAGGGCGCGTACTCGAAAGCGATCATTGAATTCAACCAAGTCGTCGTCCATCACGGCTCCGGCAACCGCAGCGCCAAGGCTCTTCTGAAACAAGCTGAGGTGTTCTCGTTGCTGGGCGACGACGTCGATGCGCGTTTCAGTCTGCAGAAAGTCGTCAACAACTATGCGGGCTCCCCCGAGGCGGTTCGGGCCCGGGCTTTACTCGAAAACCGCGGAGATCGGGCCTCGGCGGCGCCATGAGGGTTATACGCAGCCTGGCGCGTGCGCGAGGATGCTTTGACGGACCGGTTGTCACGATCGGCAATTTCGACGGTGTTCACCGTGGTCACCAGGTGATTCTGGACCAGGTGCGCCGCGATGCCGACCAGCGCGGCGTCGCGGCGGTGGCGGTGACCTTCCATCCGCATCCGGTATCGGTACTGAGGCCGGAAGCGGCGCCCAAGCAACTGATGACCCTTCGTGACCGACTCGAAGCCCTACGCGAGTGCGGCCTCGACGCGACGGTTGTGCAGCGTTTTTCCAAACCGTTTGCCCAGGTGGAAGCCGACGATTTCGTGCGCGGATTTCTCGTCGAAGGCCTGGACGTGCAAAAACTCGTCGTCGGCCACGATATCAACTTTGGACGCGATCGCGCGGGGTCCACGAACACCTTGGTCGAAGACGGGGCACGTTACGACTTTGCTGTGGAAGTGATCCGGCCGGTTGCGGTGGGCGGCGTCGTCGTGCACTCGAGCGCCGTCCGTCGCGCCGTGGCCTCGGGGGACGTAGCCTTGGCGGCGACGCTGTTGGGACGGCGCCATTTCGTGCGTGGACGTTGCATTCACGGTGCCGGCGTCGGTCGTGGACTTGGCTTTGCCACCGCGAACCTGGCTTTGGCCACCGAGCTTGTGCCTGCCGACGGTGTCTACGCCACGGTCGCCCGGCTCGGCCGCGAGAGGCTCGATGGCGTGACCTCGGTCGGCAAACGGCCGACGTTCGACGGAGACGCCCGGGTGGTGGAATCGCACCTGTTCGACTTCGACCGCGACGCCTACGGTCAAGTCGTCGTTCTCGAGTTCGTCGAGTGGCTGCGCGATCAGAAAAAGTTCGACGACGGCGCGGCGTTGGGTCGTCAAGTCGGCAAGGATGTAGAGCGTGCGAGGGCTGTTCTCGCCGCCGCGCGCGTCAAGTGAGGGGCGAGCCAAGGCACTCCCTGCTCTGCACTGTGCCCGAGCAAGCTGCCGGTACGCGCCTGGACATCTGGCTGGCCTCTCGAGACGACTGGCCGACACGATCGCAGATCAAGCTTGCGGCTCGAGAGGGCAGGCTGCATGTGAACGGTTGCGCGGTCGCGGCGTCGAGCCGGCTCAAAGGGGGAGAGACGGTAGCGTTGTCGATGCCGGTGATCGACGCCGGATGCGGGCCTCAGCCCGAGGACATCGAACTCGATGTTCTGTTTGCCGATCAGGATCTCGTTGCCGTCAACAAACCGGCCGGTATGGTTGTTCATCCGGCGGTCGGGAATCGCACGGGTACTCTGGTCAACGCCATCTTGCACCGTTTTCCTTCTCCGCCTTGGCCCGGCGAGCCGGGGCGAGCGGGGATCGTTCACCGCTTGGACAAAGATACCTCGGGTGTCATTTTGATCGCGCGTACGGCCATTGCCCACGAAAGCTTGGCCCGTCAGTTTCGTCGCCGCAGTATCGAGAAGGAATACGAGGCGGTCGTGCGAGGCCGGGTCAAGGAAGCCGGCGAAATCGACGTGCCGATCGGACGCCATCCGGTCGAACGCAAACGAATGTCGACTTCTACGAGGCGTGCCCGCGCGGCGCTGACCCGCTACGAGCCGGTCGAGCTGTTCGCGGCGGCGACGTTGCTGCGGGTATTCCCGCGCAGCGGCCGTACCCATCAGATCCGCGTGCACTTGGCATCGAAAGGATGGCCGATCGTCGCCGATCGTGTCTACGGCGGCCAACGCACGGGTGCACCCGCCGGTCGCCGGCGAACGCAATTTGAAGAGGCCATAGGATCGATGCCGCGTCAGGCCCTTCACGCCAGGGAGATTTTGTTCGAGCACCCCGCCGACGGGCGGAAAATGAGGATCCGCGCGCCCCGGCCGGCGGATATGACCGGCCTCTTGAGAGCGTTGCGCGAGCTGTCGTCCTAGGCTTTTCGGTTGACTCTGCCCACCGGTTTGATTAATGATGGTTCAACCCAGCTGGCGTGTGGTCTCCACCGTCGGCCCCAGCGCTAGTCCGGCGTCATCTCCCAGTGCACGATTTTCTCGGCCCGTAACGTCGAGTGGTTTTTTGAAAGCGCACAGCCGGTTGTTGGTCCCCTCGGGCGAAAAACGGAGAATTCAACGCGTCGGTGCTCCATGAGAACCGACGGGATCCCGGGAGAGACGGTCCAAGGGATCCACGGAAAGGAAGGAAAACAGGTGAAATCGATGGCACGTTCGCGTGGTCAGGCTGGTCAAGCGGTAGAAGGAAAAGCGGCGCCGCGCTCCAAGTCGCGTAATCGGTCCTCTTCGGACTCGAAACACAGCAATCGTTCGGGGCCCGAACCGAAGTACGATGCGGTGCAGGCTCAAAAGAGTCTCGCACATTTGCGAGAGCTCAAGCACAAAACCCCGAAACAACTGGCCGAAATCGGTCGCGACCTCGGCATCGAAGGGTTTGCCAACCTGCGCAAGCAGGAACTGATCTTTGCGATTCTCGGTGCGCAGGAGGGGCAGGAAGGCCAGGTCTATGGCGAAGGCGTGCTCGAGATCCTTCCCGATGGATTCGGCTTCCTGCGTGCAGCCGATTCCAACTACTTGCCGGGCCCCGACGATATTTACATTTCGCCGAGCCAGGTGCGCCGTTTCGGGATGAGAACCGGTGACGTGGTTTCCGGACAAATCCGTTCCCCGAAGGACGGGGAGCGCTACTTTGCTTTGCTCAAAGTCGGGGCGGTCAACTACGAAGAGCCCGACAAGTCGCGCGACAAAGTCCGTTTCGACAACCTCACGCCGCTTTACCCTCAAGAGAAACTTGCACTGAGCCATGATCCCAAAGAGTTTACGACCCGTGTGATCGATCTGCTCGCCCCCATCGGCAAGGGCCAGCGTGCGCTCATTGTCGCTGCACCGAGAACCGGAAAGACGGTGATGTTGCAGAACATAGCCCACGGCATAGCCGCGAATAACAACGACGTGATTCTGCTCGTCCTCCTGATCGATGAACGTCCCGAAGAAGTCACCGACATGCAGCGTTCCGTGCAAGGCGAGGTGGTCTCTTCCACCTTCGACGAGCCGCCGACGAGGCACGTGCAGGTTGCCGAGATGGTCATCGAGAAGGCCAAGCGCCTGGTCGAGCACGGCCACGACGTAGTGATTTTGCTCGATTCGATCACGCGCCTTGCGCGTGCGTACAACGCTACGGTACCGTCGAGCGGCAAGATTCTCTCCGGTGGTGTGGACTCGAATGCGCTGCGTGGCCCCAAGAGATTCTTCGGTGCCGCACGCAATATCGAAGACGGTGGAAGTTTGACCATCATCGCGACAGCACTGGTGGATACCGGTAGCCGCATGGATGAGGTGATTTTCGAAGAGTTCAAGGGTACCGGCAACTCCGAGCTGGTGCTCGACCGCAAGTTAATGGACCGCCGTCTGTATCCGACCATGGACATCCTCAAGTCGGGTACTCGGAAAGAAGACTTGCTGATGTCGAAGGCTGACCTCAGTAAGGTCTACCTACTGCGCAAACTGCTGACCCAACTCAACACGGTGGAGGCCGTTGAGTTCCTGCTCAGCAAGATGAAGGACACCAAGGACAACGAAGAGTTCTTGAAGTCGATGAACTCGTGAGCCGAACCGGTGGAAAGCCGCTAGCCCCAGGCATGAGCGCTCGGGCGGAGGCAGCATCTGCTGACGCGTTGCATAACCCCGCCCATTTTGTTATGCAGGCGCGTTAAACGCGTTTCTACCGGGAGCAACCATGGCGAGAGCAAGCAACTAAATGGGCCAAGTTACGATGAAGCAACTCCTCGAGGCCGGCGTACACTTCGGTCACCAAACCAGCCGTTGGAACCCCAAAATGCGACCCTACATTTTCGGGGCACGAAACGGCATTCATATTATCGATCTGCAGCAGACGGTCACCATGTTCCGCGATGCCTGCGAGTTCGCGCGTGGAGTGGCGGCTCGTGGTGGAACCATGCTGTTCGTCGGCACCAAGAAGCAAGCGCAGGACGCGATCAAGGCGGAAGCGGAGCGTTGTGGTCAGTTCTACGTCCACAATCGTTGGCTGGGGGGAACGCTGACCAATTTCCAGACCATCAAGCAATCAATCGAACGATTGCGGCGACTCGAGGAAGGCCTCGATGATCCGGCGGCGCTGGAGGGATTAAAGAAGAAGGAACGTCTGCAGATGCAGCGCGAGGTCGACAAGTTGCGCTTCACGCTCACGGGGATCAAGGAACTCAAGCGGCTTCCCGATGCGATGTTCGTCATCGATCCGGATCGTGAGGATATAGCCGTTCACGAGGCCAATCGTTTGAAGATCCCCGTCATCGCGGTGGTCGATACCAATTGCGATCCCGATCGCATTGCCCACTGCATTCCCGGTAACGACGACGCCATTCGCGCCATCCGTTTGTTCTGCGGCGCGATTGCCGATTCCATGATCGAGGGTGCGCGCGAATTCCAGGAGCGAAGTATCGTCACGGGCAAAGAGGCCGAGGCGGCGGGTATAGCCGAGGCGTTGGCCGACGTCGTGAGCGGCGATGTGCTTGCCGATCTCGAGAGCGTCGAGGTCTTGAGTGGCGCGGAAGGTGCTGTGAGTGCTGAGCCCGCGGCCTCGCCGTCCGCCGCCGCCGAGGCGAAGCCGTCGCCGGAGCCGGTTGCGGTTGACGCGGCTGTCGAGGCGGGACCGTCCGCCGGCCCTGCCGTATCTGAGCGGAGCAAATGAGCGTTAGCGCCGCACAGGTCAAGGAACTCCGGGAACGGACCGGGGCGGGCATGATGGATTGTAAGCGCGCTCTGTCGGAAACCTCCGGCGACCTCGAACGCGCCGTATCGGTGCTGCGCGAGAAAGGCCTCGCGGGAGCCGCCAAGAAGGCCGGGCGTGTAGCGGCCGAGGGCCTCGTGGGGGTGTATGCCTCCGAGGACGCGCACAGCGCGGTCATCCTCGAGCTGAACTGCGAGACCGATTTCGTTGCCAAGAACGATGCCTTCGTCGGCTTGTTGGGCGATGTCGGCGAAGCCTTGTTGAGGTCGGATGCGGCCGAAGCCGGCGGTGGCGACGATGTGGCCGGTGTGACGATGCCCGGAGGCAAGAGCCTCTCGGATCGCCTCACCGAAGCGGTTGCCACACTTGGCGAGAACATTTCGCTGCGTCGTTTCCAGCGTCTGCGCTGCGAGGGCGGTTTGCTCGGTTCGTATGTGCATGCCGGAGGAAAAATCGGTGTGTTGGTTCAGCTGCACGGTGCGGGTAGTGAACAGGCGGAGCTGTTGAGGTCTTTGGCGATGCAGATCGCCGCGAGCTTCCCTCGCTATGTTCGTCGCGAGGAAGTGCCGGCTGCCGAGGTGGAAAAGGAGTCCGAGATCTTCCGAGCTCAGGCCCTGGCGTCCGGCAAGCCGGAAAAGATCGTCGAGAGGATCGTCAGCGGCAAGCTCGAGAAATTTTACGGGGAGATATGTCTCCTCGAACAAGATTACGTGCGCGACCCGGATGTGACGATCGGGCAGCTCCTGGCCACGGCGGCCAAGGGTGCCGGCACCGAGTTCGTGCTCGAGCACTTCTACCGCTTTCAACTTGGGGAAGGCATCGAGAGGCGTGAGTCGAACCTGGCCGAAGAAGTTGCTGCGCAGATAGCGCAAGCTTAGCTGCCAAAATGGCTGTGGCCCCCAGGGAACTTCCGAACAGAAAATAGGATTGATCCTC
>CAZKLE010000066.1:0-12441 GCA_964553415.1 uncultured Myxococcales bacterium
GGTGAAGGCGTGTGCTACGAGCCATACGACGAGCGTTGCTATGACCATGGTGGCCGCAGCCCCCGTCGCACCGAAGGTCCGAATCGCGGGCCAACCTACGAGTACGGCTGCGAGCGCACCCGAGACCTGCGCGGCCAGCACGAAGCTCTGTCGGTCGGCGGCAACCAGAATCCAGCGCGCGTGTCCGGACAGGACAGACGCGGGTACTGTCCACAGCAACAACTGGAGGGGAACAGCCGCGGAGGCGAACGCACGACCGTAGAGTGTCGTGCATACGGTTGAAGCCAGTAGTCCTCCGATCGTCGCGAACCCTATGCCCGCCCAGGCGACAATCCGAAACGAAGGTAGAACCAGGGCGTCAAAACTCGCGTCTCCACCGGCTCTCAGACGCTTGGCGACGGCCGGGAATAAGTTGAAATGATATAGCCAGCCGAGTGCAACCAGCGCGAGGACGATTCGATGCGCGGCACCGTACAGACCTACGGCATAGGTGTCGAGATAGACGGCGAGAAGGAGCGTGGGTACGTACTGTGCCAGCGCCCAGACGATCTGGCTGACGCCGAGCGACCATCCCCTCGCGAACATTCGAGCGATCCGCCGCCTATGGGCTCGTATCCGCAAGCTGTGAGTGAGGCGCATCCTGGCGGCGACAAAAAATAGCGCCAGTAGTCCGGCTGCTGTGATTTCCACCCAGCCGACAGCGACGATATCGTCGCTGGAATGTACCGCCAGCAGTACGCCGGCTACGAATACGGCGGGTCTGAGAACTTGGCCGAAGGCGACGATCGACATTCGCTCGAGGCCCTGGAACAGCCAGCGATAGGTCGCGGGCAGAGCCAAGGTCGCCACGGCGTAGAGCCACACCAGTCGCGCGCCGTTCGGGTCCTGCGCAAAGAAGCGTCCGGTCCATCCCATGAGCGGCACGGCGGCGCAGGCCAGGATCGCCCGGGTCAAAAAGATGTCGGAGACTACCTCGTCCGCGGTCTCGGGCTCGATTGCGACCTCGCGCGCGCCTATCGCACCGGTGCCCATGTCGACGACCATGGTGAAGAACATGGCCAGAGCGGTCGCTATCTCTACCGCCCCGTAGCCGGCAGGGGCCAAGGTTCGTGCCAAGTAGGCGAAGCCGACAAAGGATACGAGCCGTGCCAGGACTTCTCCGCCCGACAGGGCGAGAAAATTACGTATGAGACGGACGGATTGGCTCACGCTGTTTGCAATTCTCGCACTACCCGGTCACGGCCGCGTCGCCGGGCGATCGCCAGCAGCAACTCGAGATAGCGATCGAGCACGACGGACTCGCTCCAATAGGTCTCGAACGCTTTACGTCCCGTTTGCGCGTGCCGCTCGCGCAGCGCCGAGTCACCGGCCATCGTGCGGAGGGCACGGCCGAGTTCCTCACTGTCCTCGAACAAGATTCCGCCTGCGGTTTCGATCAGTTCCGGTAAGGGTCCGAGCCGGCGAGCAATGACCGGCAAGCGGTCGCGGAATGCTTCGAGCAGCACCATCGGAAACACCTCGTAGCACAGTGACGGTACGACGAGTGCTATCGCTCGCGCGTATAGGCGACGCAGTTGCTGCTCTCCGACCTGGCCGAGGAACTTTACCTTCGGAAAGGCTGCGGCCAGTCGCTTGAGTTCAGCTTCCATCGAACCTGTACCGGCAACCCGGAGTTCGGCTTCAGCCTCGGCTCCGAAATGTGGTATTACGTCTTGCAGTCCCTTGAGATGCTCGAGGCGTCCGGCGAATAGAAAATATGGGGCTTCGTCGGCTTGCTCTCCCTCCGCAGGTGCGGGGGTGTCGGGAAGAAAGTTAGGAAGAATCTCGAAATCGCGCATGAAGCCGAATCGTCGGTGTTGATCGGCCGTGAAACGGCTCGGCGCGAGAAATTGGTCGACCGAACGTGTAGCCTTCTCTATCATATGGGTGGACCGCCATAGCTGTGGCGGTCGCCGGTAGTGCATCAGACAACGTAAGCATTGGCGTCCGGTGCAAAGCTCGCGGCCGTGACGCCAGAGAACGTGGGTAGGGCAAACCAGCCAATGCTCGTGCGTCGTATACAGCTTGATCGCGTCCCCGTAGGTTAGAATAGCGGGGCCGCCGACCAGTGAAATATTGTGGTAGTGAACGACATCGAAAGCTCGTTTCTCGAAGATCTCGCGAATTCGCCGGCCGTGCACCAAGGGACGGCCGAGTTGTTGGGTAGCCAGACAAGACAGCGCGCCCAGGCGGCTTCGCATCGGATGTACGGTGACGCCGGCGGGTTTGGGGCTCGGGACGGCTCCGGGTATGCCGGAAAGGACGCGATGTGCGTCGGCGTCGTGGATCACGTCGACCTCGTGACCGCGGCGCGCCAAGGCGTGGCTGAGCCGTTGCACCAAGATGCCATCGCCCCCGAAGTGGTAAGGGGGGTAGAATGTGGTCACCATGGCGAACCGCAGCGCGCTCAATAGATTTTCCTCGGCATCGGCCGCTCAATCGCATATAGCATGAGAGCCGTCCTTACCTTTCATAGCATCGACCGCTCGGGTTCCGTCATGTCGGTGCCGGCCGAGGGCTTGCGTAGTCTCGTTCATGCCATCCGCGCCGGTGGTCATCACGTAGTGGATCTGCATTCTCTTCTTACCGACTCTTCGTTGCCGAATCGGGTCGCTTTGACCTTCGACGACGGTCTGCGTTCCGTCCACCGCGAGGCTTTGTCCATTCTACGTGAAGAGAGCGTGCCTGCGACTCTTTTGCTCACAACAGGGCATGTGGGCGGCGATAGCCGCTGGTCGAGCCTGGCGGCGGACGGCCCGGTTTTCCCCATGCTCACGTGGCCTGAAATCGAGGATCTTCGGGCGGCAGGCTGGGATATACAGGCACACACCGTTCGTCATCCACACTTGCCGAGGTTGAGCGCGGAGGCGGTCGAGGCTGAATTCACCGAGGCGAACGAGCTTATCGAAAGCCGACTCGGAAGGCGGCCGACCATAATGGCTTACCCCTACGGGAGTGTCGACAGAACGACGGCGGAAATTGCGGCACGATACTATGAGTTCTCGCTCACTACACGTATGGCGCTGTTACCCGAGGTGATACACGACACGCAGCTGGTGCCGCGCCTTGACGTCTATTACTTCCGCTCGGGACAGATTCACCGCTATTTCGGTACGGCTAGATTTCATGCGTATCTCGCGCTGCGCGGGGTGCTTCGCAAACTGCGGGGTCAATAGTCGGTTTGAGAAAGCGTTGAAGGTCATAGAGCTCAGTGAGGAGGCGGCCACCGAGGCGTTCGACGCGGTCGTCGGGGTCTCGGGCGAACTCTCGACTATTCTCGAGGAAGCGCGGAGCTGCGTCCCTGCCGACGGTCTAGCTTGGCTGGTGCCGGTGACGCCTCGGACCGTGCACCGGATCGAGGGGCTATGCCTTCTTGCCGACACGGCGGGCTGCTCTGTCAGTTTCGAGCGGTCCGCTGATCTCAACGAGCGCGAGCGCGCCTTCTTTGACGACATCGTGCAAGCTCGTGCCACTACGACCGCTTCCAGGCTGAGCCGATGGAAGGAGCAGCTACACGAGTATCTAGGCTTTGCCGGCGAATCTTTAAGCCTGTTGGGGCGTATGGGTTTAGCTGTGCTCGGCACTGCTTCGCTCGAGCCCGCGTCATTGCGAAGCGTGGCGTTGGTCGGCGTCTACGGTTTCGAACATGTAGGAGATATGGGAATCCTCGGCGGGGTTCTGCTGCGTCTGCACCGGCGCTTCGGCATCGAGGAAGCCCATCTATTGAGCTATCGGCCGGATTACACCCGGCGGTTGGCCGCGGGCTTGGACACGCCGGTTACTCTGCATGTGCATGCCGTGGAACGGGCCGTCGGAGAATGCGTTCTCGGTGAGGCCGACGCCGTCGTTTGGGCCGGGGGGCCGCTCATGGATCTGCCCCGCGTGCTGATTCGCAATCTGTCGGCGGTTTATGTGATGAAAAGGCTCGGCCGTCCGTTCTTGATAGAAGGCATCGGCATCGGCCCCTTCAGGCGTCGGCTCAGTCGTTGGACGGCGCGGAGAATAGTGTGTTCGGCTCAGCAGTTGTCGGTGCGAACCAAAGGCGAACGCGGAGACCCGGTGCTCGACGGGCTCGAGGTTGAGCTGGGTCGCGACCCGGCCTTCGATTATCTGGCTACGCGGGGGCAAGGGCTTACCCGATTGAATTCAGGTCGAGCCGAGGAATTGCAAACTCTTCTGCGAGACGGCGACGACAGGCTGCTTGTCGGTCTCAATATCCGCAAGATCCGTCACTTTTATCGCAGGCAAAGCCCGTCGGCTTCGCTGGCCATGGAACGACGTTTCATGGCCGAACTGGCCGCCGGCCTCTTGCGGTTTTCGAACGAATCCGACCGGCCGGTATCGTACGTGTTCTTTCCGATGAACCTCATCCAGTTGGGCGAGTCGGACCTTGCGGCTGCCTTCAGCCTTCGCCGACGCTTGGGGAATGAAGTCGACTTGCGGGTGTGGCAAGCCGATCCCGACGTCGACGATGTGGTATTTCTGATGCGCCGCCTGCACATGGCGGTTACGATGCGTTTCCACGCAAGTATTTTTGCGATTGCGGAGGGCCTGCCGACCGTCGGTATCGACTACGAAGGCGGTGGCAAAGTAGAGAATCTATTCCGGGAACTCGGCCGCCCGCAAGACGTGTGTCGTATGGAAAGCCTGGACGCGTCTTGGCTCCAGCGTCGGCTCGAGCATCACAGCGACGCGGATAGCGCCCGTTCGAATCGCCGGTTCCCGACCAGCGACCCTCAGTAGCGGTACTGGTCGTCCTTGTACGGGCCCTCGACCGCTACGCCTATGTAATCGGCTTGCTCTGCGGTCAACGTAGTCAGTCGGACGCCGAGCTTGTCGAGATGCAGGCGGGCGACTTTCTCGTCGAGGTGCTTGGGCAGCACGTAAACCCTTTTTTCGTAGCGATCGAGATGCTGCGCCAGCTCGATTTGCGCGAGCGTCTGGTTGGTGAAGCTGTTCGACATCACGAAGCTGGGATGACCGGTCGCGCAGCCGAGATTGAGCAAGCGTCCTTCCGCCAGGATGAGCACGCTGTGTCCGGCGGGATGCACCGACGCGCCCGGGGTGAACGTGAACTTGTCGTACTGGGGCTTGATGTTGGTACGGACGACCTCGCCCATGTCGATGAGCTTTTGCAGGTTGGCCATGTCGATTTCGTTGTCGAAGTGGCCGATGTTGCCGACGATGGCGCCGTCTTTCATCTTCGCCATGCTTTCGGCGGTAATGATGTTGAGGTTGCCGGTGGTGGTGATGTAGAAGTCGGCGTAGTCGAGGACGTCTTCGAGTCTCAAGACCTGGAAACCTTCCATGGATGCCTGTAGCGCACAGATAGGATCGATCTCGGTGACGATCACCCGTGCGCCCTGGCCGCGCAGGGACTGGCAGCAGCCCTTGCCGACATCGCCGTAGCCGCAGACCACGGCGACCTTGCCCCCCATCATCACATCGGTGGCACGGTTGAGTCCGTCGATGAGCGAGTGGCGGCAGCCGTACAGATTGTCGAACTTGCTCTTGGTCACCGAGTCGTTGACGTTGATGGCGGCAAACAGCAGCGTGCCGTCCTTCTCCATCTTTCGCAGGGCCTTGATGCCGGTAGTGGTCTCTTCGGTTACGCCGCGTACATGACCGGCGACTTTGTGCCAGCGCTTCGGATCGGCCTTGAAGCACTCGGCCAGCCGTTTGAGAACTTCTTTGAACTCGACGTTGTCGGTGGTTTTGGGACCGGGTACCGATCCGGCCTCTTCGAATTCGTAACCTTTGTGAACGAGAAGAGTGGCATCGCCACCATCATCGACGATTTGGTCGGGGCCCTCACCGTCGCCGAAGTTGAGTGCCCGTTCGGTACACCACCAGTACTCCTGCAGGCTTTCGCCTTTCCAGGCGAACACCGGGACTCCGGCGGGTTGGTTGGGCGTGCCGTTCTTTCCTACCACGACGGCCGCGGCGGCGTGATCCTGGGTCGAGAAGATGTTGCAGGAACACCAGCGTATGTCGGCGCCCAAGGCGCTCAGTGTTTCGATCAAGACGGCGGTCTGCACGGTCATGTGCAGGCTTCCCATGATCCTTAATCCCTTGAGGGGCTGCTGCTCGGCATACTCTTCGCGCACCGACATCAGCCCCGGCATTTCCTTCTCTGCCAGGTCGAGTTCCTTGCGTCCCCATTCGGCCAGTTCGGCGAAGCGCTTGGGATCATCCATGCCGGCCACCTTGTACTCAAAGGCTGCGGGGGTGGTTTTCTGTGCGGTGGAACTCTGCGACGTGGTCATGGGTTGGGCCTCCTGGAGCGTGAGTTAAGCGGTTTGTGTCTTCCAGGTCCAATCGTTGAGCCCGGGTATCGACCGTCGGTTCAGGTCACTCGGGTCGGATGGTGATATGGTTCCTCAGCCTCCGGCCGCAGTCTTCTACGGGCTCTCGCCGGAGACAGACCCGTGTCCAAACGTCCAGGTGCAAGAGCCGCATTCGTAGATCCTGGTCCGCGCATTCGACGACCTGTCGCAGCTGAGGCGAGGAAACCCCGAAGATCGCCTTGAGGGCCGATCCGTCGAAGTAGCTGGGTGGCACCTGCATGCGCTGGAAGACCGTTGTCCAGAAACCGATTTTGATCCTCTGGCTGAGGTTCTTGGGGATCCAACGGTTGGCCACCTCGCGGATGACCCACTTGTCGCGTATGAAGGGGTGCGCCTTCTCCAGTACCTTCGGGGAGAATCTCAGCTTGTAGCGAATGGGTGTGTTGATCGCCGTGCGGACGACGTCGTGATCGAGAAAAGGGAAGCGTGCCTCTATGCCGCTCTCCATTCCGAGACAGTCGTTGCGGTGGAGCAGTGCTCGAAGGTGGTAGTTCAGATAGTCGATGCTCGTGATCTGTCTCGGGTCGATCCGGGTGGGCAGGAAAGCTCGTGCCGCTTCGCGGGCTCGTTGCTCGTCAGCGGCGACCTCTCCGCGGTTCAGCAACGTCCGGACGACCTCGGGCCCGTTGCCTGCATAGGGCCAGAGGATTTGTCCGACCCAGGGAAGGCGCCGCACCAGGCCTCGCATCCGAACGAGTTGGGCGTTGTAGGCATCGATAATCCGCTTGCGTCCGAGCCAGGGGTACCCGAGGAAGAGCTCATCCGAGCCCTCGCCGCTCAGCATACCTTTCACCCCGGCCTTGCGGACCAGCCGGGACACCAGCATGAACGGTGCACAATTCGGGTGGTAGGTATGCGGGTGTTCGTACTGGCGCATCACATCCGGCATATAGTCGATGAAATCCTGTTCCCGGACTTCGACGACGTTGAGGTCGAGCTTTAAGTGTCGGCTCAGTTCCCGAGCGGCTTCGTATTCGCTCCACGGTCCCATGACGTTGGCGTGAAAGATTGCGAAGTTGTCATTTCGTTTGGCGGCCATGGCCAGCAGTAGCGAGGAGTCGACACCGCCGCTGCAAAAAGCTCCGACCGGTGAATCGGCGAAGAGCTGTCGGTCGACGCTTGCCACCATCAGCTCTTCCACGAAGTCGACTGTTCTACGGGGGCTCCGTCGCTCGAGGACTGCCATTTCCTCGCGGTTCCAGAAGTCAGGCAGGGAGAAAAAGGACTGCTCTTGGGGCTCATGGCCGCTGCGAAGTGTGATGTAGCTGCCCGGTTCGACGCCCCGCACGTTTTGATACATCGTGAAACCCTTGGTGGGTCCGCCGAACCCCAGCAGGTAGGACGAGATCGAGAACGGTTCCGGTTCCAAGTCCAGCCAGGGGGCGAACGCCTTGATCTCCGACGCGAAGGCGAAGAAGCCGGCAGTGCGGCAGACGTAGAGAGGCTTCATGCCGAAGCGATCGCGGGCTAGGAGGAGCGTCTCCTGCTCGGTGTCGTAGAGCCCAAAAGCGAACATTCCATTGAGTCGGGGCAGGACTACGTCGGGTGAGTCGTGGATCAGGCAGTGGAGCAGTACTTCGGTATCGCTCGTAGTCCGGAAACGGACGCCCCTGTTTTCGAGCTCGCTGCGAAGCTCGCGAAAATTGTAGATCTCTCCGTTGTAGACCAGCACGTAGCGGCCGCTTTCGTCGCAGAAGGGCTGGTCACTCCGGCTGCCCAGGTCGACTAGAGAAAGCCGGGTGTGGGCGAACCCAAAGCCTGCACCCGCATGGACCCCGTGCGCGTCCGGCCCGCGGTGCGCCAGCATCTGCATCGAATCGCGGAGCTTGTCTTCATCAATGAGCGGAGCCGCGCCGGACGTTGCCGAATCCTGTTGAATGATTCCAAAAATGCCACACATGGATGGTTTCCAGGCCTAGGGCGCCGTCGTTCGTACTTCCGTTCGCAGCGGCTGTCAACGTGGCCCGGTGCGAGGCTAGCCGGGCGGACTGCGGATCGTGCGTGGCGTGCGCTTTCCATCCGGATTCGAATTGTGCCACAAGGCCACGGACTGCATTTCCCTTCTCTGGAGGAGCGAAACCTTGATACAAGATCGATCGATCGGCATCGACGCACTGGCGTTTTCCGGACCGGAGCATTACGTGGATATGCGCGAGCTTGCGCATGCGCGCGGAGTGGATCCCGCCAAATACGTCGAAGGCCTGGGGCAGCGGAAGATGGCGATCGTCAGCCCTTGCGAAGACACGGTGACGATGGCGGTCAACGCCGCATCGCGGGCGTTGACCCGGTTCGACGTTGACCCCGGCGAAATCGGGACTCTTGTCGTCGGTACCGAGACCGGCATCGACCACAGCAAGCCGGTTGCGGTATATGCCCATGAACTCCTCGGTCTGGCGGAGAACTGCCGTACCTTCGAGACCAAACACGCCTGCTACGGTGCGATGGCGGGCCTGACGGCGTCGGCCGACTGGATTGCCTCCGGTCGTGCACGTGGCCGTAAGGCACTGGTGATTGCCTCCGACATCGCTCGCTACGGTCTCGACACGCCGGGTGAGCCCACTCAGGGGGCCGGCGCGGTGGCGATCGTTGTCTCCGAGAATCCCCGGCTGCTGAGTCTCGACCTAAACCGGATCGGCGACTACACACGACAGGTTATGGATTTCTGGCGCCCGCTGTATTCCAAGTACGCGTTTGCCGATGGTCACTATTCCATCGAGTGCTATCTCGATGCTTTCAGCGCCGCTTGGCGTGACGCCGCCAACGGCGATCCCGAAGCCATCGCCCTGGAGCGACTCGCCGCATGTCTTTATCATGTGCCGTTTGTGAAAATGGCGCGCAAGGCTCATCGGCGGCACGTCGAAGTAGCGAACGGCATCGTCTTCGAGAAAGGGAATGCCGAACACGTACGCCTCATGGATGAAAGCTACGGGGAGAAAGTCTCGCCGTGGCTCGATCTCAACGCCGAGGTCGGCAACATCTACACGGGATCGTTGTTTCTCTCGTTGATCGATCTGCTCCGCCACGGCGACAAGGGCCTCGAAGGCCGTGAAGTCAGTCTGTTCTCGTATGGCAGCGGCTGTGGAGCCACGTTCTGTGTCGGGCAAATCGCCGCCCAAGCCGCACGCTACGCCTCGCTTCTCGATCCTCAGGCCGAGCTGGATGTGCGGCGTAAACTGTCGATCGAGGCTTACGAAGCGCTCATGCGGCACAGCGAGATCGCCGATGACGTTGCGTTCCTCGATCCTGAGGCCTTCGGCCTCACGGGCGGCCTGTACTATACGGGCACCACCGAGCACATGCGTCAGTACCGCTTGGCCGATCGTAGGGATCTTTTTTGCCCGGCACCGGCGCCGGCGGCGCCATAGCCGATCGCGCGTTCGCTCCCGCAGCGTCGTCGTGTTACACAATGGGCCGACTTCCAATCCAACGGTCGCCCCTGCGGCGGCCGGCGGCGCACAGCAGGATCCCACTACCAAGAAGATCGCGCCGCATTCTCCTCATCCAAACCTGTCGCTGTTGTATAGGTCCGAATCTAGCGGTGTCTGCGCCGAGGGTGCAGGTCCACCGAAGAGTAAATTGTTTTTATGAATCCTATTTCTTCCGATACTGCCTCCGATTTCCGGGGGTTCTCTCTAGACGCTGCGCTACAGCGCGGCATCGAAGCGGCCGGTTTCGTTCGGCCGCGCCCTGTGCAAGCCGCGGCGATTCCCGCCGCGCTTGAAGGTCGCGATGTCCTGGGCCTGGCTCAAACCGGCACGGGCAAGACGGCGGCGTTCGCGCTGCCCATACTGAATGCCCTCGTCTCCGAGCGCCGCCGCGGTCCACGAGCGCTGATCCTGGCGCCGACGCGGGAACTCGCCATGCAGATCGACGCCGAGACCCGGCTGCTGGCCAAGTTCACGCGCGTAAAAACGCTGACGATCTTCGGCGGCGTAAGCGCCCGCGGTCAGATTCGAGGGCTGCAAGCCAAGCCCGACATTATCGTTGCCTGCCCCGGTCGACTGCTTGATCTCATGCGACAGGGCTTCGTCGACCTTTCGCGTGTGGAGACGCTCGTGCTCGATGAAGCTGACCATATGTTCGACATGGGTTTTCTTCCCGACATCCGCAAGATTCTCTCGGCGCTGCCGGCCGAGCGGCAAAACCTGATGTTCTCCGCGACGATGCCCGGCGAGATCAGGAAGCTTGCCAACAAGGTGTTGCGGGAGCCGAAAGTGGCTGAGCTTTCGCACTCGACACCGGCCGAGACGATCCAGCACGCACTCTACCCCGTGGCCGCCACCCGCAAGGTCGAACTTCTCGAGCATCTGCTCGGTGCCGACGATTTCCATTCGGCGATCGTTTTCTCGCGCACCAAGCACCGGGCCAAGAAGCTGGCCGAGCAACTTACTCGTAGCGGCCATGACGCGGTGGCGCTACAGGGCAATATGTCGCAGGGTCAACGCGATCGCGCGATGAAAGGATTTCGCAGCGGACATTTCACCATCCTGGTAGCGACCGACATCGCTGCCCGCGGTATCGATGTCGCCGGCATCTCGCACGTGATCAATTTCGATGTACCCAATACGCCCGACGCCTACACCCACCGGATCGGCCGCACAGGCAGAGCCGAGCATAGCGGCAAGGCCTATACCCTGATCGCACGAGAAGACGCTGCGCAGGTCCGTGCGATTGAAAGGAGGCTCGGTG
Source organism: uncultured Myxococcales bacterium (assembly GCA_964553415.1). Classification (GTDB taxonomy): domain Bacteria; phylum Desulfobacterota; class Binatia; order UBA1149; family JAJCZL01; genus CAZKLE01. Next base: position 11,076 of record CAZKLE010000066.1, read on the forward strand.
CCAAGATCGAGCGTCGGGTCGTGGACGGCTTCGCCGTCAAAGCCGGCGACGAGGCTCGTTACGTGCACCCGCCGCGCGACGAACGTCGCGCACGTGGTCCGCGTACGAACCCACACCCTGCGACCGCGGCCAAGAAGAAGCCGGCGCATGCGCAGCGCCGACGGCGCGGAGCCGACACCGCCGGCGGTGGGTTGCAACGGAAGCGGAGGCGGCGGGGAAGCGTGGCCGGGGCGTCCTGACTCGGCGGAAAAAGAGAACTCGTGCATCGGGCGTAGAATGGGACGGCCTTTGGTCCGATACGGGGCTATAATCGTGCGTAGGCACGCCGATGAATGGCGGGCTTATGGAAAGCGCAAAGTTGCCGAGTTGGAGCCGATAAATGGACGTACGCGAAGGCGCGGTCGGCCGGAGTGGTGCACGGACCGTTACGGCGGTGCGTGTTGGGTTGGTCGACTGCCTGGTCCGTATGGTCGGAAAGGATCCGGCCTCCGCGCTACCGCAGGATTGGTTCAAGGCTCTCGTCTATTTCGTGCGTGGGCGAATGGCCGAGCAGGAGGCTTTGAGTGCGCAAGTGCGGGTTCAAAAAGAGGGTAAGGTCGTATGCTACCTTTCGGTGGAATTTCTGATCGGCCGCTCGCTCAAGAACCACTTATTCAATTTTGATCTGGAAAGTGCGTGCCGTAACGCCTTGGCTACCCTGGGAGTCGAGTTGGACGATCTCTACGAGCTCGAACCCGATGCAGCCTTGGGGAACGGAGGCCTCGGTCGTCTTGCCGCCTGTTTCCTCGATTCGCTGACCACTCAAGGGTACGCCGCGCGGGGCTATGGTATTCGTTACGATGCCGGGATGTTCCGCCAGAAAATCGAGGATGGATGGCAGGTGGAACAGCCGGAAACTTGGTTGCGTCACGGCAACCCCTGGGAATTCGCCAGACCCGACGTAAGTTATCCCGTTGCGTTCGGTGGTCGTCTTGAACCGTCGTCCGATCCGGGCGGGGCCGCTCATACCCGTTGGCTCGATGCCGATACGATCATGGCGGATGCCTACGATCTGCAGGTGTCCGGCTATCGGCAGAGTTTGGTGAATCATCTTCGTCTGTGGTCGGCGCGCTCGGTTCACGAGTTTGACCTGTCTCATTTTAACGATGGACGTCATGCTGAAGCGGTGCGACACAAGACCGAGACGGAACATCTATCGCGCGTGCTATATCCCGACGACTCGACGGAGAGCGGTCGCGAGCTGCGTCTATGTCAGGAATATTTTTTTGTCAGCGCATCGGTCCAAGACATCCTCGGGCGTTTCCTGCAAAGTGACGACTCGTTGCAGCGCTTGGCCGACAAGGTTGCGATTCAGATCAACGATACG
>CAZKLE010000067.1:0-12388 GCA_964553415.1 uncultured Myxococcales bacterium
GGCGTGACACATACGCCGCAAGTGCGTTGGCCAGTACTGCGATGGGTGCGATAGGCAATGCGCAGGTCCAGCCACGTCGAACCGGCAAACGATGAAAACTCGCCGCCATTCTCGTCATTTCGTCTGCGGCCGACCCCGCCCGACCTGGTACACTCGACACGAGGGCCTCGGCGAACGGCGGTCCCCGGAGAGAGACAATGATCTACCCATCAAAGCGCGATTCATGGATGACGACGGTTCTGGCGACAGCGGCGATGTCGATGATCACGCTCGCCTGCCACTATATGTTTGCCAGCAACAGCCCGACCAGCATCATCGCCGTATTCCTGCTCGGTTCGGCCTTGTTCACGATCTGGGTCCTGCACGACACCAACTACGAACTCGGCCCCTCGGCTCTGGTGATCCACTGCGGCCCGCTGGTCAAAGCAATCTCCGTCGATTCGATCCACGAGATCTATCCTACCGACGAGCCTTCGAGCGCTCCCGCCCTATCGCTCGACCGTCTGTGTGTCAGCTATGTCACCCACGGCAAGCACCGCAACGTACTAATCTCCCCCGAGCGACAACTGCACTTCCTACGCACTCTCGCCGAACAAGTACCCGCCCTTCGTCTGGAAGGAACCCACGCCGTTCACGAGTCCCACCTGCAAGAACTCGCCTGTACAGGACTGGTGGTCGCCTAACCAACCCGCCCGAGTACAGGCTCACTGCCTGTCACAGTCGCGTCAAGCCGGGCGACGTGCCCACGCGCACCGATGGCGCGGAAGCAGGCAACCGCCTCGGCGCGTTCGCGCGCGGCGCCCGTTTCGTCGCCGCTAAGACGAGCGAACTCCGCCATCGATTCACGGACAAAGGGCTCATACGATCGTGCTCCCGAGAGTTCAACGATGGCACATGCATCGGACAGCTCTTTTTCGATACGCCCGAAATCGGAACGGCCGACTTCACACAGCAGCGCACGCGCATGAAACAACAGAGCGCGCACCTGATGCATACGCGTGCCTCTCGTGCGTGCGGTCTTGAGGGCATCCTCGGCGGCCCGTAGGGCCATCACCCGATCGCCGGCACCGAGATAGGCCGCCGAGAGGTTACACAGCATGACGGGTTCGCCCTGCAGCATGGCGGACTTCTCGCGCACGATTGCCAAGGCCTGCTCGAGCATCGTCACCGCCTCGCCAAACCGACCGTTCATCACCAGCGCTACGCCCATCGAATCGCGCGCCCCCGAACTCATCGTTACGCTGCGGGTACGCTCGGCGATCTCGAGTTGTGCTTGCGCGTGACTCAGCGCCGCTTCCGCTTCGCCGGCGAACCAGCCGTAGGTAACGTACGCTCCGTGAATCACGCCGAGCGTTCCCGGAAGGTTCTGGCCGTCCACCAATTGAAGTGCCTGTTCGAGATCTTCTTTGCCTCGGTCCAGTTCACCCAGGTACAGCAAAGGCCAGGCATGAAAGGCTCGAGCATACAGGCTATCGCGGCCGCCCCCTGCGATCACTTCGTCGGCCAGCGACAAACACTCATGGAGATGGCCTGCCAACAGATCATTGTAAGCGAGCCGCCCCTTCAGTGTGGCGATCAAGGCTTCGTCACCGGAACCTTCAACGATTTCCAGAGCGCGGGTTAGATAGTCGCGCGCTTCGGTCAACTCGCCGGCAAAGTTCTTGGCCATGCCCATGGCTGCCAGTAGTCTCGCCCGCGACTGCCCGCAGTTGCAGCGGCCCGCCAGCTCCATACCCTCCGCGAACACGCGAGCGAGTTCTTCCTGCGGCATGCCCGCTTTCCAGGACTCCTCGAGAATGGCAATGCGCGCGTCGAGACCGAGACGAAAGCCCTCGTCGCAGGGCTCGATCTCCTCGAGCAACTCGCGAACCCTTTTCCAGTGCCGTAGCGCGGCTGTCGCGTCGCGACCGGTTTCTTGTTCGGCCGCGCGAGTTCTCCAGCGCGCCGCCTCCAAGGCATCGCCCGCGCCCCACCAGTGATGAGCGACCAAGGCCAAGAACTCTTCGATGCGAGCCCCATAAAGTTCGGCCAGAGCCTCGGCGACCCGGCGATGAATACGCTTGCGCTGCTCGCCAAGCTGGCCGTGATAGGTAACCTCTTGTACCAGTGGGTGTTTGAACGCCCACCGCTGTTGCGGCTTGCGGCTTTTTTCGTAGACGAAGTCGCCGTCGGCGAGACGCGCCAACGAAGAGCCCAAGGCATCAGGAGCCAGCCCCGTAACGTGACGTAGAATCGCTTCGTCGAATTCCTTTCCGATCACCGCTGCGGTATCGAGAACGCCCTTGTCGTCTTCGCCGAGCCTATCGATACGGGCGCCGAGAATCCCTTGTATGGTCGCCGGCAAGATCAGCTCCGACACCGGCCCGCCGAGCCGGTAGGCACCCTTCGTGCCGGTCAACGTACCCGCATCCGCCAAAGCGAGAACCACTTCCTCGGTAAAAAACGGATTGCCGGCGGTGTGCTCGCGGATTCTCCCGGCCAAGCCGGTGATGGTCGGGTCGTTGCCCAGTAGATCAGCGAGCAAAGCGTCAATCGCCTCGGAGCCGAGCGGCTCGAGCACGATCTCGCGGAAAGCATGGTCCCGCCCCCAGGCGGCGCGGTGTTCGGGCCGGTAGTTCATGAGAAGGAGCGTGCGTGTGCGGGGCAACATCGCGACGATTTCATCGAGCACTTTGGCGCTGTCCTCGTCCATCCAGTGGAGGTCTTCGAAGAGGATGACCTCGGGCCGGCAATCCTGATCGCAAGCGAACATCTTTTCCATACACGTGTACATCAGGCGTCGACGGATCTCGATATCAACGTCGGGGGCCGGGCGGTCGGGATCGGCAATACCCATGAATTCGAACACGAAGGGCACGCTGTCTTTCAAACCTTCGTCGAGCAAAAGAAGCTTGCCAGCCACGCGCTCACGTGCCGAACGATCATCGTCGACGTCGGTGATTTTGAAAACGCCCCGCAACAGTTCGACGATCGGCAGGAACGGGATCAAGTGTCCGTGCGGCACACAGTGCGCTTCGATCACCTCGATGCCGCGTGCGCGGCATCGCTCCGCAAACTCGTAACAAAGCCGACTCTTTCCCGAACCCGCCTCGGCCACGATACCAACGGCCTGGCCCTTCCCTTCGGCGACCTCTTCGAGCGCAGCTTCGAGAGTTTTCATCTCACTCTCGCGCCCCACAAAGCGCGAGAAGCCGCGGCGCCGGGACGCATCGAGACGCGAACGAAACGTCCCGACGCCTTCCAATTCATAGACGTGCAACGGCCGGCTGACTCCCTTGATTTCAAAGGCTCCCAGGTCACGCACGTCGAGGTAACCATCGACCAACGCCGCCGTGTACTCGGTCAGATACACCTTGTTGGGTGCAGCCAAGTTCTCCATACGAGCCGCCAGCCCGACCGCGTGGCCTTTGGCCGTGTAGTCCATGCGCAGATCGTCACCGATCTTCCCCACCACGACCTCGCCTGAATTCAGACCCATCCGTACGCTGAAGTTCAAACCCTTGGTACGGCGCAAGCGGTCGGCATAACGCTCGAGTTCCTCGTTCAGGTCGAGCGCCGCAAAACAGGCCCGCTGCGCGTGGTCTTCGTGGGCGATGGGGGCACCGAACAATGCCATGATCCCGTCACCGGTGTATTGGTTGACCGTCCCCTCGAACTTGTGCACACCATTCGACAGGATGGTGAAGAACTCATTTAAGATCTCGTGCCATTCCTCGGGATCGACGCTCTCGGCCAGCGCCATGGATTCTTTCACATCGGCGAACAATACGGTGACTTGTTTACGCGAACCCTCGATGGCGCTCTTCGACGTAAGAATCTGCTCGGCGAGATGTTTGGGGGTATAGCTACGCGGAGCGCGTACGTCGTAGGCACCGTCGTCGTGTGCCGCAACCTGACCCACCGGCGCACCGCATTCCATGCAAAACTTGGCGGTCACCGGCAGACGCGCGCCGCAGCGTTCGCAAGCACTGTCGAAACGGTCACCACACTCCAAGCAAAACTTGGCGCTCTCGGGATTGTCGCTATGGCAGTGCGCGCATTGCATGGGTCGTGTCGCTAAGCATATCGGCTCGGCAGGCCTGGGAGAAATCGATAACTTCGCCGGGTTTCCGGCGTAAGAGGAGAGAAGGGGGTCTCAGCCGGCATCCCGGCCCGGCAGCCGCGACCCCGATCCCCGGAACTGATAGGAGAAAACGCCATGAGCCAAGCACCCGAAGCCCAACACGACTCGAAGCGTCTGCCGATCGCCAAAATCCTGATCGGACTGGGTGTGGTGACGGCGCTCTTCTTCCTCGGTCGCCAGGCCGGGGGCTACGTGCCCAAATTTGCAGCGTGGGTCGACGGCCTCGGTATCTGGGGTCCGCTGGTCTTCATGGCCGGATATGCGGCAGCCACGGTCGCCTTCGTACCCGCTTCGGCACTGACACTCGCAGCAGGCGCCATCTTCGGTCTTGTGGCCGGCGTCGTCTACGTGTTCATCGCTGCCAGCATCGGTGCATGCCTGGCCTTCATGGTCTCGAGAAATTTCGCTCGCGCCGCCGTCGAAAAGCGGGTCGCGGGCGATCGGCGCTTCGCCGCCATCGACCGTGCCGTCGGCGCGCAGGGGCGGAAGATCGTTTTCTTGTTGCGGCTCTCTCCGGTCTTCCCCTTCAATCTGCTCAACTATGCACTGGGACTCACCAAGGTCAGCTTTTTCGATTACGCGTTGGCCTGCACGGGCATGCTCCCCGGTACGATTCTCTACGTATACCTGGGCTTCGTAGGCGGCGGACTCGCGGCCGTCGCCGCCGACAGTTCCGCAGCCGCGGGCAGTGGAACCTACATCGTCCAGGTCCTGGGCCTGATCGCCACCGTAGTGGTCACAGTGATGGTGACGCGTACGGCGAGAAAAGCCTTACAAGAGGCCACCGGCTGAGACCGCTCTCTATTCGCCGATCAATTCGCCAAGTCGATTGGTTAGTTTCATGTTCTCGGAATAATCGACCGGCACAATCACCACCGACGGACGATCATCGACGGCAAAGGCCGCGCGCAGAACCGGACGGAGATTCTGCGGCGACTCGACACGAGTTGCATGCGCGCCGAACGAACGGGCTAACTCCACCAGGTCGGGGTTGCGGAACTCCGTATGCGAGGTTTTCCCGTAAGCGGCTTGCTGCTTCCAACGGATCAGACCATAGCCTCCGTCTTCCCATACAAACACCGTCGTCGGCACTTCGTACTGCACGGCGGTCGCGAGTTCCTGAATGTTCATCATGAAGCCCCCGTCTCCGCACAGTCCGACGACTTGGCGCTCGGGGTGGACGATTTTGGCACTGATAGCCCCCGGCAAGGCCATCCCCATGGAACAGAAGCCGTTCGAAATGATGCAACTGCCGGGTGCATAGGCCGGATAGTGACGTGCGATCCACATTTTATGCGCACCGACATCGCTGATGAGAATATCCTCGTCGCCCATCTCCCTGCGCAGATCGGCGAGGATCCGCTGCGGCTTCATCGGAAAGCCGTCATCGTCGGCGTATTCGTCGCAGATTTCCCTACGCAGATGCTCGCGTTCGGCGGCGAACGCCGCCACCGGCTTTCGGCAATCGTCACCGAGCCGCTCGTTGATCGCCCACAACGCCGCCGCAACATCGCCGACCACCTCGATGTCGGGCCGATACGCACCGTCGACCTCGGCGGGGGTGAAATCGATGTGTATCACTTTTTTCGGACGCCCCACTTTCCATCGCGAGGGGTGCCATTCCACCATGTCGTAGCCGATGGTCACCACAAGATCGGCGCGCTCGAACACGCTCGTCACGTGGTCACGCGACGACAGACCGGCAACGTACAGACTTTGAGGATGGCGATCCGATAGGCAACCCTTTCCCATGAAGGTCGGCGCCACGTAAATGCCGGTAGCGTCGGCGAAACGCAGCAGTTGATCGGCAGCGCGCGTACGTACGCAGCCGTTGCCAGCCAGAACGACCGGCATCTCCGCAGCACGAATGAGTTCGACCGCCGCAGCAATGGTCTTCTCATCGGCGATGGGCCGGCGGACTTTCATGCCCGGAATGATCGGGGAGGTCTCGACCTCGGCCTTGGCGATGTCTTCGGGAAGCTCGATATGAGCCGCCCCTGGTTTTTCCGCCGCCGCCAGCTTGAAGGCTTTGCGAACGACCTCGGGGATGGTCGTCTCGTCGCGAATCGAAGCCGCCCATTTGGTGATCGGGGTGAACATCTGCACGACGTCCATCGCCTGGTGGCTCTCTTTGTGCAGACGTGTGGTCGCTCCCTGGCCCGTGATGGTCACCACCGGCGAGTGGTCCATGTTGGCGTTGGCGACGCCGGTTACCAGATTGGTCGCGCCCGGCCCCAGAGTACCCAGACAGACGCCGGGCTTTCCCGTCAGGCGCCCGTATAGGTCGGCCATGAAAGCGGCGCCCTGTTCGTGGCGGCAGATGATGAAACGGATCGGGGAGTCGAGGAGCGAGATCATTACGTCGGCATTCTCCTCGCCGGGAACGCCGAACATGTATTTCACCCCCTCGGCCTCCAAACACCGTAGAAATAGATCACTGGCTTTCACCTTCCACCTCCCGTCGGACTTGCTACGCACAACACGCCCTCTTGTTACCCACCCGGACCGACTTGTCGAAACACCTAGGCCCGCGCCGACCGACGATCCGTGCTATAGGTCGCAGAACCTCAAGAACGGAGGACGAGATGGCAAGCCACGACCCTTTTCAGAACGCGCTATCGCGACTCGAACGTATCGGCTCACGCACCGCCGTTGACGATGAAGTCATCGCCGAATTGTCTCAGCCTTCCGCGATGCTGTCGGCAACCTTGGCCATGCGAATGCGCGACGGGTCGACCGGGCGATTTCGCGCCTTTCGCTGCCGTTACAACGACGCCCTCGGCCCGACCAAGGGCGGCATCCGCTTCCATCCAGACGTTTCCGCGTCCGAAGTTCAGGCCTTGGCGCTGTGGATGACCCTAAAAACGGCGGTCGTCGGCCTTCCCTTCGGCGGCGCCAAAGGCGGCGTCATCGTCGATCCAAAACAACTGACTCCGATGGAAATCGAGCGGCTTTCGCGAGCCTATATCCGCGCGATGGCCGACTTCATCGGTCCCGATGTCGACATTCCGGCGCCCGATGTAAACACGAACGCCCGCATCATGGGTTGGATGGCCGACGAATATCAGACCATCAAGCGAGTGCGGGCGCCGCACGTCATTACCGGCAAACCCATCATTTTGGGCGGTAGCCAAGGTCGCGAGGAAGCAACAGGGCGCGGGGCGTTCTTGGTCATTCAACAGCTCGCGAAGAAAAAAAGGCTGGTGCCGGGCGATACCACCGTGGCCGTGCAAGGCTTCGGCAACGCCGGCTCGCACACCGCTCGGTTGTTGTCCAGGGCAGGATACCGCGTCATCGCGGTGAGTGATTCAAAAGGCGGCATTCATCGGGCCGACGGCTTCGACATCGAGAGCGTATACCGGGAGAAACACGCCACCCGTGAGCTCAAGGGCGTGTACTGTCAGGGCTCGGTGTGCGAGATGGTCAAACACGAGAAGATCACGAACGAAGAACTGCTCGCCTTGAACGTCGACATCCTCGTACCGGCGGCGCTCGACAACGTCATTCGCGAAGACAACGTAGCCGACGTCCGTGCGCACAATATCGTCGAGGTCGCCAACGGACCGATCAATGCCAACGTCGACGAACAACTCTTTGCGCGCGGAACCACCGTTGTTCCCGACATTCTCGCCAATGCCGGTGGAGTGACCGTGAGCTACTTCGAATGGGCCCAGAACCGTCAGGGCCTCGCATGGAGCCTCGACGAAGTACGAAGACGGTTGGAAAGCGTTCTGGTCGAATCCTTCGATGCCGTATGGACGCGCGCCAATGCCGGACACCTACCGCTTCGTGACGCAGCCTACGCCAGGGCGCTGGACCGCATAGGGGAGACCATCAGGGCCCAAGGAACGAAAAAGTTCTTCAGCAACCATCCGCAGTAAGCAACCGGGAACGACACGCCACACCGACCGGCCGGCAGCGCACTTGCCGGCGGCGCCGGCCCGTCATACGACATGCGATCATGTCGAAAGTCGTCCTCATCACCGGGGCATCCTCGGGTTTCGGCCGAAGCTGCGCACAACACCTCTCCGCGATCGGCTACCGAGTCTACGGTACCAGCCGCAAGGCAGACCCTCCGGATCAAGATACGCAGCCCGCCTTTCCGCTCCTCATCCGCATGGACGTCGGCGACGAGGCCTCGGTCCGGGATGCGGTAGAATACGTCGTCCACCGCGAGCAACGCATCGACGTCGTCGTCAACAACGCAGGCTCGGGTCTGGCCGGATCGATCGAAGACACCTCGGCCACCGAAGCCGAGGCGCTTTTTGCAACCAACTTTTTCGGCGTACATCGAGTATGTCGCGCGGTGCTGCCGGTGATGCGCCGGCAAAGAGGAGGATTGATCACCAACGTCAGCTCGATCGGCGGCAGAATAACCATTCCATTCCAGGGTTTTTATTTGGCCTCCAAGTACGCACTCGAGGCCTTGAGCGAGGCTCTCAGGATAGAGGTGGCTCCGTTTGGAATCGATGTTGTCATGATCGAGCCGGGTGATTTCAAAACCGGATTCACCGCAGCCCGTAGCTTCGCCGCAGAAGGCGCGATCAACCCCGCCTACCGAGACCGCTGTCATCGAGCGATTGCGGTCATGGAACACGACGAACAAAACGGTGCCGATCCCGCAGCGCTTGCCCGCCTACTGGCACGTATCGTCGAAACGCGGTCCCCACGCCTGCGCTACACCGCCGGCATGGCCACGCAGAGGCTGGCGGTGGCGCTCAAACGGATATTGCCGACGGCCGCCATCGAGAAGGCAATCAAAGCTTACTATCACATCAGCTGAGAACGGGCCGGGGGACGCTCAGCTACGAGGGCGGCGGGCGCGTCGCGTGGGCTTCGAGTTGTGTGCGCCGGTCTCGCGCTTGCCGGGCCAGAGCCGGCGGCAGCGCCATCGGCACCGTCAGCGCACGCGTCAAGGTGTTGTAGGCCTGCGAAGACCTGTCGGCAGCTGCATATACGAGGCCTGCGCGGGCGAGCAGTGCCGGATTGCTACTTCCCGACGCCAGCGCTCGCTCGATCGCTGCGACAGCGTCATCAAAACGCCGGTCCCGGCGCAGAGCCCAGGCCAGAGTCGCGTAGGCTTCGGCATCATGCCGTAGATCATCGATCTGTCGCCGGGCGGCCTGTACGGCGAGACGAGCATCCCCGTCGGGCAATGACAACGACTCCGCGTAGGGACCCAGTGCTGCTAGATTGCCGGCGGCAACGTCGGCGGCGAGTTCTTGGCGCGCCCGTTTGCGTGCCGAGGCGGCCGCTTCCTTTTCGCCGCTGCCTTCCAAGACGGCGGCCAATGTCTGCAAATAGCGAGGTCGGGGATGTTGTTCGACCAGCGCGCGTAGATCATGCTCGGCCGCCTTGCGCTTACCGCGCCGGAACGCTACTCGGGCCTTCCCCCAGGCAGCATCCGCTGATGAGGGATCGATCGTCAAAGCGTGTGCGAAGCGACCTGCGGCTTGATACAAACGGCCCCGCGCCAGAGCCAGGTCCCCACGGGCAACCACACACCAGACGATATCGGGGACCGGTGTTTTGTCGCGGCGACCGGCTTCGCATGCCTGACCCAGCATGGTTTCGGCCCGTTCATCACGGCCACGCGCTTCGTACACAAGGGCCATACGCGCCAGCGAACCGAGGCTGTGCCCGGCGTCCAGCAGTCGTCTATAGGCTGACTCCGCCTCCAGTAGATTGCCGAGTTCGAAATGCAGGTCGCCGATCAGCTCGACGACCGCCGACGGACGATCGCTGTAGACAGCCGCCTCGCGAGCCTGGACCAATGCCTCGCCCAAACGGAAGCGGCCGGCCAAGGCTCGTGCGAGCCCGACTCGCGCCGGCCAATCGCCCGTATCCAGCCCGACCGCGGCACGGAATTGCGTCTCCGCCTCGCGGTATTTTTGCGCGTCTTCGCTCTGCCTCGCCGTGCGCAATAACAGGGCGCCAAGCAATCGGCGTAGCTTGGGATCGAATCGCGCCTGTTCCAGCCGGCTGGATTCAACGATCAGGACCGCCGTCAGCCGCCGCAGCCGATCGTTGGAATCGGCCACCGTCGTGCCCGAACGAGGTGGTTCTACCTGCCAAGCCGGCGGCATGGTCGTGAGCCAGCGAGCCGAAGCACTGCTCGACAGCAACACGACGACGAGGCACGGAGCCCAGAACTTCCAAAATCGTTTCAAACGGCCCGGTTCCTAATCACAACGTTCCTGGCACAGAGCCTGCGCATTCTTCCGTCGTTCGATGATGGTCTCGACTCAGGCTTCGTAGTAACGCAATTCGACGCGGTTGCCGTCCGGATCGCTGACGTAGACAGCCTGACCGTTTCCACGCGCACCGTAGAGCGTCATCGGGCCGCTGCCGATGTCGATGCCTGCGGCCGCGAGCCGATCCATGGTCGCCCGCCATTCGACCTTTCCCATCGCCAGACAGAAGTGATTGAGATTCGGGCCCGACTCAGCGTCTTTTCCGCCGCCACCATTCCGGGGCACTTCGGGAAGCAGGTCAATAATGCTCTGCTCATTGATACGCAGGGAAGGAAACGGCACCCGGCCTTGGCGATACGCATCGACCCGCTCCGGGATCAGCCCGAGGGTATCGGCGTAGAAGTCGAGCATCGAGTCAAGATCGCGAACGTTGAGAACGATGTGGTCCAAGGCCGGGTTCATAGTCGATCCGGAAGCAGCGCAAGGCAGAGTAGCGTAAACACGGCGCCGTCGGTAAGAGGCGGCCGCCGACTAGATAGTTCGAAAACCGAACTATCTAGTTTGACTTTCGTAGTACGCTAAGCCAGGCTGCGCGCGTGTCCGACTTCCGCTACCCGCAGTTCTGCGCCCTGGCCCGCGCTGCCGAGATCCTCTGCGAGCGTTGGAACCTTCTGGTGATCCGCGAGCTTCTGTTCGGCCCGCGCCGTTTCAGCGACCTCAAACGAGGGCTCAGCGGCGTAAGTCCGAGTGTGCTAAGCGACCGCCTGGCCCACCTGGAATCGGTCGGTGTCATCCACAAGGCCGAACTCGCGCCGCCGGCCGCCTCCACGGTCTATGAATTGGCCGAGGCCGGCGCCGCTTTGCTGCCGGCCATTCGCGAACTCGGCCGCTGGGGGGCCCGTTTTCTCCTGCCGCCTGAGGCCGGCGAAGTCCCGACCGCTTCTTTCCTGGGAGGCTACCTCCGCATGCTTGCCCGCGAGGCCGCAACCCCGCCGCTACGTTTGAACCTGGAGACCGCCGACGACAGCGGAACCTACCTTTTTCACGTTCGAGGCGGCGAGCAAGGAACCTCGGTAACCGACGGTGCCGAACAAGGCGACGCCTGCATCCGCGGCGCCGCCATAGATCTGCTTGCGGTCGCAAGCGGCTTCCGCAGCGTGGACGCGTCCGTGCAGGACGGCACGCTGGCCGTTGACGGCGATCACGAAAGCGCCCTGTGTCTGTCACAGCTGTTTCGCAGCTACTTTCCCGCGCAACGGGGACCCTCTTCGATCAAAACACCAAGCAAGTAGGTAAGGAGAAACTGTATGAGTATTTTACACGGCGTCAACGCCTCCCCCTTCGTCCGCAAAGTTCGTATCGCACTGAAGGAAAAAGGCATCGATTACGAGATGGACATCGTCATGCCCATGAACGTCTCGGACGACTACAAAAAAATCAGTCCTCTGGGTAAGATTCCTTGTTACACACCCAGAGAAGGCGTGAACATTCCCGACTCATCGGTCATCATCCAGTACCTGGAACGAACGCAGCCGAGCCCCGCGCTGATTCCCAAAGACCCCGAAGACATGGCGCGCGCCTTGTTCTTCGAAGAATACGGTGACTCGGCTCTGATGAATGCCGTCGGCACGGTGTTCTTCCAACGCATCGTCGGCCCGCGATTTATGGGTCAGGAAACCGACCAGGCAGCCGTCACCAACTCCCTCGAGGAACAACTGCCGCCGTTGTTCACCTGGTTGGACAGTCAGGTCGGCGCGAGCGACTACCTGGTCGGCGAGGCGTTTTCCGTTGCCGACATCGGCATCGTCTCGCCGTTCGTGAACCTACGCCATGCAGGTGAGACTCCCGACGCGAATCGCTTCCCAAAGCTGGCCGGCTACCTTGCCAAGATGATGAATCGCGCCTCGATCAAGGAACTCATCGACGAAGAGAGTGCTCAGTTCTCGACGGCGGCCTGAGCCCGCCGCGCCTGGGCAACGGGGCGCCCCCAGGGGCCCCGTTTGCCACCCCTTAGCCCGGATTATGCACGAAAGATGAGGGGGTAGAGAAGAGAAAAGCCTCTGATGCTGTT
>CAZKLE010000068.1:0-12334 GCA_964553415.1 uncultured Myxococcales bacterium
AGTCGCGTCCAATGGCACCGAGGAAGTTAACCGCGCTCACGCACGAAGGCACCGTGTTGACGTAGATCTCGATGGTATCGAACTCAGCCCAGGTCGGAGACTCGACATCGACCGTAATCGAATCCGCGCCGCCGCCGGCCGCCGTCACCGTCAGCGGACTACCGAGGTCGAGGGAAGCCGTCGCCGATGCCGCACCGGTCAGCGTCACGTGCATGAAGGGGGCATTCGAACCGACCACGCGTCCTGCGTTGACGGTCTGCGCAAGAACGGTCGGATCGATCGATCCCGGATTGGGGGCGTTGGAGGCCACATAACTTCGCGGGCCGCCCGCCTGGATCTCGGTGGTGTGATGGGTATCGGAGTCGGCCACACCGGTCTTGAACGAACCCTGGTTGAGCAAACCCGCCCAATCCGACAGGTTGTCGGTCAACAACAGGTCGATCTGAGGGCGGTTGGCCTCGATCAGCATCTCGATCGATGTGTAGTTGTCCGCGTAGAGGTTGGTGATCGCCGGATCCAAACGGATCAACGAGCCCAAGCTCCCCACGATCGGCTCGCAATTGCTGCTGTTGGGAATCGCCGCCGGGGTCGGACAATCTTCATCCTCGGTACCGACCATACAGGAGCCGCCGGGACAACCGCCGGCACAACTCAATCCATCGTCGGCGCCGCCGCTACAAAGGAAGGGACGGCAAGGCAAGCCGGCCCGGGCCGAACTGGCCGACTGCGGAACTCCTGTGCACTGATATACCGTTTGCGCACTCATCGGCGGTACGGATTCGAAGTCCATGCCGAACAGCGAGAACTGACCCAGCGTTGAGCTGTTGAAGTGATTGATCTGAATCACCTGGTTGGCCGGGTTGAAGTTCGAAAACATCGTGGCCGGCTCGATGTTGTAGACGCCGCCCGAGGGGAAACCATTGGCATTGCCCCAGTCGAAAGCGCCGCCGGCCCTCTTGGTCGGATCAACCGTCTGCGGCCAAATATTGTAATGGCCGTAGGAAAAGGTGGTCGTCTCCTCGCTGGCTACGGTTTTGATCACCGAATCCGCGCCCAGGGCCGTAATGGTCGGGCTGAAGTCGGTGACGAAACCATGATCGGTCGAAGCGAAGAAGTCGACTCCTTCGGCCAGCATAGTGATCACGCGGTCGCGTTCGGCTATGTGGGAGTCGGCACTGCGCAAAGTATGGACGTGGGTGTCGATGCTCACGTAGCCACTGGTGTCGATCACATGAGTCACGGTGGCGTTCACCGTCGTCGTCGCGCCGACGCCGATCGTCACACGCTGGACGAAGGCATCGTACTCGGGCCCGTGCGAAACCACGACCTGATAGGTGCCTGGCTCGATGTCAAAAGCCCCGGTGTCGCCGGTCAGAGTGGTGAAGCGAATGTCGGCCAGGCCGAAGGTATTTTCGAAGTCGCGGTTATCGGTCACCGAACCGAAGTAGCGACCGAAACTCTGGAAGGCACCGCCCAACAGAGCCGAACCATTCTCGGGATCGGGGCTGGCGGGTACACCGACGATCGACACCTTGGCCGATATGAATGCACCGCTCTGGTCTTTGGTAACGACCTGAAGTTTACCGGTAGCCGGCAGATCAAAGTCGACGACCCCGGTTTTCTTCTTCTTGACGTCTACCTGTACTTCGCTGGGCGCCGATGTGCCCGTATCATACGGCGTACCCTTGGCGCGGACAGCGACTTGATAGCCGCCGGCAGGGACGAACACTCGGTAGAAACCTTGCTCGTCCGTAGTGGTTGCCGAGAATACGTCCTTGCAATTCACGCCGGCGATACAGTCGGTTTCGGAGCCCTTGGCTCCCACGCCTTTCAAGATAGCTACCCGCGCTCCCGGTGCCGGCTGGCCGTTGACGGTGACCGTACCCTGAATGGCACCTTCATCCTCAGCAAAAATCTCGGTGCGAGCCTTAGTGACATCGGCGATGGTCTTGCCGACCACGAACCAACGGCGGAAGGAATTGCTACCGTTGCCCGGGACCTGGAGCGCTTGAGCCGAGGGTTTTCCGGGCTGAAGTTTGAGAAGAAGATCGAGCAAGGGGACGTGCTGCACCCACGTAAAGACCCCACTCTGCACAAACGAGCTGGTAGCAACGGGCCCCGCCTGATCGTTCGAATCGAAGATCGTGCCATAGGTCACGCCGGCGGCGTCCTGGCGGCCCTGGAAACTGAGGTGCTGCAGAGCTTGCGTGGTACTGCTCGCCGTTTGCCTTCCGTTACGGATTAGGGCGTTGCCGAAACCGAGACCGGGGCCGAAAGGCTCCACCTGCCCGGAAGGATTCAAATACTCGCCGACGTAGAGCGCCAGATCGGTCCCGGCGGTGTTGAACACCGTTGTGACTTCCTGAACGTAATCGGCATCGCCCTTGAGGATGTAGTCAGTCTGGATAGTCACAGGCAAGTCGACATCGACCGTGTCCAACGGCACGGAAAGCACTCCGCCCGCGCTGCCGGTTCCGTTGATGGCCACGTCCGGTTGAAGAACCGAAATGAGAGTATCCGGACCGCTCGTACGCACGATGGCCGGCGCACCGTTGCTGCCGTCGTTGAGGACGACGACCGTGTCGGTAGCCTGAGTGTTGGCAAGGTGGATCATCGTTTGCTCGCCCGACCAACTGTCGCGATCCTGACTCGGATCGCTACGAACGATGTCGGCGTCGATGATGTGGCCGCCCTGCTGGAAGAAATTCGCTCCCGCAACGCGCCCGGGACCTTCGATGACCACACGCACCTGGCCGTTGCGCAGCAAATGATCGCCACGCTCCATCCTGGCCAACGCCAGTGGGCCGCCGATCAGATCGGCTGTCGTGGCTCCCGCAGAAGCCGCCAGCTCCAGGGCTTGGGCCGAGGGCGCACCCGCGGCGGCCGGTAAACAGAAGAACTTGAGAGCGTCGGAATCCTTCGTCGATACGCCGTCGGATACCGTCGCTTTGACGATGCTCTTACCTTTCTTGGTGCTCAGCACACAGTAGTCATCGCATTCGGAGTCGCCCGTACACTTCAGTCCGGCCGGCGAGTTGCACGATCCCTTCTTCGTGCGCAGCGGCACGCGCAATTCCAGGTTCTCGGAGGTGCACATCGTGGTCGAGGTGGGGAGTAAGGTGCTGCCGACCTCGTTCGCGATTGTTCGTCGGGTAAACACGGCCTCGGGGCTCTTGATGGCGTTGGCGACTTCCTTGTCGGAGGGTTTCTTGAACTCGAGGGTCGTCAGGTTGGCGGTGTTGCAGGTCTTGCCGCCCGCTGTGGTTCCCGTCGCGTTGACGCACGCGCCGAAACGGAAGGTGCACACGCCGTTGGCAATGCCGTCGGCATCGCAGGCGTCGCCGTCGACGCACTCGATCTTCGCTTTGGTCACGTTGCCCTTCTTGTCGAGAGGCGGATTTCCGAGGCCGTCGCCGTCGACGTGCCACACCATGAGACAATCGTTGCCACCTTTGGACGCGGTGATGCAGTCGTCGAGGTTACTGAGTGCGCCTCCCACGATGCATGCGGCGCGCGCCGAAGTCGGAACCAACGAAGACACGGCGACCAGCGCGGCCGCGAACGAAAGCATATACCTTTTCATGAACTCCTCCTGGTGGCCTCGAGACCCCACGCCTCCGGCCCCCTGACTAGCGGCCAAGGTAAGCCGTAGCGGCCACGTCTGTCAAGGAGAAGAAGCTTTCGACCACGCCCTGCCCAGGGGGATCCCGCAGCGGTGAGAATCCGGCAGTCTCCGCATTCGTCTTTTGCCGGGCTTTCCGCTCTTGCGCAGCGCGGCGTATGCGTCGGACGCCGATCCCCGGCTACGCTACCCGTCCGGGGGGCATGAACTGAGGCGGACGCACCGCGGTCAAGCCGTATCGATTCTCGGGCACGCGCTGATGCTGACGGCGGGCCAGCCTGAGGAGCACCTTGAGCGAGGTTTCGAACTCCTCAATCGGCGCAACCTCGAGCAAATCGTCCGCAATCATCTCATCGAGGATGCGTCTGCCCGCATCGCTGCGTGCGATCGTAATAGTCCAGTCGGCGGCACCGACACCGCCGCAAGAGATGTCGGAGAGTTCGGCGGAGAAGTCACCGCAATGATGACACTCGGGCCGCGCGTATTCTTGCGCTTCTTTCAGAGGGAGCTTATGCAACTCACCGTCGGTCGTGTAGATCAACACTTCGCCTTTGACATTGAACTTCTTGATACGCTCGAGGGGAATGCCCATCTCGTCGCGAATTTTCCGAAGCATGAGACCCTCGAAGTCGAAGACCTCGGAACACAACAATCCGATCCGCAGGGCGATACGCCCGGGAGGATCTTTCAAACTCTTCGTTTGCCGACCGATGATCTTGTCGCGCTTCTTTTCGGTGCGGATGAACTCGGTATCGCGAAGCTCGGCTTTCCGCATCGGTGTAATCTGACAACCCACACCGACGAAGCCGACTCGCTCACAACCTTTTTCCGCCGCCTGCTGCAAGGCGAGGTCGTTCGGGCAGTAGGTATACCACGAGCCGGCAGCGGCGATGATTTCTTCTTCGCTGGTCACACAAGCCGGCTCGGGAGCACACGGCGTGCTCGGATCGGCCGCCGAAACGACGGCGCCGTCGAGCAGACCTCGGCGCAATCCGTGGATGAGAATGGCGGTGACCACGCCGCCGTCCTGGCAGCGTGCGAGGATACGTTCGTCCTTGACACGCGCAGCAATGATCCTCTGGTAACGCCCGAAACCGCCTTGCAGTACACGCCCGCCTTGGGCGCCAAACACGCGCTCGCCCAACGAGAACTCACGCTCGCCTATGCGCGGACACACCTGCGCACAGACGTCGCAACCGATGCCCTCGCTGATGCCGCAGAAATCAAAACTGGCCGAGGCCTTGGCTGTCTGCTTCGGCTTGCTGTCGATGTATTCGATCACGTTGTGCGGGCACACCAGAACGCAGCTTCCGCACTCGCAGCAGGAGCCGAAATCGACGACGTCGTCCATCATGTCTTTGAAAGAAGGATGCGGCATGTTCACTCGTATTGGGTCAGCGAGTGTATCGATGTCGGCTGCAGACGCTCCTGGCCACCCAGCCCGCCCAATTCAATGACGAAGGCGCACTCGAGAACCCGCGCGCCCAGTTGTTCGACCAAACCCACGGCCGCCTTGGCGGTGCCGCCCGTCGCAAGCAGATCATCGACCAAGACCACGTTGCTCCCGGGGCCGACAGCGTCGGTATGGATTTCGAGCGAATCGCTTCCATACTCGAGTTCGTAACTCACCGTATGTTTGTCGAAGGGAAGCTTGCCCGGCTTACGCACGATCGACAAACCGACTTGCAGTGCGTAGGCGACCGGCGCTCCTACGATAAAGCCGCGCGACTCGATCCCGACCACGCCATCCACACGACCGCGGTAGCGTTCGGCCAGCGAATCGACCACCCAGGCCAGCGCCTTCGGGTCGGCGAGCAAAGGCGTAATGTCTTTGTAAGAGATGCCGGGTTTGGGGAAATCCTCGACGACTCGGATAATACGTTTCAGATCCATCGTCGCTAGCCACGCCCCGCGCGCCGGCTCGGCAGATAATACCGCGGGTTGCGGGCGACGTTGTTCTTTCGGATCTCGAAATGCAAGTGCGGACCCGAGGCGCGTCCGGTCGAGCCTACTGTCGCGATCCTGTCGCCGCGCCGAACGTGATCGCCTTTGCGCACCAGGTTTTGATCGTTGTGTGCATAGACCGTGGTGTAGCCGCGGGAATGTTCGAGGATGACGACCTTGCCGTAGCCGGCCAGACGATCGCTGTAAATCACCACACCGTCGCGCGCAGCATGCACGGGTGAGCCTTTGGCGGCGGCAATATCGATGCCGTCATGGTGGCCGTTGCTACGTGGCCCGAAAATCGCAACGATCTTCCCGCGTATCGGCCATTCGAAGCCGCCGGCGACCGGCGAACCCTTGGTGGTAACATTGCCCGGTCGCGCGGGATTGACCGAACGCGGGGTGATGAGATCTACCGGCAACTGCCGGCTACGCCCGGGAACGTAGATGTACTGGCCCGGCTTGATCTTGTAGGGCGGAGGAATGCGATTGGCACGCGCCAGCTGCCGGTACGACATCCCGTAGGCCTTGCCGATCCGGTACAGATTCTCGCCGGGCTTGACCCGGTAGTGAACGCCGGCGGAACAAGCTACCCACCACAGCGACACGATCACCAGAGGCCAGGCCCTACGAGGTCCCGACCCATATTCCCCCACGCGTCCGATTCTCATCGTTTCAAAAGTATACCGAAGGCCGTCGTTCCACTCATCACCACCGCCGTCACCAGGCTCGCCGCGATCACCACTCCTAAGGCCGAAGCGATGAGATATTGCTTGAAATTGAAACCGAGCAAGTATCCGCCGAGTCCACCCGAGTATACTCCCGACCCGGGCAGCGGAACACCGATGAACAGCGCAAGCCCCAGGGTGCCCCAGCGCTTCACGTAAGGTTCGAGGTTGTGACGAGAGCGGATCACGATGCGGTCGTAGAGCCTCCCGATGGGTTTGATTCTGACGACCAGATGCACGCCTTCGGCCATGAACAGCCACACCAGAGGAGCCAAAGCTATATTGCAGGCCACGCAGACCGCGACGACCGTCCAAGGCGAAAGGTCCGAGTGCAACAGGCCGTAGGGAATCGACGCGCGAAGCTCGAGTGCCGGCGCGAGAGTGAGCAGTACCAACCACAGGATCGTTGAGAGCACGGTGCTAGATTCCTCCGGCCGGGCTCAGGGCCACGAAACAGGCACGGCTTTCAGCGTTTC
The DNA here is from genome assembly GCA_964553415.1 of uncultured Myxococcales bacterium. GTDB lineage: Bacteria > Desulfobacterota > Binatia > UBA1149 > JAJCZL01 > CAZKLE01. Next base: position 6,771 of record CAZKLE010000068.1, read on the forward strand.
GGTCGTCTCGTAATTGGTCAGATCAAGCTGTAAGGGCGTCATCGAAATCAGGCCTTCGTCGATAGCGGCAAAATCGGTTCCCTCTTCGTTGTGGAAGCCCAGTTCGTCGCCGCCCACCCAGTAGTATTTGCGCCCGCGCGGGTCGGTCTTTTCGATGATAGCGGCGCCGTAGCGGCGCCTGCCCTGCCGGGTAACCGTATAGCCGGTGGCCGCTTTTTCCGGGGCGTTCACATTGAGCAGTGTATCGGCCGGCATGGGCAGATTCCTCAGACCACGTACCAGCGCAGGGGCAAAAGCCGCCAACGCATCGTAGTCGAAGCGCCCGCGGCCCGATTGCGAAAAGGCCACCGCCGGAACGCCGAGCAGAACCGACTCCATGGCCGCCGACACCGTGCCCGAATAGGTAACGTCCTCGCCCAAGTTGGCGCCCTTGTTCATGCCCGACACCACCAGCCACGGACGCTCACCGAGCAGGCCGTTCAGGGCCAGATGGACGCAGTCTGTAGGGGTGCCGTCGACCGCAAACCAGTCCTCTCTGAGTTTGTCCACCCGCAAGGGCCGAGTCAGCGTCAGAGCGTGGCTTACAGCCGAGCGTTCGCGATCGGGCGCCACCACGGTGACCGCGTCGAGTCCGTGCAAGGCCTCCACCAAGCGGGCCAAGCCTTCGGAGCGGATACCATCATCGTTGCAGGCAAGGATCATACAATCGGCCGATGATCCATGCTCTCGGCCATGACGTCAAGGCGGCACGCAGGCTTCGCCCCACGGGCAGGCTCCTCGCCGCCCTCTGAGCCCATCGCACTTTGGGATAAATTTCCCGTTGACATAGCCCGAGGAACGACGGTAAAGTCCCTTTCACGGGAGGATAACCGCATGACAATCCACGAGCTTTGTACGAGCCCTGAGCCCGTCCAGATCGTGGGGAAATCGCAGTTGGGGATGTTGCACGCCGTGCGCAAAGCCTTGGCCGGCATGGCAACGATGATGGGCGGGTTGGAGCGTTGTGACGCAACGCTGGTTCCCCAGGTTCTTGACAAAGGCACAGAACGAGAATTCCGCGTCACCGCGTCTGTGATCAAACGCTAGCCGCGTCTTGGTCGGGCGGGACGCTCGAAGGAACGAAAACCGGGGGCTGTGTAAGCCCCCGGTTTTTTTGTGGTCGGGGCGACTGGATTTGAACCAGCGACCACTCACACCCCAAGCGAGTGCGCTACCAGGCTGCGCCACGCCCCGTCACCGACCGGAACTGTAGCCACGCTTGCCGCACGGAGCAACCGCGTGACCTCGCCTCGGCACCGGTTCGTGCAGTCTAGAAATCGTAGGCGGCTTCCCCATGGGCGGCAAGATCGAGCCCCATACGCTCTTGCTCCTCGCTGACCCGCAAGCCTACCGTAGCATCGACAGTCCACGCAATGATCAAGGTCAGAACCAACGCATAACCCGCTGTCGCCGCCACGCTGATCAACTGTACCCACAGTTGGTGCATCTGGCCGCTTTCCAACAGGCCTGCCGAGCCTCCGATCGAGGCCACGGCGAAAACCCCCGTGGCCAGAGCGCCCCAAGCTCCACCTACGCCGTGCACCCCGAACGCGTCCAGGGCGTCGTCGTAGCCCAAGCGTCCCTTCAAGGACACGGCCCCGTAGCAGATGGCACTGGCCAACGTGCCGATGACGAGGGCACCCGAGGGCCCGACGTAACCGCAAGCCGGCGTAATCGCCACTAGGCCGGCAACGGCGCCGGTTGCAGCACCCAGAGCACTGGCTTTGCCACGATGAACGCCCTCGATGGCCGCCCAGGCAATCGTAGCCGCAGCCGCCGCAATGTGGGTAACGACAAAAGCGTTGGCCGCCGAGGCGTTTGCGGCCAACGCGCTACCGGCATTGAAACCGAACCATCCGAACCACAGCATGCCCGCACCGAGTACCGACATGCCGAGATTGTGCGGCTTCATCGCCGTGTGCGGATAACCGACGCGTCGTCCCAGCACGAGGGCCATGGCCAAAGCGGCAACTCCCGAATTGATGTGGACAACCGTACCACCGGCAAAATCCAACGCGCCCAAGCCGTCGGGCCCCAGCCAGCCTCCTCCCCATACCCAGTGACAAACCGGGTCGTAGACCAACGTCGCCCACAGCAAGGAGAACACGACGTAGCCCCGAAAGGTGATTCGCTCGGCGAAGGCACCGCTGATCAGAGCCGGGGTGATGATCGCAAACATGCCTTGGAAGATCATAAAAACGCTGTGCGGAATCGTCAGGCCGGGATACGGGTCGCCGCCGACACCGTGGAGAAAGGCGTAACCGAATCCGCCCACGAAGCTGTTGAGGCCGCCTCCGTGCGAAAACGCCAAGGAGTAGCCAACGACGACCCACTGGATCGTCAGAAGGCCCATCGCAAAGAAACTATGCATGACCGTTGAGAGAACGTTTTTGGAACGTACAAGACCGCCGTAAAACATCGCCAGCCCCGGGGTCATGAACAGGACCAGCGCTGAGCACACCAACATCCAGGCGGTGTCTCCGGCATTGATGGCGGGCGCGGCACCGTCAGCGGCAAAGGCCGTGGACGTCAAAACGGTGACCGAACAGAGAAGCAGCAGCACGGCCAACGCCGAAGTCTTAAAGCGAATTTGCATGATCCCCTCCCTCCCAAGGCTCTTTCCACCCCCAGGCTTTCGGCCCGAGACCCGCCGCGAGACAAAGCCGGGCGGACAGCATGCGTCAAAAAATCGACGCCCAAAACTCATGTTCAACATACCATTACATCCGCTAAGTGCTTATTTTTCTGGACGTTGCCAGGCGGCATACTTGGCACAGCGAGTGCAGGGCCTCGTCCATGGCTGCCACGTTCGACGAAATCCCGGCCCTACCCTCTTCGTTTCGCATCGCCGAGGAGAGCGAAGCTCCCAAGGCAATACACCCGGGAGAGCGGGCACTCATGATCGCTGTACTCGAAGACGCGGTTCGCTGCTACCTGGGGCTCGTCCACTACGATCGGACCAATCCCGAGATTCTCGCTCGTCAATCCGAACACTGGCTGCGACTCGAAGATTGGGAATCCCCCTTCTCGTTCAATAATATTTGCGAGCTACTCGGCTTGCAGCCCCAGACCACCCGGCGGGCGATTCTTGACTGGGAGAAAACCCATCCCGAGGATCTCGAAACCCGCATCCGTCTTCTACATACGGAAGCGGCCGCTTGCACCCGCTCGGTCTGAGCAGGGCCGTAGTCGCTCCGCATACCGCCGATCATACGCCCTACCGTGGACTACTCGAGCTTCTTGCGTAGGTCGAGCAGTTTGTCCCTAATTTCCCGCAACTGCTCGACTTGTTTGCCAGCCGGCCCTTTGGTCCCCGTGGCGGCAGCCGCCGACTTCGAATTTTTCCCCTCCGATTTCAGCTGACGGCGGGCACCTTCGATGGTAAAGCGCTCGCCGTGCAGCAATTGCTTGATACGCATCAAAGTCTCGACGTCCTTGCGCCTGTACAAACGGTGCTTCGAACGTGTCTTGCCGGGTTTCAACACGCTGAACTCGGTTTCCCAGTAGCGCAAGACGTAGGGCTTTACGCCGACGATCTTGGCGGCTTCGCCGATCTTGAAATAGAGCTTGTCCGATGGAAGCGTCTCGCCAGTCACGACGATGGCCTCAAGCCGACAAGTTGATCGTGCGTTTGAGCACTTGACTGGGCTTGAACGTCAAAACACGTCGGCCCGAAATAACGATCTCCGCACCGGTCTGCGGGTTGCGCCCCTTACGCGGACGCTTATCGTTGATGACGAAGTTCCCGAAACCCGAAATCTTGACCTTCTCTCCGTCCTCGAGCCGACCCTTGATGATTTCAAAGATCGATTCGACAACCTCGGCGGCTTCCTTCTTTGAGAAACCTACCCGATCGTAGATCCGCTCCACTAAGTCGGCTTTGGTCATATCCCCTACCCTCGCTCACCGGGTTCAAGCCCGGACGGAAACCCCCAAACAGTCGGTCACACGGGCGATTATGCGCTCGTGGACCTCGGAAACTTCTTCGTCGGTCAGCGTCTTGTCATCCGAACGATACAGCACCGATACTCCCAGTGCCTTACGCTTATCCCCCAAGCTCTCGCTCCTGTAGTCATCGAAAATGCTTACTCTGGCAACAAACTCCTCGCCCAGCTCCTCGATGACGCTTACGATCTGCCCGGCCAACAGCTCGACCGGTACTTCAAAGGACACATCCCTCACCGATCCCGGGAACTTGCCGATCCGCCGCAAGCCTGGATGAGGCGCAGCATAATCAACCAGTTTCCTGGAGTCAATTTCAAAGAGGTAGGTTTGTTCAGCAACTTCTAAGCTTTCTGCAAGTTCAGGGTGAATCTGTCCGGCGAAGCCGATGCACGCGCCACCCAAGCGAAGTTCCGTGGCCGAGCCGGGATGGTACTCAGACCGACCGCTCGTAGGATTCCACTGTAGGCCCTTGCCGCAGGCCCCGCTCTGCGCAACGCGTTCAACGGCCGCCTTCATGTCCCAAAAGCCGGCCGGGCCTTCGAATCCCGGCTTGCGACCTCTGCGCAATCCGCTCAACAGGCCGGCGATCACATCCAACTCGCAGGGCGGTTCGGCCGCCGACATCGTCCTGCCGATCGTGAACAAATCGAGGCTCTTGACCCCGTTGCGGACGTTCACGCTCAGCGCATCCAGGAGAACGGGCAGCAGGCTCTTACGCATCTCGGCGACATCGTCACGTAGGGGATTCTTCACGGCAACCGCACGACAGTCTTCGGGATGAAGCCCGGGACAGGCGCGGTTCATTTGCGCTGAGCAAAACGACAAGCCAACCGCCTCACTCATTCCGAGCGCCACGAGTTCGCGCCGCACGCCGGAGCCGAAAGCACGGATCGGCGGCACCGTTGCATTGTGCATCTCGAAGGACGGCATGCATGCCTCGAAACGCTCATAGCCGACCATGCGTGCTACTTCCTCGACAAGGTCGACCTCGGCCGTCAAATCGTGGCGATGAGGGGGAATTGAACACAGCAGTCGATCACCGTCGCGACGGGTCTTGATGTCGAGGCGGTCGAGGCATTCGGCTACTTCGTCGGCCGGAACCGCAAGGCCGAGAACGCGTTCGAGCCTTTGCATGCGTAAGCCGATCTCCGATCCCGAAACGGCAAGATCACCGGCCCGAGAAAGCCCCGGCTGCACTTTGCCGCCGGCGGTCTCCTCGAGCAGGGAGGCGGCACGAAACAGCGCCCCCTCGACGCGGGCCGGGTCCACTCCGCGTTCGAAGCGGTAGGATGACTCCGAGATCAATCCGAGCCGGCGTGAGGTCGCCCGAATACGCACAGGCTCGAACACGGCCGCTTCGAGAAACACCGAACGGGTTTCCGCGCCCACCGCGCCGGCAGCTCCGCCCATCACTCCTGCAAGCGCGACCGGGCCCGACGCATCGCAGATGAGGATGTCGCCGGGCAAGACCGCGCGCATTTCGCCATCGAGAGTTTCGAACTCGGCCGGCTCGGCTAGCGCCCTCACATGGATCGAAGCGCCGGACAACCACGCGGCACCAAAGGCATGCAGCGGCTGTC
>CAZKLE010000069.1:0-12305 GCA_964553415.1 uncultured Myxococcales bacterium
TTCCGGTGCCGCGTCTCGAGGCCCCGCGCGAGGCCGAACACGGCGATTTGTCGACCAATCTAGCGCTGGTGGCCGCGAAAGCGGCGCGGAGGCCGCCGCGCGAGCTTGCCGCTGCGCTGATCGAGTATCTCGACGATCCACAGGGGGTCCTCGAGCGAGTCGAAGTGGCCGGACCCGGCTTCGTGAACTTCACCTTCAGCAAGCCCGCGTGGGCCAATCGTTTGCTCGCCATTCTGGGCGAAGGCGAGGACTACGGTAGGCTGCAGATCGGTGCGGGAAAAAGTGTTCAGGTCGAGTTCGTGTCCGCCAACCCCACCGGTCCTCTGCATATCGGTCATGGACGTGGAGCAGCCGTCGGTGACGCTCTGGCGCGGGTACTCGAGACCGCGGGCTACAAGGTTCGGCGCGAATATTACGTCAACGATGCCGGGGTCCAGATCCAAACCTTGGGGCGCTCGGTGCGCGCTCGCTATCTGGAGCTGTGTGGGAAGGACGAGGGCTTTCCTGAAGACGGTTACCCGGGTGAGTACGTTTACGACGTGGCCCGTGTGATATTGGACACCGACGGTGAAAAGTGGATCGCGTCACCGGCCGAGGAAGCCGTAGCGCGCTTCGGGGATTGGGCAGCGAGCATCCTTCTGGGGCGGATTCGCAGTGACCTCGAGTCCTTCGGTGTCCGTTTTGATCATTTTGCGAGCGAGCGGGCCCTACGGGCCGATGGGGCGGTCGATCGTGCGATTGCGCGTCTCCGAGACCGGGGCTTCGTGTTCGAGGCTGATAACGCGACCTGGTTTCAGTCCAGCCGCTTCGGCGATGACAAAGACCGCCCGCTCGTGAAGAGCGACGGTGAGCTTACTTATTTTGCTAGTGATATCGCTTATCATTGGCAAAACCTGCAACAAAAACATCAACAAATCGTCGATGTCTGGGGTGCCGATCATCATGGCTACGTGGCGCGTGTCCGTTCGGCGATCGAGGCCCTCGGTGAGGACCCGGCGTGCTTGTCGGTTCTGCTTGTGCAGATGGTCAATCTTACCCGCGACGGTGTCCCTGTACGTATGGGCAAACGCAGTGGGACCTTCGTTGCCCTCAAGGATGTGATCGACGAGGTGGGGGCCGATCTTGCGCGATTCTTCTTCCTCATGCGCAAAGCCGATGCCCAGCTCGACTTCGATCTGGAGTTGGCTCGTCGGCAGAGCACCGAGAACCCGGTTTTCTACGTGCAGTATGCTCATACCCGCATTGCCGGGATCTTCCGGCAGGCGGCCGAAAAGGGTGTCCCCGAGCCGCAGGCATCGCGGGATACGGTGCTGCGCTTGGTGGAGGAGGAGGAGATCGGCCTGATTCGTACCCTCGATGCCTTCCCGGATGTGGTCCGGGCTGCGGCCGAGAATCTGGAGCCGCACCGGGTTGTGTTCTATGTGCAGAAGCTGGCCGGCGAGTTCCACCGCTTCTACAGCCGCCATAAGTGTGTGAATGAAGACGCTTCGCTGACCGCGGCGAGGCTTTTGCTCGTGCGGGCCGTAAAACTGGTGATCGGTCGGGGATTGGCGCTGGCAGGTGTGAATGCGCCCGAGCGCATGTAACATATAGCGCATGCGCGGACGCGGCTCCTTTCAGTTCACGACTCTGGAACTGTTCGCCCTGGCGGCCGGTTTCGCCGTGGCCTCACTGCTCATCTTTGTCTTGGGCGTGGTTGTGGGGAGAGAAGTCGCCTACCGACATTCTCCGCTGGATGTCCGGGTAGCTCGTTTACCGGTAGAGCCGGCCGACACCGTCGCCGTGGCTGCGCGGCCGAAGGCGGCCTTCGCACGGCTGAGTGTGCCCAAGCCGAAAGTCCTGACAGCCCGTACCCGACCGCCGTCCCCGACCGTGCGCACGGCGTCGAAAGCGGACCGCTCATCCCGATCGGTGGCCGATCGGGATGCTGCAAGCCTGCAGAGGCGCGCCGACAAGACACCGACACCCGAGCCGCGAGCGGCTACGGTCGAAGTCGTTGTTGCCAGAACCGAGCGACGGGGCTACGGCGCCAAAGTCGCGTCGTCGTCGCCGTCGATATCGCCGTCGTCCGAGCGCCGGAGATCGGAGGGACGACACGGCTCGGGCGGCGGTACGTTCCTGCTCACCGAAGACTCGCATGCGGCCTCGTCGGCGCGTGGCGCAGTGAGGGATCGTCCATCGACGGTTGCCCGGATCGTCGGTTTCGGCCGCAAGGGTGTGCAAGCGCGAAGCCGAACGACGAGGGAGCCGACGCGTAGGGTAGGGCCCGCCTATACTGTACAGGTTCTCTCGACGCGAGATGCCGGCGCCGCCGAGTCTCTCGTGCGTTCCCTCAAGGCGAGGGGACTGGGAGCCTATGTCCGTCCGGCTCAAGACTCGACGGGCCGATGGTTCCGCGTGCGCATCGGTCGTTTCGGCGAACTGGGTGCAGCGCGAACCCTCGCCACGCGATGTCGCAAAGACCTCAGGCTTGACCAAGCCTACGTGGTCTCGGACTGATCCCGGCCATGAACACGATCCTCCCGTTTGCCGAGTTCGAGAAGCTCGCCGGAGACTACGATACCATTCCTGTATGCCGGGAAGTCGAAGCGGATCTGGACACGCCGGTTTCAGCGTTTCTCAAGCTGCACCGCGGCGGCCAGGGTTTCTTGCTCGAGAGTGTAGAGGGCGGCGAGCGTTGGGGACGCTACAGCGTGCTCGGGACCGATCCGTTGATGGTCTTACGTGCGTGCGGTGGGAGCCTGTCGGTGACCAGGCGCGACGGCAGCAGCGAGGATTTGCAGGGAGAACCCCTGGAATGCTTGCGTAGGGTGCTCGAGCCGTTCCATCAGGCTCCGTTGGCCGGTCTCGATCGCTTTGCCGGAGGCTTCGTCGGCTACTTGTCCTACGACCTCGTACGGTACTTCGAGCGTCTCCCCGACGACAACCCCGACGAGCTCCAGGCTGCGGATCTTGCCGGCATGGTGGCCGATCACTTCGTCATCTTCGACAACGTTCGCCACACCATGAGAGTGGTCAGCCTGGCGTTTGTATCCGATCCGGGTGGGCTCCGTGCGACTTACGATGCGGCCGTCGAATCGGTCGAGAGGACGATCGACCGATTGAAGGCCGTGGGCGCGTCTCCTCGTGCGGCTCCGTTGCAGGTGTCGGCCGAGCGTCCACGGCAGTCCAATATGACTCCGCAGTCCTACGCGGAGGCGGTGGAGCGGGCACGTGAGTATATCCGCGCCGGCGATATCATTCAGGTGGTGCTTTCTCAGCGTTTCTCCGAGCCGCTACGGGTTCATCCGTTTTCGATCTACCGGGGGCTACGCGCCGTCAATCCCTCGCCGTATATGTTTTACCTCGACCTCGGAGAAGAGGTTGTGGTTGGGGCTTCTCCGGAGGTAATGGTTAAGGTCGAGGGGCGCTCGGTGGTTGTGCGACCGATCGCCGGAACGGTGCGGCGCGGGGCCACCGAAGAGGAAAGCAAACGTCTCATCGAGCAAATGCTCGCCGATCCCAAGGAACGCGCCGAGCACATCATGTTGCTCGACCTCGGCCGCAACGACATCGGCCGCGTAGCCGAGACGGGCAGCGTTCGCGTAACCGAGCAAATGGTTGTCGAACGATACTCGCACGTCAGTCATATCGTCTCGCATGTCGAGGGGCGACTTCGTCCGAGCTGCGACGGCATGGATGCGTTCCGTGCGACCTTCCCGGCCGGTACCTTGAGCGGCGCTCCGAAAATCCGTGCGATGGAAATTATCGACGAACTCGAAATCTCGCGCCGCGGCGTCTATGGGGGGGCGGTGGGGTATTTCGACTTCAACGGTAACCTCGACACCTGCATCGCGATTCGGACCGCGTTGATCAAGGACGGCACCGTCTATCTGCAGGTTGGCGCCGGCATCGTTGCGGACTCGGTAGCGGAGAACGAGCAGGCTGAATGCGAGGCCAAGGCTGAGGGCGTTTTCGTCGCCTTGGAGAGAGCCCGAGAACTGGAAAGTCGTTGAGTTTTGCGGCATGGATCGACCGGCATGAAAGAAATTCTTTCGATTCTGGTGCAGGGGGCCGACCTCTCCTCCGTACAGATGGAACGTGCGGTTGGGCTGTTGATGGACGGCCGGGCGACGCAGGCTCAGATCGGCGCCTTCCTGGCCGCATTGCATGAGAAGGGAGAGAGCGTTGATGAACTGACGGCGGCGGTACGTGTCATTCGCAGTCGCGCGGTGCCGGTGACCGCCGCCGGGCCGCTGATCGATACCTGCGGCACCGGCGGCGATGGGCGCGGCACATTCAATATCTCGACGGCGACGGCATTCGTTGCTGCCGCTGCGGGCGCTCGCGTAGCCAAACACGGCAACCGCGCCGCTTCGGGTAAGGTCGGCGCGGCCGACGTGCTCGAGGCTCTCGGCGCACGCATCGATCTGACGGCCGATCAGGCTCTGTCCGTTCTCGAGAGAACGGGCATTACATTTCTGTTTGCGCCCAATTTTCACCCGGCTTTTCGTCATGTGGGGGCGGCGAGAAAAGAGCTCGGCTTCCGTACTTTGTTCAATCTGACCGGTCCTTTGTGCAATCCCGCCGGTGCGAGTCGTCAACTCATCGGCCTGTTCGCCCGCGAATGGATGCGGCCGGTGGCCGAGGTGCTGCGTCGTTTGGACTGCGAGCACGCGTTGGTCGTCCACGGAGCCGACGGTAGCGACGAGATTACGACCATGGGATCAACCTTTGTCCTAGAGGTATCGGCCGATGGTATAGAGGAGTCCTCGATCTCTCCCTGCGACTTCGGAATTACGGATTCGAGTGCGACCGATTTAGCGGGCGGCGATGCCGAGACCAACGCGGGCATCGTGTGTTCGGTTCTTGCCGGTGAGCCGGGGCCGGCAGCCGATGTGGTGGCGCTCAATGCCGGTGCCGCCATCTATGTCGCCGGCAAGGCGGCGACGATCGCGGAGGGCGTCAGCGACGCCCAGCGTCTGATGCGTGCCGGGGCACCCGCCGAGCGTTTGCAGGCCTTCGTTGATGCGACACGCGAGGCGACGGCGTGATCCTCGACGACATCATCGAGGTCAAGCTTGCGGAAGTGGCCGCCGCCAAAGTTTCGGTTCCCGAGGCGGCGCTGCAGCGCCGAGCCGGCTTTGACCTGCCTCGGCGCGGTTTTGCGCGCGCGATAGGCGCGGCCGATAGGCTTGCCATCATAGCCGAGATCAAAAGGGCCTCGCCCTCGAAAGGCCTCTTGCGCGAAGATTTCCGGCCCGCCGATCACGCCCGCGACTACGAGTCCGCCGGTGCCGTGTGTCTTTCGGTTCTTACGGACCGTGAGTTTTTTCAGGGCGACCTGGCCGATTTGGATGCGGCGCGAAACGCCTGTTCGATTCCGGTGCTCCGCAAGGACTTTATCGTTGATCCTTATCAGATCATCGAGACCAGGGCCTGGGGAGCCGACGCCGTACTCTTGATCGTAGCCTCCTTAGAGGGAGGACGCCTGGCGGAACTGAGGGTATTGGCGGAAGAGCAAGGGCTTGATGCTCTGGTCGAGGTGCACGACGACGCGGAACTCGATCGTGCACTGGAGTCCGGAGCGGGCTTGATCGGAATCAACAATCGAAATCTTTCGACCTTCGAGACCACGCTCGAACCGACCCGGAGACTGGCGGCTCGCGTGCCGGCCGGTGTGACCCTGGTGTCCGAGAGCGGCTTCGATCGCCGGGAACAGTTGCGCGAGTTGAAAGACCTGGGTGTCAAGGGATTCCTGATCGGCGAGCACTTCATGCGCGCGGCTGATCCGGGACGGGCATTGGCTGGGATTCTCGAGCGATGAGACTGTGGGTGAAAATCTGCGGTGTTCGCGGCGCTGATACGGCGCGCGCCTGTGTGCAAGCAGGCGCCGACGCCATCGGCGTGAACTTCTACGAAAAGAGCGTCCGTCACGCGACGCTCGAACAAGCGGCGGAGGTGGTTGATGCGCTGCCGGAGGATTTTCCCGTCTACGGGGTGTTCGTTGACACGCCTCGTAAGGAGATAGAAGGGGTTATCGGCGTTACGGGAATTCGCGGGCTGCAGTTCCACGGAAGCGAATCGCTGACGGACGTCCTCGAGTGGGACCTGCCGGTAATCTTCGCACGGCGGGTGATCGAGCCCTTCGACGACAATCTGCGCGAGGTTTTGAGCGACCCTGCGAGATACCGGGACAAGCTACGGGTGCTCTTGGACGGCCCCGGCGGCGGCGGAGGCGGTTGCAGGTTCGACGCCGGAATCCTCGCGCGCAACGGCTATGAGGATCTTTCCGAGTGTATTGTCGCCGGAGGGCTGACCGCCGCCAACGTCGCCGCTGCTGTCCACGACCTTCGGCCCTTCGGCGTCGACACGGCCGGAGGGGTTGAGACCGCGCCGGGTATGAAGGACGCTGGCCTGATTCGGGAGTTTGTCGACCATGCACGCATTGCCTGACCAGTACGGACGATTTGGTGAATACGGCGGCCGTTACGTTCCGGAAACCCTCATGCCGGCCTTGCTCGAACTCGACGAGGCCTATGCCCGTTGGCGTGCCGACGACGCTTTCCGTCGTGAGCTCGACGACCTGTTACGCGGGTACGCCGGCCGCGAGACTCTCTTGTATCCTGCGCTCCGGCTCAGCGAACAGTTGGGCGGCGCGCGGATTTACTTGAAGCGCGAGGATCTTTGTCACACCGGTGCGCACAAAATCAACAACACGATAGGACAGGCACTGCTTGCTTCGAGGATGGGCAAACACAAAGTGATTGCCGAGACCGGCGCCGGCCAGCACGGTGTTGCGGCGGCTACCGTGTGCGCGCTCATGGGTCTTGATTGTCAGGTGTTCATGGGGGCCGCCGACGTCGAGCGCCAGTCGCTCAACGTGTTCCGTATGAAGCTGCTCGGAGCCGAAGTGACCGCAGTCGAGTCGGGTAGCCGCACGCTGAAAGACGCGATCAACGAGGCCATGCGCGCGTGGGTTACCAACGTTGAGACGACGTATTATTGCGTGGGCTCGACCATGGGGCCTCATCCCTACCCGATGATGGTGCGCGACTTTCAGTCGGTGATCGGCCTAGAGGTACGCCGGCAGATCCTCGAAGCCGAGAGGCGCTTGCCTGATTTGCTGATTGCCTGTGTGGGCGGCGGCAGCAACGCCATGGGCTTGTTCCATCCGTTTATCGATGACCCGGAGGTTGCAATGGTCGGCGTCGAGGCCGCCGGCGGCGGCCTCGAGACGGGGCGGCATTCGGCGTCCCTCGTGGAGGGTTCCGTAGGCGTTCTTCACGGCGAGAAGACTTTCTTGCTTCAAGATGAGTTGGGGCAGATTCGCGAGGCTCACTCGATCGCGCCCGGGCTCGATTACCCCGGCGTCGGACCCGAGCATGCCTGGCTCAAGGACAGCCGTCGAGCCGAGTACGTAGCGGTCACCGACGAGCAGGCGGTCTCTGCGTTGCAACTTCTCTCGCGTAGCGAAGGGATCATTCCGGCTCTCGAGAGTTCTCATGCCGTCGCGCACGCTGTAGCGGTAGCTCCCGAAATGGACAAGGATGCGATCATCGTCGTTAACCTGTCCGGCCGCGGCGACAAAGACATGCCGAGCGTAGCCGAATATCTCGGCGTGTCGCTCTAGATCGGCGAGAATGGGTAGACTCGAGGCAAAACTCTCCGAGTTGGCGCGCTGCGGTCGGCGTGCCCTGGTGCCGTTCGTTTCGGCCGGTGACCCGGACATGGAAACAACCCGGCATGTGGTTTTGTCGCTTGCCGAAGCCGGCGCCGACATGGTTGAGCTGGGGGTTCCGTTTTCCGATCCCGTCGCCGACGGTTCGGTCATCCAAGCTTCGAGTCAAAGAGCGTTGGCAGCCGGCGCGAGCCTCCCGGGCGTGTTGCGTTTGGTCGCGGAGCTTCGTCGGCAAACCGAAGTTCCGATTATTTTATTCGGATACTACAACCCGTTCTTCCGTTACGGGGTCGAGCGATTCACGGCCGATGCCAAGACCGCCGGCGCCGATGCGGTTCTATGCGTCGATCTGCCACCCGAAGAGGCCGACGACCTCGTCGCCGGCTGCGAGGCTGCCGGTCTGGATCGCATTTTCCTTCTTGCGCCGACGAGCGACGATGCGCGGATCGACGCTGTAGCTCGGCTTGCTACCGGGTTTGTGTATTTTGTCGCCGTCACCGGGGTAACCGGTGCGAGGTCGGAGCTGCCGTTGGGTATCCAACCCAAAGTGGCACGCGTGCGCGAGCGCTGCGGGCTGCCGGTTGGAGTGGGTTTCGGAATATCGAATGCTGCACAGGCGGCGCGTGTCGGGTCCTATGCGGACTTGGTCGTCGTTGGTTCCGCGTTGGTCGAGACCATTCACGCGGCAGGCGCCCGCGCCGCCCCCGCGGCGGCCGCGGCTTTTGTCGCTGCTCTGCGTGCGGGACTGGACGGAGGCGGCGGCGCGTGAACGGCTACCGGCAAACCATCGATTGGCTCTACCAAAGGGAAGCCGATCTCGGCATGGATTTCCGCCTGCAGCGGCTCGATCCGGTACTGGGTGCCCTGTCGCATCCGGAGAATGCGTTTGCAGCCGTCCACGTAGCCGGCACCAACGGTAAGGGGTCGACATGCGCGATCCTCCACGAGATCTATACTCGAGGCGGCTATCGTGTCGGCATGTACACATCTCCGCACCTTTTGAGTTTCCGCGAGCGAATCCGCGTCGGCCGTCACCTCATCGACGAAGCGCAGGTTGTTGTTCATAACGAGTCGATTCGATGCGCGATGGACGAGGCTGGTGTGTCGCTCACATTTTTCGAGATCGCTACGGTCATGGCGTTTCTCGAGTTTCGCCGCACCGACGTTGACCTTGCCATCGTCGAGGTCGGCATGGGAGGGCGTCTCGACGCCACGAACCTCGTGTCGCCGGTGGTCTCCGTGATCACCTCCGTCGACCATGATCACTCCGAATACCTCGGCGGTACCCTGGCTGCGATCGCCGGCGAAAAATCCGGCATCCTCCGCCCGGGAGTGCCGTTGGTCAGCGGACCGCTGTCCGATGAGGCCGAGACCGTCGTTGCTGCGACCGCACAGGACTTGGCGGTGCCGCGTATTCGTTACGGGGTCGAGTTCGGCCCCCTCGACGGTGACGGTGCCGACGGAAAAGTTGGACTCACCGGGGCTCATCAGGGGGTCAACGCGGCCGTGGCCGTGGCTGTGGTGAGGACGCTTGCCGGTGTCGTTCCCGTTGATCCGGTCGATCTTCGTGCCGGTTTGAACTCGGTTCGCTGGCCGGCACGTTTCGAGGTTGTAGGCGAACAGCCCACGGTTGTGGTGGATGCCGCGCACAACCCTCATGCGGTGGCGGCCCTGCTGACGGCGCTCGATGCGTTCTCGCCACCGCGACCGTGGGTGTTGCTGTTTGGAGTCATGGCCGACAAGGACTGGCGTGAGATGTTGGCCAGACTCTTGCCGGCGTTTGATCATGCAGTGTTTGTGCCGGTGGCACAGAAACGTGCGCTCGCTCCCGAACGCTTGCTCGAGTTGGCTGTCGGCATCAAGCCTTCGCGGACGGCGGCGAGCGCTGTCGAGGGCCTTGCCACGGCGAGAGCAATCGCCGGCCGCGAAGGCAGCGTAGTGGTGGCCGGCTCGATTTTTCTCGCGAGCGAGATCTATACGGAGGCGGGTGGTGATGGCGAGTCGTTTACGCATGATCGTGAGAGCTGAGTTGAGAGACAAGCCGATCCTGCGCGTGTTGGCGGTGGGCGCCCTGGCTGCGTCGGTAACCGTGGCCGCATGGGGAATCGGTGCGCGTGCAGCCTGGGCCGACGCGGTGAAGTTGGAAGCCGGGACCATAAGCTATGTGCAGGATGGAGAGGTGGTCAAGGCCGAGGGAAATGTATCGGTACGCTGGAACGAGAACGAGTTGCACGCTGACCAGATCACCCTCGAGAAAGTGAAAGCACGTCTGCAAGCGAGGGGTGACCTGCGGCTCCGAGCCCGCGATTACCGCTTGACCGCCGACTCTATGGATCTCGGTATCGATGACGAGACGGGTATATTCCGCAACGTTCAGATTTCACTCGGCGACCGCCCGGGCGGTTTCGGTGGACGACTGATCGAGAAACATCTCGGACAGAACTACACGATCCGACACGGCTACTACACAACGTGCCATCTGCGCGAGGACGGCAACCCGGACTGGGATATCAGTGCGGAGAAAATCGATGTCCAGGCGGAGCAGCACGGTACGATGCAAAACGGTTTGTTGCGAGTACGCGGCGTTCCCATTCTGTACCTACCGTACTTCGTGTTTCCCGTCGGGGGCCAGCGGCGTTCCGGCCTGCTGCAGCCGAACATCGGCAACTCCAGTGTCCGTGGAGCAATCTACTACCAGCCCTTCTTCTGGGACGTCAGCAAGCATATCGATTTGACCACCACCGTGGGGATCGAGACCGCAGCGAGGGGCGGTGTGGTAAATCACCTCCGTTACCGACCGAGCCGTAAGATGAGCGGCGATGTCCGTATCGAGTATTACAACGAAAAGATCCGCGGCGACGCTGTCTCAGAGGTGGTCTCGCCTTTGTTCAAAGGCCGCACCGTCCCGGTCGATCGTACTGCCATCACCGCCGTGCATCGCCAACAGTTGAGTGCCGATACAGACCTATACGTGGATCTTCTTGCCTCGAGCGACGATCTGTTTTTCCGTGAAATCGACGCTTTGTCGAAGACCCGCGATGATGTCGACCTGCGTCGTAAGCTGCGGTATGCGCGCTCCGATCTCGGTGTGATTCGACGATCCGGATTTTCGAGCTTCGGTGCGGAGGCGGTCGGTTACCAGGATTTCATCAGCCCCAGGACCTCGAGCGGGGCCTTTGTGAAGAGCGCGAATTCGTTCACGGTGCAGAAACCGGTTGATTTGTGGGTGAACCGGGACAGCCTGTGGCGCGGACTTGCGGTGTCGGCGTCGGGAACCTTATCGCACTTCCAGCGAGACACCGGCACGACGGGGCAGCGTCTCGACTTACGTTCGAAGTTCGAGAGAGCGTTGACTCCGGACGGACCCGTCGAATCCCATCTGTGGGCCAGCGCCCGTGCGACGGCCTATCATATGGACGCTCGCGATGTTGTCGACGTGGCGACCGGCGCGACGGCGGCGCGTCTCAATGAGTTCCCTCTGCGAGGTATCCTCGATGCGGGTTTGGACGTACGGACCGAGTTGCAGCGGACCTACGCGCGGGGTGGCGGCGCTCATGCGCGGCTAACGCACACCGTGGCGCCGTTTGCCACCCTGCGACGCACGAGCGGTTCGTCACGTTCGGAGCTTCCGCTCTACGACGGCACCGATTCAATTCAAGGAAGGACCACGGGAACCTACGGGGTCGAGTCGCGTCTGTTGAGGCATGGGAAGGACGGCAAAGCGGCCAGGGAGTTGGCGCGTTTGAGCCTCTCGCAGACCTACAATTTTTCACGGCCCGTGCGTAGCAATTATTTTTCCGATATCGACTTCGCCGCGGTGTTCGACCCGAACCGGAGGGTCTCGATCAACAGCCTGGTATCTTTCGACGCGGCTGCGGCGGAAGTAACCGCTGCGATCGCGTCGTTGGCCATGTTTTCCAACGCCGAGGCTGTAGCCCGCGGTGAGGGGGCGAGCATCGGGCTCGCTTACGATTTCGTGCGTGACGGCGGGCTCGAGTCGGTCGAGGGGCGTGGAACTTGGGCGTTGAACGACCACATCGGTCTCGGCACCAAGGTTCGTTACGACTTTGTCAGCGAAACGTTCATCGAGGAAGCCGGGAGTGTCCGTATCCGGTCGAGCTGCGACTGCTGGGCCATCAATCTGGTAGCGGTGAACCAAGTGAACCCGAGCGAGTTTCAATTCCGTATATCGGTCGAGTTGGGCGGCATCGGCACCGTCGGGAGCGCGCCCAGAACCGGCAACGTTACGGCCTTGAAGAATCCCGCCGAGCACAATTGGAGGGGACGCTGGTGAGGATCCTCGTCACCGGTGGGGCGGGCTTTATCGGTTCGTGTTTTGTACGGCGGACCCTCGAGGCCGGCGACGATGAGGTCGTTGTTCTCGACGCGCTCACCTACGCCGGCAATCTCGAGAATCTGGCCGGATTGGACGAGGGCGAGGCTAAGCGATTGCGGTTTGAGCGGGGATCGGTCTGTGATGCGGCGGCCGTCGCCGACGCCGCCGAGGGCTGTGATGCAATCGTCAATTTTGCCGCCGAGAGCCACGTCGACAGAAGTATCGAGGACCCGGGACTATTTCTGCGTACCAACGTCGAGGGTACGCGTGTACTGTTGGACGAAGCGGTGCGACAAGAACTCCGCTATC
>CAZKLE010000070.1:0-12196 GCA_964553415.1 uncultured Myxococcales bacterium
CGCCCATCTCCGCCGCCGACCCGGCGAATTCACTCAGCACCAATACACCCGGGTCCTCCGCCCTGCCCTTGGCGGCGACATACTCCTTGGACACCAGGTTCAGGCCATCTCGGATCGGGGTGACCAAACAGATGTCGGCGCGGCGGTACAGAGCATACAGATACTCACGCGTGAGGGTCCGGAACAGGTAGTGGATCGGCACGTAGCCGGGCATGCCGAAGCGTCCGTTGATCTGTCCGACCAGCTCGTCGATCTGCGATTTGATCTCTTGGTACTCTTCCACCTTTACACGCGAAGGCACCGAGACCTGCAACAGGGATACCGACCCAACGAGATCGGGATCGCGCTCGAGCAACGCACTGAAAGCCTCCAGACGCTGCGGAATGCCCTTCGTGTAGTCCAAGCGATCGACACCGAGGACCAGACGCTTGCCGGCATAGCTCTTCTCGAGGCTCTCCAGGTGCTTCTCACACTCCGGGCTGCGGGCGTCGGTGTAGATTTTATCCACATCAACCCCCAAGGGGAACGCCCCCATACGCACACTACGGCGACCGCACTGGACGCTGTCCATATACGGCTCGAGCCCGACGATGCGCGCACACGCATTGGAAAAATGCCGCATATATTCGAGTGTATGAAACCCCACGAGATCCGCTCCGAGCAATCCGGCGAGCAGTTCTCGCCGCCACGGCATGATGCGAAACACGTCGGCGGCCGGGAACGGGATATGCAAGAAAAACCCTATCGCGAGATCGCGTTTCCGCCGGCGGAGCATTTCGGGAACCAACATCAACTGATAATCATGAATCCAAACGAAATCGCCCTCTTCGATCTCAGCCTCTATCGCCGCAGCGAATCGTTCGTTGACCTGTTGGTAGGCCTGCCAATCCTCCCGATCGAAGCGCGCCCGCTCGGGCATGTAATGAAACAGCGGCCAGATCGCACCGTTGCTGAAACCGTCGTAGTAACGCCGGTACAATCCACTGGGAATGTCGACCGCGCACAGCCCATCGCTGCGCATCGCCGCAACCCGGTCGCTCGGAACTTCTCTCGTAGCGGTGACTCCGGTCTGGCCGGCGAGCGACCCGAGCCACAGAGAACTCCCGTTCTTGTGTACGGCGTCGAGACCGTTGACGAGTCCCCCGGAACTTCGCTTGAAGGCGACCCGACCGCTGTCGGACACTGCAAGGGACACCGGCAGGCGATTGGATACAATGACGATTCTTCGGCTTTTCGTCACATTCCTAAAAGATCTCTTCCCAACGCGGGCTCAGCCTCACCGCACAATTGATAATTCCCAGCATGCTGTAGGTTTGCGGGTAGTTTCCCCACAGCTCTCCGGATACCGGATCGATGTCTTCCGAAAGCAGCCCGAAGCGATTGCGTCGCGCCAGCAGATGCTCGAACATGGTACGGGCTTCTTCTAAACGCCCGGCTCGCCACAGCGCCTCGACCATCCAGGTTGTGCAAATCGTGAAGGCCGAGCGCTGCTCGCCAAAATCGTCCTTATAGCGGTAGCGATACAAGAGCCCGTCGGCGGCTAGTTCGCTTTTCAGGCAGTCGATCGTGGAAACGATGCGCGCGTCGTCCATGGGAAGGAAACCGAGAATCGGCATGAGCAGCAGCGATGCATCCAGATCGGAGCCTCCGTAGGTGTTGACGAAGCTGCGGACAGTGCGATTGTAGCCCCGCTCGAGAATTTCGTCCTGCATTCCCTTGGCGATCATTTCCCAGCGATGCGCCAACTCCAGCGAGCCCATCCGTGAGGCGAGTTTCGCAGCACGATCCAACGCTACCCAGCACATGAACTTGGAGAATACGTGATGGTCTTGACGGTTGCGGAACTCCCAAATCCCCGCGTCGGGCTCATGAAAACTCGAGGCGGCGGCGCCCACGAGGTTCTTGATGTTCTCGAATACCGGTTCCAACTCCGAACCGAGAAGCCGTTTGTCGTAAAACAGCGGCGCCAAGGCCAGAACCACCTCGCCGTAGACATCGTTCTGCACATGGCGGTAGGCATCGTTGCCAACGCGCACGGGCCCTTGCCCGCGATAACCCGACAGCGCTTCCACCGTCGACTCGGTCAGCTCCTTGCGGCCGTCGATCCCGTACACAGGCTGCAGCGCGAACTTCCTGCCACCGTCGGGCGGAAGCAAGTTGCGCAGATATTCACAGAAACGTTCAGCGTCATCGCTGTGCCCCATGCGCAGCAACGAGCGAATGACGAACGCGCCGTCGCGCAGCCAGCAGTAGCGATAGTCCCAGGTCCGTTCGGTCCCGGGCGCCTCGGGTATGCTCGTCGTCGTCGCCGCGATCACCGCCCCGGTATCTTCGAAGGTGTGCAGCTTGAGCGTCATAGAGGCGCGCAACACCGCGTCCTGATAGTCGACGGGCACGCGTGTTCGTTTGCACCAACGACGCCAGTACGCGGTGGTCCTTTGTAGGAACTCCTCGAGAACGCTGAAGTCGTCCTCGAACGGCTCGTCCCACGCCAGCGCGAAGTACAAAGGCCGCGTCAATTCGAAGGCCTGCGCTTGCGCCACCATGGTCAAGGATGCGTTGGTCGACAAGCGTAGACGGTCGGTCGAGCCGCTGTCGCGGTAGGTCAAATGGTTGGATCCGAAATTGATGCGTGGTTCACGCTGACCATAATGGAATCGCGGCTCACAACACACGCGCACATGCGGACGCCCTTCCACGGGCGTGATCTTCCGCACCAAAAGAGTCGGCCGATAGTAGCGGTCGCGCCTGAAAAACCGCGGGGCAAAATCGGTCACCTCGAAACTCTCGGTGGTCCCACTGTCGGCCCCCGAGCGCTTCCAGGTCGTGCTCAACACACAGGTATTCTCGAGATACCGCGACTCGGTTTCCCAGCCGTCGCCGTCGCCGTCGATGCTCCAGTGCCCGCCGTTTCCGGAGTCCAAGAGCCGGGCGAAAACGGCCGGGGAATCGAAGCGCGGGAAACAGGTCCACACGACGCTCCCGCGCGTGTCGATCAAGCTTCCGTACTGACAGTTGCCGATCAGAGCAAGATCGAGACTTTGTTGAGTACAGTCGGTATTCACGGTGGCCTGTGTGACGGAAACGCGAGCCGTATCATTATGACATACGCCATGCGGCCTCGGGTACAAACCAGCAAATCCCGCAAGCCTATCGCGACCTGCAGCGCAGGGCGCCGCTTCACATGGTCGATCGGCTGTGGTGAAAGAAGAGCGTTTTGAATTACTGGTTGGCCAAGTCGGAGCCCTTCAAGTACTCGTGGAACGATTTCGTACGCGACGGCCGCACCTACTGGGACGGCGTGCGCAATTACCAGGCGCGAAACAACCTTGCGTCCATGCGCAAAGGGGACCGAGTCCTTTTTTACCACAGCAACGAGAGCAAGCATGTCGTCGGCCTTGCGCGTGTCGTCACCGAGGCCTACCCCGACCCCACCACCGACGACGAGCGTTGGGTGGTCGTCGACCTCGAACCGATCGAGGCCTTACACGTGCCGGTATCGCTGGCCGACATCAAAAACGATCCGACTCTGCAGGACTGTGCGCTCGTCCGCCAGGCCCGGCTCTCCGTACTGCCCCTGACCGCGCATCAGTTCCAAAAGATCATCGCCAAAGGGAAAGTTCGGCGGCGATGAACCGAGACCTGACCCAAGCGCTACCGGCCGCCGGATCGGGCTGCCGAAGCGCATGCCGCTCGCAGGATACCACCGTCACGAATCATCCTCGGCGCGGCGCGCAATCTCCAAGCGCTCGCGAACCTCGTCGGCGTCGGCCTCCGGCCCACGCCCTACGCCCTCACACAAGCGCTGAGCCTGGCGCGTCCAGCGTCCCCTTCGAATCAACTCCGGCCAGAAGGGGAAGGTCCGACATTGCAGGGGGCGCGCCTCATAAACGCTGCAGCGGCCTTCGGCGCCGAGAAAGGCACAGCGGCCTTGTCGAAATCGCAGCTGTTGCCAGCCATCTTCATCCACAAAGGTAAAGCGTTTCTTTAATACCTCGAGATCGAGTCCCAGGAAGTCGGCGAGTTTCCCGCATTCCGTATCGTCCACGTAGACGCACGCATAGTCTCCGCGCACGGTGCAGCACAAGCCGCACTGCGTGCACTCGAACCTGAGACCGGCCTCTGCCGGTGCCTGAACACTCATCCTGCGTTCCCCGCGCACAGCCTACAATAGGCAGTCCGACATGTCGCCGATCCACTCGAGCAAAGTTTTGCGCCAACGGCCGAGCCACAGCTGTAAACTGAACGAGCAGGCTGGGAGCCACGCTCCTCGACCACGCTCGCGCGGCGGAGGGAGAGGGTACGCAAAGCCGACGGATCCGGGATGGAAGCGACAAACATGAGTGGACGCCACGCGTTTTTTCCGGCGGCACCGCGCAAGGGCTCCGAAACCGGTCTGGCGCCCTCGTTCCTTCTTAATCTGATTCTGAAGACATTTTACTACCGTCAGGAAATGCTCGGCCATGAGGTCGCTCGCGAACTCCATCTCTCTTTCGCGGTCGTAGACGAATACATCCAGCATATGCGGCGGGAAAAGCTCCTCGAAGTCGGCGGCTCGACGACCACGGCGACCGCAAGCTACCGATTTCAGATCACCGAGGGCGGTAGACAGCGAGCGCGCGAAGCCCTGAAGGTCAGCCAATACGTCGGGCCGGCACCGGTACCGTTGGAAGCCTACATCGACGGTCTGCTCGCCCAAACGAGCGCCCACAGCCCTGTCAACCGAGACCTCTTGCGCGACGCGCTTTCGGGCCTGGTCCTGCCACCCGACATCATAGAAAAGATCGGCCCGGCCCTGGAATGCCGACGCGCACTATTCCTGTTCGGCAACCCCGGAAACGGCAAGACCGCGCTCGCCGAGGCGATCGGCCAGGCCCTCGGCGGTACGCTTTTGATTCCCTACGCCATCGAAATTGACGGCCAAGTCATCAAGGTGATGGATCCGATCTTTCACGGCTACGAGCCAACGAGCACCGACACCGCTCTCGACGACCTGCAAGCAAATCTGCAGGCCGGCGTCCTAAACGGCGAATCCTGCACGGGAGAGACGGCCGTGTACGACGATACCATCGCAACGCTGGGCGCAGACCGCTTTGACAAACGCTGGATCGAGGTTCAGCGCCCCGTCGTCTTTGCCGGAGGTGAGCTCGACCTCGATATGCTCGATCTGACCTTCAACGCAAGAGAAGGCTTTTACGAGGCCCCCCTACACATGAAGGCGAACGGCGGCGTATTCATCATCGACGATTTTGGCCGCCAGTTGGTTTCGCCGCGCGATCTGCTCAACCGCTGGATCGTGCCCTTGGACAAGGGGGTCGACTTTCTCACCCTCCATACCGGCCGCAAATTCCCCATTCCCTTCCGCGCGATGGTCATCTTTGCGACCAACCTGAAGCCCCAGGAACTGGCCGACGAAGCCTTCCTACGCAGGATTCGCTACAAGGTCGAAGTCGGCAACCCCAGTCGCGAAGAGTTCGTCCAGATTTTCTGGCGAGAATGCGCCAACGCCGGTGTCGAACCGAACCAACAGGCCATCGACTTCATCTACGAGGTCTACTACGAAGGCATGCACATCCCGCCTCGCTGCTGCCACCCTCGCGATCTTCTACAGAAAGTCGTCGAGACGGCCCGTTGGCGAGGTAAAGCCCCGACACTCGCCCTGGATACCCTCGATTTGGTCTGCAGCAGTTACTTCCTCGGCGAGGCCTGAAGCAAGCCTGCCCCTTTGCATGCGACCGCCCGGGGCTCGCCTCAGGTCGGCTCGCCGGCGGCATTGGGAAAGCGTAGGGCCTTCGTATATGAAGCGCCCATGACACCTGCGCTTAGAAAAACCCTGATGATCACCACGCTCCTGCTCACCGTGCTCGCCCCGGCCCGCAGCTTCGCGCACGGGGGCGGCCCGCTGGACGCCAACGGATGCCACTACGACCACCGAGTCCACGACTACCACTGTCACAGCGGCAAGCTTCGCGGTAAGCACTTCAAGTCGCGAGCCGATATGCTGCGTATGCTGAAGACCGGCGAGGACACCTCGATCGCCGAGAGCCACCCCGGACACTTCCAAGATCTGGCCAAAAGCCTCAAGAACCATCTGCCCGGCCAGAGCACACAAGCCGGGGTCCCGGCAACACCGACGGTCGCAGGCCAACAGGGCGTTCAGGCGGCGGGTACGGCGACGGCCGCGACCACCGTCCCCGCGACCGCGGCTCCGGTTTCGATCGAACAACGGCTTTCCGTTCTCAAGCAGCTGTACGAGAAAGACCTGATCACGAAGCGGGAATACGACGAGAAACGGCAGCAGATTATCGATTCGCTCTAGGACTTCAGGAGTCGGCGGACAGTGTTTTGTCAGCCAACGACGCCAGAAGCTCGACGATTCCTGCTTCCGTGCCCAGCGGTGCCGTCAACAGGTAGTCAACGTTTCCATGCGACGCCGAAGCCTCGGCCGCGAGCCTGGGTATGTCGCCCGTCGAATGCGCACCGGTGGCGAGAAAGAATACGACGATGACGATTTGCTCCGCCCCCTCGGCCACACAACGCCCAAAAGCCTGTGCGAGGCTCGGAGCCGCCAGCTCCATATGCGCCGGCTCGACGCAAAGATAGCGGCCGCCTACCAGGGCGGCCAGGCGTCCGGCCAAGTCTACGAGTTCGTTGTTGGCCTCGGCGCGTCTGCTGCCATGGTCGAGAAGAACCAGCGCCGTCGGTTTGCGAGCTTCCCCTTCGGCCGTCACGGGGGTGGACTCTACTCCGACCACGTGGTGAAACCAGAAGGCGGCCCGGCATCGATGCTATGTTGCTACAGTCCGAACTCTGGAAACGCTACACGGAGACCATTCTCGAGTTCGGCTCCGGGCCCGAGCTTCGCATCGATCTGCGCGACGGCCCGGGTACGGAGCAAAGCCGGCGCTTGGCCGAACTCGGATTGACGGGTCCGTTCGCCATCCTCACGGCCTGCGATCCGGATGGATCCCCCGCGCCCCTCGAAACGAACCGAAAGCGGACGCGCATGCTGGAACGCGACATCACCGCGGCAGGCCACCGATGGATCCCCACCGACGGAGTCTCGCCTGACGGTAGCCACCGCGAAGCCGGGGTGGCCGTCGCCTGCGGGCAAGACCGAGCCCTCGAACTGGGCAGAGGCCACGGCCAGCTGGCCATCTACTGGTACGACGGCAGACGGTTTTGGCTACTACCCTGCGATCCACGACAGCGACCAATCGCGCTGCCGCCGCGTCAGTAATTCCAACGCCAGTTGAGTTCGACGCTATTCCGTTGATCGGACCCCACCTCGGTTTCCACACGGATGTTCGGCGTGAGTTCCACCTGTACGGTCGCCGTACTCCCCTGCTCGGCCAAGCCTTGGTCGACGCTTACATACACTCCCTTGCGTAGATACTTCCCGATGCGCAGCGATCCGGCGCCGGACACCTCCAGCACATCGGTGCCCAGAGTCGCGCGCACACGCTGCATCAATCCGAACCCGCGTCGCTTGCCCGTCAGACCGGCCAATGCCTGGGCGAGTTGAATCCCTTGCACAGCCGATAGTCCTCCCGATGACTTGCCGAACAACAGCTGCGAGACGATTTCGTCACGCGGCATCGCCGGCTCGGAGTCCAGTAGAAACTCGGGATCCGAACTCCTACCACGAATCGTCACACGGGCGGTCACCGAATTCCGTCGTGTTTCGGCTACAACGTCCAACACAGGATCAATCTTGGCTCTTCCGTCGAAGCCGACCGCACCGCTTCGCACACGAAACGTCAAGCCCAAGAGACCGACCGTTCCTCGCACGACATGAAGATCGCCGGAGGGCAACGGCTGTGCCAGGGTACCGCCGAGCACGAGCTTTCCTTTCCATTCACTGTCCAGGTCCTGCCCCCGCACGAACACCCGACCCGGCGCACGCAACTCGAGGTTGAGAGCGACGGCCCTCGCCCAAGGCCGCGACCGGCCTTCGTTTCTGTACCCCGACGTCTTCCGGTTCTTTTCTTCGACCTCGAGGACGGCGATCTCGGGCGGCAATCTCTCCGGTACGGTCACATCCGCTCGCTCGATGTCGAGCGAACCCGCAACCTTAGCTTCTGCGCCCCGGCCTTCCAGCGTCAAGGTTCCGCTGAAAACGGCGTCAAGATCATCACGCTCGAGGGCGCGGAATTTTTTCATGGCCACATCCACTCGGTATCGTGAGTCGCGCAGGCCGTCGCTGAACTCTCCGTTCCCCGATGCTTTCAGATCCCCCCCGTGCCCGCCTTTTGCCTGCAAAGAGTCCAAGACCAGCCGCGAACCGTCACCATGGACCCGTGCCGACACTTCCCGCACCGCAATCCCCGCGCTCGAATTCTCGTAGCCGCCCTGCTGTAACTCGAGGGTGCCGCCAAGGAGCGGACGCCGCAACGATCCGTGAATCTGAACGTCAGCCTCGAGATCGCCCGCCGCACGAGTCCCATCCTCTCCAAGAATCATCGGCAAAGCCGCCAGATCGGCGCTGCCTTTTACGGTCACCGTAAGGGGCGCATCGAGATCCCCGCGCAACAGCCGCGACGCCGCATCGGTGGCCGAGGTGATTTCGAGACGCTCGCCCGTTCCTTGCTCGACCGTAAGCTCTAGGTGAGCGGCTTCTGCTTCGCGACCGCCCTGTGCGCGTACGCGTAGCACCGGACTTTGCCGCTCAGCGGTAACACCGAGACGAAGGTCCGAACTGGCCGCCTCAAAATCCCAAACCGGTGCCGAGGGTGAGCCCGACAAGGACAGACGGCCGTCCAGGCTGCCGCTCCACTGCAATCGGGAGTCGTAGAGACCCAGCAACTCGACGGGAATGGCTCGAAGCTGAAACCCGCCCGAAAGGCTGTTCGCCGTTTTTGCGAATGTGCCCGATACTTCGCCACCTGCGACCCGGAGATCGAGGGTCTCCATACGTAGGGCATCGCCTTCTCTCGACAAGCTCAGAGGGCGACGCAAAACCACCCGCTCACCACCGAACAAAGCCGTGAGTTTCCGCAGCTCAATCTCCGCGCGAGATTGCGTAACCGATACATTACCCTCCAGCTCTACAGAGAAGGTGCGGAGATAGTCTCCATCGGCCCGCATGCGAATTCGGAGCCGCGCGAGTTTGCCATCTCCCTGCACTTCGAAATTGCGAATCTCGCCGCTTGCAAGACGGATATCGTGGGCCTTGCCCTTTACGCGTATCTCTTGGCCTCCCCCACTCGCGCCAAGAAGCAGATCCGCATCCAGCCCACCAGCCAACTCCACACCCACGAAGTCCTCGAGTCCGGACAGGTCGCTGCTGTGTGCCCTGAGGGATCCCGTCCACCTCCGGTCGCTCGCTCGAAACGCCAAGGCTCCGTCCACGCTCGAGCCGGGCACGGACAGTTTCAGATCCTCGAGCGCGAAGCCCGCCCGCGAAACGTCGGCGAGGCGAAATCGGAGCGTTGCCACAGCTCCTTCGCCCGCCGTCACCGTAATACCACCCGACCCTCGCCCCTGCGTGGGAAGCCCGGAAAACTCGAGCTTCGCTCCTACTTTCACAGCCGGGGACCCATCGATAGCAACAGCTCCGGCCGTTACGGCAAACTCGCCGCCCAAGGACCGCAGCGATCCGCGCACGGCCACCGCCGCCTCGAGACTTCCGGAGAGCGGCTTCCCGGTCAGGAAGGAGAAGGGGCCAAGGTCGCTGCACTTGGCCGACAGATCGCCATGGAGACGACCATCGCGGAGTCCATAATCGGCATTTCCCGTGACCTCGAGCGTTCGACCTTTCAGCTGCAACTCCGTAACGACCAAGGTCCCATCGTGGAGGTCAACCGTCGCTTCAAGATGAGAATCCGAACCCATTGCCACAGCAAGAGGATCTTTGTTCTTGCCGGGATCCCACCGGAGTCCGACTCGGGAACGGACCCGGGCTTGGCCAAGGTTCAATCTTCCATCGGCACGCAGTTGGGCGGAACCCGAAGCCGCACCCTGTAGGCCCTCAGCCGCTGCCGCGAGGCGGAAGGCCTGGCCGTCGCCGTGGGCGCCCGAGGGTTGCACGAGATGCAAACTCCAAGTCATGGCGGCGGCGCTGATCCGCCCGGTCTCCACACGTGACGTAGTCAGCTGGATCTCTCCCACCGGCGAGGACGGCGCGCCGTGCAGGCGAGCCTCCACCGTAAACGGCCCCACCCTGGGACCGGTGCTATCCGACGAATCCATTACACTCCGGCCCGACAACGAGACTCGTGCATCCATCAACGACTGGTGGAAGTTCCAACGTAGTTCGCCGGCCGCTTCGTCGATCCGGAGTCGTGCGGGCACGATGACCACGTCGGAAAAGACGAAGGTATCCACTTGCAAACCCACCGGGAAGCCCCGAGCCGACGTTCGCGACGAGGCATACTTGGGCGCTCTTTTCAGCAACACCCGTTTCGCCGAGATCCGCTTGAGTCGAATCGTCCCCTCGAGCAGCGCAAGCACATCGAGCCGCGCGCTCACCGCGCCGCTCTCGAGCCACACCCCCTGCCCGTCGCCGAGCTGCAGACTGCTAAGCCCGACCGTAAACGGGAGGATCCCCGAGAGCCCCTCGGTCTTGATGCTGACATTTCCGCTTTCGTTGACGAGCCGCTCGATGCCCACACGGAGGACCGACTTCAGCGGAGGGAGCTGCAAGCCGACAAAGAGCAGACAAACGAATCCCGCGGCGCCGACGAGAAACGCGCGGGTCTTGCGACTCGACGGTTTCGTGTCGCGCTCACGGGCTTTCCGTCGCGAAGCCGTCAAAACGACTGTCCCAAACTCACGTACAGCTGAAAGGAATCATCGATGCCCGGACGTCGGTCCAAGGGAAACGCCAGGTCCAGACGCACGGGCCCTACGGAGGTAAACCAGCGAAAGCCAAGGCCCGCACCCCAAAACAATGGGTCGCTGAAATCGGGGAAGCTCTCAGTGAAGACGTTGCCGCCCTCGACGAACGGAACCAGGCCCCATCGCCGGCTGATGCGAAGACGAAGCTCGGCTCCCGCTTCGACCAAAGACAATCCGCCGCTGGGATTACCCGCAGCATCAAGCGGCCCCGCAAGCTGGAAGCCATAGCCGCGTACCGATCCGCCGCCGCCCGCGTACAGCCGCTTGTCGGCGGGAATCGCCGCAAGGCCGGCACCAGAGAGAGAGCCCAGCGAAGCGCGTAGCGCGAGTATCGATTTTCCTTCGCTATCGAGTGGAAGATACAAAGCATCAGTGAGACGCGCGCTGTAGAACTCGACGTCCGAACCAAGTGCTTTGAGATACGGCACCACCGCAAGTTCCATACGACTACCATGGGTCGGATTGAGGAGGTCATCAGCGGTGTTGCGTTTGAACACGAAGGGAAGCCCAGCCAACAAAAAATCTTGAGTCGTCGATCCACTCTCCTCGACGCTCGAGCGCTCCAGGGTCGCACCCGCACGTACCGAGACCGCCTTGCTCAACTTCCGTGCGACGGAAGCCTTGGCCGTGAACGTGCGGCTCACGAAGGCATCGGTATCCTCGCTGCGATAGCCGGCATCAACCAGCAGAAGCTGCTCGGGAGACAAGAAGTCCGGCTCGCGGTAGGCAACGGCAAACGATTGTTGCAGATCGGCAACGGTCGTCGATACCCGTAGTCGTTCCCCACCGCCGAGGATATTTCTGTGTTCCCAAAACAGCTTGAGGCCACGGCCTTCCGTCGAAGAATAGCGAAGTCCCGCTCCCAACGACCGACGTTTGGCCTTCTCGAGGCGTACGATCATCGGCAGGCTTCCGTCGGCAAGCGCAGATGTCGCGTGTCGAATATGCACAGAAGCGAACAAACCGCTATCGGCGAGTCGCCTACGCGAGGTTTCGACGAGACCCGCGTCCCAGACGTCTCCCTGAGTCCACGCCAAGTGCCTGCGAATGAACACTTCTTTCAGTCCCGGATCACCCTCGATTCGGAGTTCGCCGAAAGTGGCTCTCGGACCCAGCGACAAGCTAAGATCCACAGCCAGCGTGCGAGTCGCATGATCGACGACGGCTCGACGATCGAGCATGGTCGCGAACGGGAAACCGACGCCCAGGAAGCCCGACAGCAGTGCGTGTTCGCTCGACAGGATCTTCTCGGCCACAGCCCGTTCGCCGATAGGCACACGCTCCCTGAGCCGTTCGGCACGGGCTAGGACATCGGCTCCCGGGCTCTCCTTGAAGTGCACATCGAAGCGGCTCAGCC
>CAZKLE010000071.1:0-11976 GCA_964553415.1 uncultured Myxococcales bacterium
GGATGTCGGCGCCTTCGAAGTTCAGTACCACCGAATCGTCATCGCTCGCCTCGACAGTGCCCTCGGCTTGGCTGGCGGTGCCGGCCTGCGCGCCACCAACAGCCGGCGACGCGGCAGCCGACCCCTCCTGAGCGTGGAGACTCCCAGTCCCCACCAAGATCAGGGCCAAAGCCGCCGGTAGGCAGACTACCCGGGCCGCGAACAGACGGCGACGCACGAAGGATAACAACTCGTAACCCATCAACACCTCAGGCGGCCCTCAGCGCGCCCCCGCTGCTTGGCGGAGGGCCTTGAGTGCCTCCAAGCGCTTCCGCGCCGGATCGGGAGCCGCGGCCGGCTGTCGTGCCGCGCCCCTGGCCGGTGCGGGTCGAGCCCGCACCGCATGGCCCGGAATGTTTGCGCGCGGATTGGCGGCCCGTCGCGCCGCCGCGGCGCGTGCGGCTGCGGCCCGCGCCGCCGGTGTGGGAGTGGGCGTACGACCGGGCGCGGTGCGCGACGGTGTCGGTCGCCCAGGCGTCGGTCGCGCTGCCTTCCCTGTTTTCACGTCGAGAACCACGGCGAATTTCTTGCCTCCTGGACCGAGCAACGTTACGGAATTGCCTTCGATCCTGCCCACCTCGTATGCATCGACCATCTCGCCGGCGCGCACCGAAAGTTGCGCATTGCCCTGCTTGGTATCCGTCACAATCGCTATCGGTTCTCCGTTGACTATCATAATACCAT
Source organism: uncultured Myxococcales bacterium (assembly GCA_964553415.1). Taxonomy (GTDB): domain Bacteria; phylum Desulfobacterota; class Binatia; order UBA1149; family JAJCZL01; genus CAZKLE01. The sequence goes on from CAZKLE010000071.1 coordinate 724, forward strand.
TCAAGACGACGTTGGTTGGCGGCGGCAGCGGCGTGCCCTGCTCGGCCTGCGCTTCCGGCTCCTTATAGCCCCGCTGCTGATCGAAGATATTACCATCGACTATGGCACTTATCATAGCAGCGTCGGCGCGCACTTTGTGGGGAGGATTTCGCGGGCCGTTGCCGAGCGCAAGCTGAGGGGGATCTTCGAATCGCGGCGTCTGGATACCGACCACTCGCGCAATGCGCCAGCCCACCATTACCGCGATGACCGCCAGCAACAACGAAAACAGCTGCAGAATCCGTCTCACAAGGCCGCCTGCATGTAGGTTTTGACCTCCATGGTCGCCGTCAATGGGGAAATTGCCGCTGCTGGAACCCTGCGCCCGGGCACCGGTCGACGGGTGGCTCCGAGTTTTCGGTTGATTTCCAGGACCGTGACCTCGAGGGCTATGTCACCCGTCTCTACCGCCGACAGCAAGCGCGCCACCCCCTGCAACCCACCGCTCAGCGACAACCTCACGCCGACGCGCCGGAACTCCCCGTCCTCATCTTCCCGTAGGATCTGCGAACTGAGTACGTTCAAGCCGGCATCGCCCGCCAACGAACTGAGCAATCCCTGCAATTCCGCTCCGACCTCCGTAGGAGTACTACCACCGAGGAGTCTGGACTGCGCTTTCGCATAGCGCTGCTCGAGTTCCTTGTTTTCCTTCTGCGCGGCCACCGCACGGGCGGCAATCTTGCGATAACTCTCGATTTTCTGGACCTGCGCCCAACTGGAATCCCCCGAACCAACGGAAAGCCCGCTAAACATACCGACGCCCACATATCGGCTGACGGCCAGCGTGGCGATAACCATGGTCGTGAGCAGAAGGTAGCGCTCACGCGCAGCCAGGGCTTTCCAACGCTCGCGCAAGCTCATTTCTCGAACCCCATACGCAGGGAAAATCGTTCCTTATCCTGTAAATACTTGGTTGTCGGCGCAGTGAATTCCACGCCCTTGAATTGCGGCGATTTTTCCAGAATGGAAATGAGTTCCGCAGCATTGTCGGCAATCCCGTCCACCTCCAGGCGATCGCCGCGGAATCGAAAGGTCGTCAGATAGGCTGTTTTCGGCACCAAAACCGTCAGCGCCCGAAGATAGCCCAGCATGCCGTGCTCGCGAGACGACTCCAAGATTTTGAGTTGGGCCTCCAGTCGGCGATTGCCGTCTTGTTTCTTGCTCACCTGAGTCACCACCGGCTCGAGTCTCGCCAGTTCGTCGGCAAGCGCGTTGGAGATGCTCATATTCTTCAACCCGATCGAAGCCACCAAAATCACCGCAAGCACACCGACGAGTGCCGACAAGCCTATTTCGCGCAGGCCGATGCCCTGTTCGATCCGTACCATCGAGTCCGGTAACAGATTCAACGCCGTACCGCCCTCGCCGAGTTGTCCCAAGGCGCCTCCCACGGCGGTAATTTCCGACTCCGAGACAATCACACCTTCGGGGAAGAACCCGGCAGGAGCAATGCCGTCCAGGCTCTGTGCTCCCTCCGGCGGGCTTGCCGTAGTAACAACCGTGGGCTGTTCCCCGCAGCGCTCGGGTAGGCTGCGCTCGATTTCGCGCGACAATACCCCCTGATAGCCCTCCTCCGCCGACGCGCGCACGTGGTGGCCGGCGATCAGGAAACCCCGTGAGCACAGGGTCACATAGTCGCGATCGCCTTCTCGAATGAATATGCCCACCGGCCCGGCGTTCTCGCCCAGGCAAAACTGCGCATAATGGCAAAGAGCCGCCGGCTGCACAGTCACGGAAGTGGGAGTCAATCCGGCATCCTCGAGAATTGCCAAGCGCTGCTCGACGCGCTCCCTCCGGGCGGCAACGACCGACACCGCTATGCGTTCCCCCTGGCTGCCCACCGGCCTCGAAGAGTGGGCGTGGTACAGTTGATCGGCCGCCACCGGCATAATGCGATCGAGTTCGTACTCGACCACCTTGGAGACATTGTCGACCGCCGTGGCCGGCAACTCGAGTTCACCGAGCAGCGTATCACCGCGCTCCAAGACGAGAGCCAGTCGGGCACCGTCGGCACGATGAGAATCGACGAATCGGCGTACGAAAGAGGAAAGCTCAGCGCTACGTCCTTCCGCCGGACCCGCCAGGGATATCGACTCCACGGCCTCGATCCGAACCGTTTGCAGTCGTTTCTTGACCAAGGCCAGCGAAGCGCCGCCGTCGTGTACGAACACCCCGACAGCATCGGCAAGGTCCAATTGAGAAAGCCGTTTCAGGAATGCAGGCGCCGCCATTTACTCGTCCTTGTGAAACATCGAATCATACCAGCGATAAGCACGGAAACCATTCCGAATCTTCACAACAGCGCCAATCTGGCTCACAATCCGGTCGGCCGAGTCCTTGACCCGAGCTTCTATGGTCACATCGTTCGGAAGCGCGTTGCGAGGCGTAGCGCCGCTGGCCGCCCCCAACAACAACGCCAGGTCAGCCTGGGTAGCGGCGGGATTCTGCCTGCGGCGCTTCTTAAAGCCATCGGCCTCCTGTTTCGAGACACCGGCGAGCGCAATCATCACCGCCGGACGAACGCTCCGCACGTTGAGTTTGCTCGAACTCGCAAAGACCGAGAAGATATCGCGAAGCCCGGGCACATCCTGGTTGCCGTAGAACATCTCTCGTGTCACCCCACGCACCAACAATAGCTCTTCGACGGCCTCCAGAGGCGCGTTTTTGGCGGGATAAGGACGCCTCAGCCCCCCGTAGTAATCATCCTCGGCACCGTGAAGCCGATGATCATCGTCCCCGTCGATCCAATCGAGGATCGAATCCGAAACCGTCTCTGCAGCTTCCTCTTCGTAGCCGAGGTTGAGAATCAACAGATGCAGGACCTCGCCGTCCACGCGGTTGACAGCGATTTTGCCTCCCTCGTCGATCGCGCGAACCTCGTAGGGAACGCCCGCAAATCGACCGCGCACCCATTGCCCGTCTCCCCGCATCAGATCACGTATCACCTGCACGCCGGTGCCGGCCGTCTCGTCATCCGGCGGCGCTTGGGCATCGAAGTTCGGGTCCGAACGAGCCGCCACCATGGCCAGGATGGCTTCGTTGACGGCTGCAATCGCAGCGTAATGGCCGACGGTTTCGAGTTTGTAGTTGACGGTGCTGACCGCGTCCTCACGCATCGCGCGCGCGAACTCCCCGGCGAGGACCGCCAAAATCCCGAACGTGAACAAAACCAAGATCAGCGCCACCCCTCGCTGACCACGGATGCCGGTTTTCCACCGGCCTCGCCGAGTCGGCAGGGCAATGTTCGTCTTCGTGGGATTCGTGCTCATCATCAGCGCTCCGAAGGGAGATGTCAGGGTTTGGGGGGGCGGCTGAAGTCGTCCGCTCCGCTTATTTCGTTGAGCATCCCGACAAAGACGGGGACCTGGTGCTGCCAATTCGGCCCGTCGGGGGTTGCCGGCGATACCGAGATTTCGACGGCAGCAGGCAGAGCATCGAGTTCGTCGGCGTCCCATTTTTTCTCGAAGTCGGCGTCGCTGTCTGCGTTGCGCCGGTAGCGGAACTCGACGCGGTCGACGTCGTAGAGGAGCGTCGTTGTCAACGCAAGGTCCTGGGTGAGCTGGTCGATGTCTGCTGCATCGACAACCGAAAATCGAGGAATCTCCGAATACATGAGCCGATCACCCTCTTGCCAATACGTGACCACACTGAGGCCGCTCGAGTCGGGCAACTGCGGCGAATCGGTCACAAAGCTCACACGATCGCGTTCCCCAACAAAGAACTTTCGCCATTGCCCATCGGCGAGTAGCCAGATCGGAACCGCCGAGCGCAACTGACGGACCATCAGATCGGTGCCGATCCGCAAACGACGCGCCTGTTCGGTTTTCCGCTCGCCCGACGCCGCCGCACGGGCACCGATCGATACCACTCCGTAAATCGCCACCGACATCATGGCCATGATCGCCATCGCCACGAGAAGTTCGAGCAGCGTGAAACCCCGCTGCCGGTGACACCGAAGCATCAGAACTTCTCCATGATGCGGGCGGTCTCCAACACAACGCTCTTTTCCCCGGCTACGTTCGACCAACTCACCGTAACAACGATCTGCTTCAGCTCGTATTCCGTAGAGCCCGCGCCGATGGATGGATCCTCTTCGCCCGCACCCAACGCCGGCTCAACCGAACCGATATAGGCCGACCAGTGGCAACCGTCGCGCGTCGTATCCGCATAGTTGCCGTCGTTGGGAAGCACGCTCTGCCACAGGAAGTGATCCATCAACGACCGCCCGAGCACCAGAGCCTTGGTCTGCGAGACCGAGTTGCCCGCCAAGCGGAGACTTCCCGCAAACAGCTCGAGAGCCGCAACCAGTGCCACGCCGAGTATCGACATGGCAACCATGACTTCGATCAGCGTAAAACCATTGCGAGTCTTCACCCGTTCTCCTCGATGCCGACGGTACTCAAGAGCGGATCGAACGTGAGCATATAGCTCTGCCGTCTGGCCGGCGTCTCGAACACGAGTTCAACGCTCCCGCCCGAGCACCCACCTGTCGGGTAAAAATCGAAGACGACTTTCTGTCCTTCATCGTCCTCGTAGCCGCCCGATATGTCCCCGAACGACGCAAAATCGGGCAACCGCACACGACGCGAGCCGCCGATGACGCCGAAGGAACGCGCTTGCAGATCAAACGCCAGACCTATCCGTTTGCGCTCGCGGATGGCCCTGGAAGAACCCGCGCGTGCAGCAGCAACGAAACGCTGTACCGTCCGTCTCACCTCGCGCTGTTGGGTCCCCGAGCGAATCGACGGAATGACCAGCACCGAGGCCATCGCCATGATCACGATAACGACGACAATCTCTAAAAGAGTGAATCCACTTTGGCCACGTCGCGACAACACCATGAGCGAGACTCTGCGGGCTCAATCCAAGTTGCTGATGTCGGCGTTGCGTCCCTCGCCCCCCGGCCTCCCATCCGCACCGTAGGACAACAAGAGATAGCTGCCTCGATCGCCTTCGGGGCCCTCGTATTGGTACGCATTCGCCCAAGGATCCAAGCCGATTTTTTTGTTGGTATAGGGGCCGTCCCACATGCGAAGCCCCGAGGGTGGCTCGACCAAAGCGTCCAGTCCCTCCTGCGTCGTGGGATAACGGCCGACATCGAGGGCAAAGGAATCGAGAGCCGTTCCCAGGGTCGCAATCTGCGTGAGCGCAGTTTTTACGCGCGCCTTTTCCGCCTGCCCGACGACGTTCGGCAGAACCATCAACGCCAGCATTCCCAGGATGGCCATCACCAACAGGATTTCGATAAGCGTAAAACCGTTACGCCGCCGGTCCCTTGCTCGGATTGTCATCGCGTTCTCTTTCCCTCCATTGCGTATCATCGTTTATACACTCGGCACGGCCCTGCGAGTCTCATTGTATCAGCTCGTTGACGCTGAAGATCGCCGACATGACGGCCATGATGATGAACCCCACAACACCGGCAATCGTCACCAGGACGACCGGGCCGATCAGCGACATGAGACTGCGTATACTATTGGCGACATCCCGATCGTAGTGATCGCTGACAACCAGCAACATCTCATCGAGTCGGCCGGTCTCTTCCCCCACCCCAACCATCTGCAGGGCCATCGACGGGAACACCCCCGTACGCTCGAGCGGAGCGGCCAGACCCTTGCCTTCGCTGACGTCGTGCTGGACCGATGTCAGCGCGCTGCCGATGACGACGTTACCGACAACGGCCTTGACGATCTCGAGCGAACGGATCAAGGGAACACCGCTCTGAAGCATGGTGCCCAGGGTGCGTGCGAATCGTGCCACTTGAATCTTCGTGAGCAGTTCGCCGAAGATCGGCATCCGCAGTTTGAAACGATCCAGCGTCAGGCGTCCGCCCTCGCTTTGCCCCCAGCGCCGGAAACTCACAAACAAGGCCAGCGCGGCCAACGCCATGCCCCACCAATAGGCACGCAACGCGGCGCTCATCGCCATGACGAACTGAGTGGAGCTCGGAAGCGACCCGCCGAGATCGTTGAAAAGAACCGCGAACTTCGGCAGCACGTAGGTGAGCATGACCACGACCATCAGCCCGCCGACGCCAACGAGGAACAACGGATAGACCATCGCCGAGCGCACTTCATCGCGGATCTTTTGCGACTGTTCCAGGTAGTCGGCCAAACGCTCGAGGATCATCTCGAGTACACCACCCGCCTCTCCGGCCCGCACCATGTTGACATACAGGGATGGAAAGGCGCGATCGTGTACGGCCAGTGCATCGGAGAGCGATTTGCCTTCCTGCACGTCGAGCAACACCTGGCGCACGATGGCCTTGAGAGCATCGCTCTCGGCCAAAGTCGCCAGGCTCTGCAGGCAGCGGTCGAGAGGCAGGCCTGCTTTCAACAGAACCGCCAGCTCACGGGTAAACAACATCAGATCGTGGGTGCCGACCCGGGAGCGCCAACTGACCACAGCCTCGCGCAGCTGTGCCGACCATGCAGCAAGGCCGCGACCGCCGACCGCGGCACCCCGGTCGATACGTATCGGAATGTATCCTTGCCCACGCAGACTCGTCACCACCGAGGCCTCGGTATCGGATTCAATGACACCCTCGATGATTTGCCCCTCAGCTGTGGTCGCACGATAGGAAAATTGAGCCATGCAGTCGTCTCGTCAGCCCGATCCGCTCCCACAAGGAACGGCGCGTTACCTATATACCACGAGGCGAGAGCGCGGTCGCAAACAGCACAGCGGTCCCGCTCGACTCGCAGCCTCCGGGCCCGGGGTCACTGCAATTGACGAACCAGACCCTCCAAAGCTTCAACCACCCGCGCCCAGCTTCGCGCTGGGCTCGTACAAGGCTGCCGCTCCGCCGGCGCGGTCGCATCGGCTTGACGCAGCGCACTAAGCGATGGGTTTTGTATGCGCGCAAAACAACGGAGCAGCGCCCTCGTCAACGAGTCGGCATCGCCCGACCGAAAGCTTTCGACCCCATCAAAACGCGAACATTGTTCCCCCAGCCCACCGGCATCCGAAACCAGCATAGGCGTTGCTACAGCCGCCGCCATGGGGACGAGTCCGCTTTGCGACGCCCGACGGTAGGGGAGTACCAGCAGGTCGGCGGCACGGAGAATAGCCATGAACTCCCGGTCGTCGAGATAACGGTCCTCTATGACGATCGAATCCGACCGCGCACAGGCAGCCACCATGGAGCGCAAGCGGCCTCGACCCAGGTACGACTCGCCGGCAAGCAACAGGCGTGCGCCGGGGGGAAGCTCTGCCCTGCCCCAGGCTTCGATCAATAGATCGACACCCTTGTAGGGGCGCAGCAGACCGAGGAAAACGACCAAAGGGCCGTCCTTTGTGAAAACGCAGGCCGGTATCCCGCCGCTCCCGCCTTTATCCGCCGAGGCGGCTTCGAGGAGCAGCGGCATAGCTACACGGACGACGGCAGCGCGAGGATAGCGCTCGTGAAATCGCTCGGCGACCCAGCCCGAATGACACAGAGCACCCGCAAAACGCCGGCACGCCGGCGCCGCAAGCCAACGCGAGCCCGGAAACCGCTCGTGCGGCTCGACGTTGTGACACACGCAAACAATCTTCGCCGAGTGCAAGCCGGAGAGCGCCACGCCGAGCGCCGGCCCGGCGATCGGGTGCCACCATTGCACGACCACCGCCTCCGGCGCGAAGTCCCGCATCATACGATTGGCTCGCCGCCACGTGGCGGGCCTACATACGTCGATCACCGCAAGCCCCCGATCGCCTGCACCATCGGGAACACCCACGCCGGGTTCGAACTGGGAACGACCGGGGAAGAGCAGGCTCGGATACAGGCGTCGAAAGCCGATCACCTTGGTCGAATGACAGGCCTCGCGCAAAGCACGATCCAGTCCCCTGGTGTAGGCCGCGATGCCTCCACGATGCGGCGGCATGGGCCCGACCAGCGCAATCCTCACGGCGAGCGATCCGGTGGCCCCGCGTCGGCCCGGCCGCCGAGCGCAAGCATGCGTGCTCGCACGCTGACGCTGGAGGGATTGAGCTTCAAGTAACGTGACAATACCGCTTTCGCCTGTGCGGGGTTCCGCTCGGCGAGCAACGAAGAAGCCAGCTCGAGATAGGGCCAGTCACGCTGCGGATCCAATCGCATGGCCTTGCGAAACGATTCCGTCGCCCACCGCCCGAGCCCGATCGACCGCGCCGCCATCCCACGGAGGGTATAGGCATCGGCGTAACGTTCGTCGAACCCGGCCGCCCGTTGCGCCTGGTATATCGCTTGAAGAGGGCGACCGCGACGGTAGTCGGCCCAGGCCAGACAGCCTCGTGCCCAGGCATCGTGCGAGTCCGCACGTACGGCTTGACGGTACAGCGCCAAGGCCGAGGTTTCGTCACCCAAGCGGTCGCGCAGCAAGCCGAGTTCAACAGAAGCGGGCGCCAGGCCGGGGTCACGGCGAACGGCCAGAGCAAGCACCGCCTCGGCGTCGGCGTCGGCATCGCGAACGCTCAGTTTATGCGCCAGGGCGATGGCCGGGCGCGCATCGCGAGGATACCGAGCGGCAAGACCGAGCAAGTCTTGCATACCGATGGCATCGTTGACCTGACTGCGCAGTCCCGGACGAGGGCCGGTGAGCGACGGAGGCCGATCACAGCTCTTTTCGCTACCGATCACGCGTACGTCACTCAAGCCAAACGGACGCCCCAAGAGCGAACGCACCTCGACGCGGACGAGCGAGCGAGGCCGAGCATCGAGCCTCAGGGTGATGGCTTTGCCGTCGAACGCGCGTTCACGTCGCATCGCGCTGCCGACCCTGACCTCGAACACCTCGCGGCGGTGCTTGCGAAGAAACGGCACAACCTCGACAGCGTCGACGGTACAGCGGCGCCCGAGGCCGATGGTCAGTTGCGCCGACGAAGGCCCGTCATCCCACGGTGCTCCACCACTCGCCCAGATCGGCTCGTCGGCACTGCCGGCCGCCAAAGGAAGCGGCCGCGCCGTCACCTCGCCGCTGGGATAGCCAACGATCCCGGCGAGCACCTGCGAGTCGCCCTTGGCCTGCACGCGGGCCGGTCTGTCGGGCGCGAACACCCGAAGCCACGTGGCGTCGTCGCCGGCTGCCGAGGTAAGCGGTTTAGGAAATCCCCGTCCCGACACCACCGCATCCCCACAAGCAACGATCCAGAAGTCGTGGTTCGAATATACGATCGGCCACTCCGGCGGCAATCGGTCTTGCAAGGAGGAACGCAAAGCGCTCCACAGCGCCACATCGCCGGCACCCCTACGAACGAGAAAACCTTCGGCACTGAACCTGCGTAGCAAGCGGATTTCGGCTCCGCGGGTAATATAGTGTCGCCGGAACACGGCGTAGGCAGCGCCATACTTCGCCGCCAGTTGCCGCCGCCTCTGTGGTTCGGTGTCGAAAGAGAAGAACTCGGCGCGGTCACGCAGACGCGTATAGGCCTGCGTCTCCGTGGACGAAAACACCACCGTTCCGCGTTCGGAAATGGCGACCGCCGGCCGACCCGTCATCGCCGGCACCAACTCGGAAAACCCCATGGGAGCAAGAACGGTCCCCGGCAACGGCGCCGAACTGAGAAAGCGATAGGCGTGCAGAGTGGTCGCAAGCGGGTAGGATGGACGTGCGTAAGGGCGCTGGGCCATTCCGCGACGGTATCGATCACCGGCAATCGGCAACACCAGCAGCAGTGCAGAGGCGACCACGATCGCCCTCTTCGCCCACCGTCGGCGGCTCTGATCGGCCGCCGCCCAAGCCAGCGTCGATCCACCCAACAACGCCACGGGCACCAGCCACACGAAGCGGTACAACATCCAGGGTACGAAAGCGCGACCCGCCAGCGCAGCGATTCCCGGAATGAACGCTGCCATACAGGGCAGCAACGAGGCGATCAAGAGCAGCCGGGCACCGCCCTCGCGACGCTGCCGCCAGGCTTGCAGGAGGCCGGGTAGAGCGAGCACGGCAACCGGCCCGAACACCGCCGAGGGTTTAACGATATAAAAAGGAGAGTTTGGCCACCACAGCCGATCCAGCCAGAGATGAGCCCTGACCACCGGGTTGCCGGGGGCCCCGAGAGAAATCCCCTGGGCGGCGAACAGCCCGGAGAGCGTCAACCACTGCCACAGGGGATAGGCGATTGGCAGCAGTAATGCTACGAGCGCGAATGCGCGCACACGCGCCACGCTCCTGTCGGTCTCGATACGACCCGCCGGCCACGAAACCGCAGTGAGTCCGCCGATGAGGAGCGCAAAACCGAACACGATGCTATGAATCGAACAGGTCACCGAAGCCGCAGCGCCAACCAGCAACCACGCCGAAGCGCTCGGCCTGCCCAGAAAGCGCGCGAGCAGCGCCAGCAGCGTCGGGGCCGCTACCAGCGCCGCAACAAACTTATCTTGATGCAGACGGCTGAAAAACGGCACGGCCTCGGTCCCGTAGAGCCACAGCGGCATGAAAACGAGCGCGCCGATCCTCGCCCAAGCTTGCCTCGGCGAAAAAACCGATTGCGCAAGTGCGGCCGTCGCCGCTACCGAGAGCAAGCAGACGAGCGCCGGCATATAAGTTTGTTGAAACAAGACCGCGTCGGCTCCCGATAGCTTGCAGACCAAGGCCTGCAGCAACAGCCAAATGTTCCAGGCAAAGCGCGGGTGCACCAAGTGGCTACCGAGGATCGGCTCGTGAAGCGACAGCAGCGGCCTCTGCACAAAGGCGCGCACGAAGGCAAGATCCCACCAGTCATCGACCTTGCCTCCCGCATAGCTGAGCACGGGCGGCAGAAGTACGACAAAGCATAGGGCGGCGGCAGCCCATTCGAGACGCAGCTCCGGCGTTAACCGTGGCCCGACCCGGTCTCGAGCACCGAGGTGGGTCAGCGCCCACAAGGCAACGACAGCATAGATCGAGCCGAGCACGATCGGCGCCGAATCCAACCCGGCCGAGGAGACGACCAACGGCGCAATCGCCATGATCACAAACGCGAGACCAAGCAGCGCGTCCACCGCCAGACGTCCGGGTCCTCGCAGGGGCAAGCCGCTGCGGTCGGTCGAGGCGAGCCCCGAAGCAACATGGCCGGGCAACCACAGGATGCCCGCCAGCAGGATCGGCGGCGACAAGCCCTGCCAGAATCCCGCGAGACCGGCGATTGCGAAAACAGCGAGGGCGATGGGGGCAGCGACGATCACCCGCGACCGGTTCTCCTCCTAACTCAGGTAACCGAGGTCGCGAAGACGATCCATAATCTCTTCTTCCTCGCTCTCCGTATAGTCAGCAC
>CAZKLE010000072.1:0-11956 GCA_964553415.1 uncultured Myxococcales bacterium
GAAAAGTACGTCAAGCGCCACCACGCGCGCGGCAAATTGATGGCCCGCGAGCGTATCGAGCTCCTGCTCGACCGCGATTCTCCGTTCCTCGAACTCGCGCCTCTGGCGGGCTGGGGAACCGATTTCGCCCTCGGGGGCAGCATCATCTCCGGCGTCGGTGTGGTTTCGGGTGTCGAATGCGTGATCACCGCCAACGAGCCGACGATTCGCGGCGGCTCGATCAATCCTTACGGTGCGAAAAAGAGCGCGCGTACCATGGAGATCTGCGAGCAGAATCGCCTGCCGATCATCAACCTCACCGAGTCGGGCGGCGCGGACCTTCCGCATCAGTCGGAGATCTTCGTCCCGGGTGGTAGAGGGTTTCGCGAACTGACCCGGCGTTCGGCCGAGAAGATCCCGACCATCTGCTTGGTGTTCGGATCGTCGACGGCCGGTGGAGCCTACGTGCCGGGCATGTCGGACTATGTCGTCATGGTGAAGGAAGGCGCCAAGGTGTTTTTGGGCGGTCCCCCTCTCGTCAAAATGGCAATCCATGAAGACAGCACCGACGAAGAACTCGGTGGCGCTGAGATGCACAGCCGGATATCGGGCGTGTCCGACTACCTTGCTGCCGATGAAGTCGATGCCATCCGTATAGGCCGCGAGATCGTCGCGCAATTGAATTGGCGCAAGCTCGGCTGGTCCAAGCGCGTGGCTGTCGAAGATCCGGTCTACGACTGCGAGGAATTGCTCGGGCTAACGAGTTTTGATGTCCGTCAGCCCTTCGACGTCAAGGAAATCATCGCGCGAATCGTAGACGGCTCGCGTTTCCACGAATTCAAACCGACCTACGGCACCACGCTCGTGACCGGCTACGCTCACATTCACGGCTATCCGGTGGGGATCCTCGCCAACAACGGCATCCTTTTCTCCGAGTCGTCGCAAAAAGGTGCTCAGTTCATTCAACTGTGCAACCAGACGAACACGCCGATCCTCTTTCTGCAAAACATCACCGGCTTCATGGTGGGGCGGCGTTACGAAGAAGGCGGCATCATCAAGGACGGCGCCAAACTCATCAACGCCGTGTCGAACAGTACCGTCCCGCTTCTGACGGTCATGATCGGCGCTTCCTACGGCGCCGGCAATTACGGTATGGCCGGACGCGCCTACGATCCGCGCTTCCTTTTTACATGGCCGAATCACCGCATCGCGGTAATGGGTCCCGAACAGTTGGCGGGGGTGCTCTCGATCGTTCGGCGTCAGGCCGCCGAACGTGCCGGGCAGCCCTTTGACGAAGAAGGCGACGCTGCGATCCGCAAAATGGTGGAAGATCAGATCACCAAGGAGTCCTACGCGTTCTTCGCGACGGCGCGCCTTTGGGACGACGGTATCATCGATCCGCGAGATACTCGCACGGTCCTCGGCATAACCCTGTCGGCTGTGCATTCGGGGCCGATCGAAGGAACGTCGCGTTTCGGCGTGTTCAGGATGTAGCCCGTGCGTGTGATCGAAAAAATATTGATCGCCAATCGCGGTGAAATTGCCAGGCGGGTTCTTCGTACCGTGCGCGACATGGGAATCGCTACGGTGGCCGTATACTCCGAGGCCGACTTGCGCGCACCGCATGTGGGCGAGGCCGACGAAGCCGTGTGCATCGGCCCGGCGCCGAGCGTCGAGTCGTATCTGTCGATCGAAGCCATCATCGAGGCAGCGAAGAAGGTGCGCGCCGATGCCGTCCATCCGGGTTACGGTTTCTTGGCCGAAAACGCCGAGTTTGCAGCTGCCTGCGAGCAAGCGGGCCTGATTTTTATCGGCCCGTCGGTCGCGTGTATCCGCTGCATGGGGAGCAAGATCGAAGCCAAGCGGAGAATGATGGAGGCGGGTGTGCCGGTCATCCCCGGTTTCGCGGTCGAGGAACTCAGCGTCGAAGGCCTGGCCGAGGCGTGTAGTGCCATCGGCTATCCGGTGCTGATCAAAGCTTCGGCAGGCGGCGGCGGCCGCGGCATGCGGATGGTGAATGAAGGCTCCGAACTCGCTGCTGCCCTCGAGAGCGCGCGTCGGGAGGCGGCCAACGCTTTCGGTGACGACACGCTTTTGGTCGAGCGCTATTTCGAGTCCTCTCGGCATGTGGAAATTCAACTGTTCGGCGACGAGCACGGTAACGTCATTCACTGTTTCGAACGTGAATGTTCTCTGCAGCGCCGCCACCAGAAAATCGTGGAAGAGGCCCCCTCACCGGCGGTGAACGCCTCGTTGCGCGAACGTATGGGGACGGCGGCGGTGGCCGCTGCGCAAGCCATCGGCTATACGGGTGCCGGGACGGTTGAATTTTTGCTCGACGACGAGGGGGAGTTTTACTTCCTCGAGGTGAATACCAGGTTGCAGGTGGAGCACCCCGTGACCGAAGCGATCACGGGCCTGGATTTGGTGCGTATGCAGGTTGACGTTGCACGCGGATTGCCGTTGCCCTTGGCTCAAGAAGACCTCGAGATTCACGGCCACGCGATTGAAGCGCGTTTGTATGCCGAAGATGCGCGCGCCGAGTTCCTTCCGGCCGCCGGTCGCCTGGCCCTATGGGAGGTGCCGCAAATGCCGGGGCTCCGCTGTGATAGCGGCGTAGAACGGCAATCGGAGATCGGCGTCTACTACGATCCGCTGCTCGCGAAGCTGATCGCACACGGGGCCGACCGAGAAGAATCGCGTCTGCGTTTGCTCAGAGGCTTACGCGAGTTGGCGGTGGGTGGAGTGGTGACCAACCGTGAGTTTCTCATCTCTCTGCTCGGCGACGAGGCGTTTGTAGCTGGGCGCACGGATACGAGTTTCGTCGACCGTCACCTGCCGACGTTTTTGTGCGCTCCGCCGATTGATCCATACGTGCTTCGTTCGGCCGCCGTCGCCGCGGCGATCAGCGGGCATGAAAAGCGCCGGATGCAGGCCGCGGGTCCCCTGCCGGCGAGCATCCCCTCGGGTTGGCGCAACAACCGTTGGCGTGCGCAGGATGTGGCTTTCCTTGACGGCCCCTCGCGAATCGAAGTCGGATACGTTGCCGAGAGCGGCGAGTGCTTCGCTGTAACGACGGTGGTCGACGATGATTCGCAGGATCACCGGGTCTTATTGGTATCGGCCGATGCGGATACGATCGTCCTCGAAATCGACCGGGTGCGGAACCGCTTCTGCGTCGCCGATGCCGACCAACGGGTGGTCGTCCACAGCGTGCTCGGCACGGCGGTCTTGGAATACGTCCCACGTTTTCCCAGGGCGGTCGGCCAGGATCTGGCGGGTGGCTGTGTGGCGCCGATGACCGGAGTTGTTCGTAAAGTCTGTGTCGCCGAGGGCGACGCGGTCCAACAGGGAGAACTGCTTCTTGTGCTTGAGGCTATGAAAATGGAACATCAACTGCTTGCTCACGCCGACGGTATTGTCCGTGAGATTCGTACGAGTGAGGGGAAAATGGTCGATCCTGACGATGTCTTGATTGTCGTCGAGAGCGAGGAATAGCTATGGCCGGCAGCGAGGCTACAAACTACGAGTTGATCGGTTCGGCGGCTTGGATCACGCTCGATGCGCCCGCGGCGCGCAACGCGTTGTCGGCGGGGATGGTCTCCGAATTGGCCGGGCACCTACGTTCGGCGACCGACGATCCGCGTGTGCGCGCAATTGTTCTCACGGGTGCCGGTACGGCGTTCTGCGCGGGCGCGGATCTGAAAAGCGGCGGCGATATGGGCCGACCAAGCGGCGGCGGCAATTCGTTTGTCGAGGTGCTGCGGCTCATGCGCGACGGCCCCAAGCCGGTGGTGGCGGCGGTAAACGGCCATGCCTTCGGAGGCGGTCTGGGCTTGGTCGCCGCCGCCGATATCGCCATCGGTGTCGAGAGCGCAAAGTTCAGCTTCAGCGAGGTCCGCATTGGGGTGATTCCGGCGATGATCTCCATCGTGGTCTTGCCCAAGATCGGTGAACACCACGCCATGCGCCTGTTTCTTACCGGCGAGCGATTCAGTGCAGAGCAAGCGTGCGTTTACGGCTTGTTGCACCGTGCTGTACCCGGAGAGAAACTGAAAGAGACCGTCGAGCAAGAGATATCCGCGATCGCGCGTGGAGGGCCGAACGCCGTACGCGAGGCTAAGTTGTTGGTACGAACGATACCGCACCTGAGTGAAGACGAGGCGTTTGAATATGCAGAGAAACGAATTGCGGCTTTGTTTTCTTCGGAAGAAGCGGCCGAGGGGATGGCTGCGTTCGTTGAGAAACGACCCGCGAAGTGGGTGAAAAAGGACTAAGCGATGGCTGACACGATTCGAATAGGGGGGGCATCCGGGTTCTGGGGCGACAGCATGATCGCCGCTCCACAGTTGCTCGCCGGTGGCAAGCTCGACTATCTGGTTTTCGATTACCTGGCCGAAATTACCATGTCGATCATGGCCCGGGCGCGCGCGAAGTCGCCCGAGCAAGGCTACGCCGGCGACTTCGTATCGGTCGTCATGCGTCAGTCCTTAGCGGAGATCGCGCGCCAAGGCATCAAGGTCATCTCCAATGCCGGCGGTGTCAATCCCGGAGCATGCGCCAAGGCCCTCGAGGCCTTGATCGCGGAGCTGGGCCTGAAACTCAAAGTCGCCACCGTGAGCGGCGATGATCTCCTGCCGCGGGCTGATGAGTTCCGCCGCCGAGGCATCCGCGAAATGTTCTCGGGGTCGCGATTGCCCGAGGATCTGATGAGCATGAACGCGTACCTCGGCGCCTTTCCCATCGCGGCCGCCCTCGACGCGGGCGCCGACATCGTTGTGACCGGACGCGGCGTGGATAGTGCGGTCACGCTCGGTGCTTGTGTTCACGAGTTCGGTTGGCGCGCAGAGCAATACGACCGCCTGGCCGGCGGCAGCCTCGCGGGGCATATTATCGAGTGCGGCGCGCAGGCCACTGGAGGGCTTTTCACCGATTGGGAGGCCACCGAGGGCTGGGACAACATCGGCTACCCGGTGGTCGAAGTAGACGCCGACGGAGTCTTTACCGTCGGCAAGCCGGACGGTACCGGTGGGGTGGTGTTGCCGGCGACGGTCGAGGAGCAGATGGTCTACGAGATCGGTGACCCGCAGGCCTACATCCTACCGGATGTCGTCTGCGATTTTTCTCGAGTCAAAGTGGAATCGGCCGGCGAGAACCTCGTTCGCGTGAGCGGAGCGAAAGGACGGCAATCGAGCGATAGCTTCAAAGTCTGCGCCACCTATCGTGACGGCTATCGCATCGGCATGTACCTTACCATCGGCGGTATCGATGCGGACAAGAAAGCGCAAAAGGTTGCTGACGCCGTTCTGACTCGCTGCCATCACCTCCTGGGGGAGATGGGAGTCGCGGATTTCTCGGAGACCAGCGTCGAGGTTCTCGGTACGGAAGCGAGCTACGGCCCTCACCGCCGGGTACAGCATCCGCGAGAGGTCGTCCTCAAAATTGCGGCCAAACACGAGCGGTCCATGGTCTTGGCCTCGCTGCTCCGCGAAGCGACGTCTTCGGCGACTTCGATGTCGCCCGGCATCACCGGTATGGGCGGCAATCGTGCGAGACCGTCACCGGTCGTACGCCTGTTTTCGTTCTTGCTCGAGAAGTCGGAAGTCCGGCCTCAGCTGTGCTTCGAAGGAGAGACCCGCGAAGTTCCGCCCGCAGCGGGTGCCGCGTTCGACCCGAACTCGCTGCCTCGGCCGGGCGGGCCGTCCTGGACCGCGAGCGACGGAGAAAATGTGGTTTCGGTACCGCTGGTGGCTTTGGCGTGGGGGCGAAGCGGTGACAAGGGCAACAAGTCCAACATCGGGATTCTTGCGCGTAAACCCGAGTATCTCCCCTATATTCGTTCGGCGCTCAGCGAAGAGGCGGTCGCCGGCTACTTTGACCACCTGATCGAAGGCGGCGTCGACCGCTTCGATCTGCCCGGTGTATGCGGTCTCAACTTTCTCTTGCACGAAGCGCTGGGTGGCGGCGGAATCGCCAGTCTTCGCAACGATCCTCAAGGAAAGGCGTATGCGCAGATGTTGCTCGACTTCCCCGTGCCGGTGCCCGCCGAGCTGGCAAGTCGCGATCGACTGGCGACGGGCGATTGACGGGCAACGAGACTACGAAGGAGTGGCAACATGATCCTTGAACGTTCCTGTTTCGAAGATTTTGAAGTCGGCGAGACCATGGTTTCGCCGGCTCGGACGGTAACCGAAACCGATATCGTCAACTTTTGCGGATTGACGGGCGATTGGCATCCTCTGCATACCGATGTGGAATACGCCGCCGCCGGCCCTTTCGGTGAGCGTATCGCCCACGGCATGCTCGTGCTCTCTATCGGTTCCGCCCTCGCGTTTCGCCTTGGGCAGTATGCCGTTCTGCCCAAATCGTTCATTGCCTTCTATGGCATGAACGACGTACGGTTCACCCGGCCCGTGAAGATCGGTGATACCATCCACTGCGAATCTGAGATCATCGAGCTTGACGGCAAGGACGCCAAACGCGGCGTGATCACCAGCCGCAACCGCGTCGTCAATCAACAGGGTAAGGACTGTTGCGTCTACACCACGAAAATTCTTTGCGGGCGGCGGGGCTAGGATAAATGTCGGGGCCGTATCTGTTCGAGACGGAGGAGCACGCACGGCTGCGGGAACAAATCCGACGCTTTGCGGCTTCTGAAATCGCTCCGCACGCGGCCGAGTGGGAGGAAGCCGAAGAATTCCCTCGTGAACTCTACGTCCGCGCGGCTGAGGTCGGGCTCACGGGGCTGAGCTATCCCGAAGAACTGGGCGGTGCCGGAGGAGACATGAGCCACGTCACGGTTGCCGCCGAGGAAATGGTGCTGGCCGGCAAGTCGGTGGGCACGGCGGTCGGACTCGGCAGCCATGGTATCGCCATACCTCCCATCGTTCGCCTCGGCACCGCCGATCAGAAAGAACGCTTCGTGCGGCCCGTTCTGCAGGGGAAGTACATTGCCTCGTTGGCGATTACCGAACCCGGCGGCGGCAGTGATGTCGCTTCCTTGCGTACGCGCGCGCTGCGTGACGGCGATCACTTCGTCGTCAACGGCGCCAAGACCTTCATTACTTCCGGCTGCCGTGCAGACTTCGTGACCACCGCCGTTCGTACGGGTGGTGAAAAGCACGGCGGCATTTCTCTACTCGTTATCGAGCGCGGCACCCCCGGGTTTTCGGTCTCGCGGAAGCTGCACAAGACCGGCTGGTGGGCTAGCGATACGGCGGAACTGGCATTCGAGGACTGCCGCGTCCCAGTAGACAATCTCATCGGCGACCTGAACGCGGGTTTCCTCGCCATTATGATGAACTTCGTCGGCGAGCGGGTCGGGCTGGCGGGGCAGTGCGTGGCGATTGCGGAACTCGCCTATCGAGAATCGATCGCTTACGCACGCGAGCGCCAGGCGTTCGGTAAGCAACTGACGGGCTTCCAGGTTACGCGTCACAAGCTGGCCGACATGGCCACCCGTATTGCCGCTGCCCGCGCCTTGACCGGCGAAGTCATCATACGTTCCCTAGGTGGCGAAGACGCAAACCTTCTTGCGGCCGAAGCGAAGAACACGGCCACCGATATGTGTTCGTGGGTTTGCGACCAGGCCGTCCAAATTCACGGTGGTTACGGGTACATGCGCGAGTACGTCGTCGAGCGTCTCTACCGTGACGCCAGGCTCTACCAGATCGGCGGCGGGACGCGCGAGATCATGAACGAGATCATTGCCAAGGCCGAGTCTTACTGACAGCTTCCTGCGGATTCAGACGGGTACTCCGAGCAATGCGTGTAGCAAGCGGGTCAAGTCTTCTTTGAGAGTCAGACTCGAGACGGGCCGGTTGGGCTGCGAAAGCCACTTCAATTCAAATCCCCGTAGAAAGCCGAGAACGATGCGTGCATCGGCGGCCGGATCGTTCGATTGAAACTGGACCATCATCTTTTGTACCAGCCGGTCGAGCTGGACTTGAAACTCACGGTATTCGGGGGCAAAGGAAGGTTCTCTTGCAACGGCGAGCACCAGTTCGAATTCGGCCGCCGACGATGTATCCGGGTCTGATGATCCCTTCAGGATTTGATCGATGATCAACTCGATGGCGCTTGTCGGCTCGGTGCCTTCGGCCGACAGGTCGCGGGCCATCGCTTCGATTCTCTCGATCGAGCGCGAGGCGAAAAAACGGAAGGCCTGGCGGATCATGTCCTCTTTGCTTCTGAAATAGTAGGTGGTTGAGCGTAGCGAGGTTCCCGCTTCGCCTGCTACGGCGCGATGAGTAACGGCGGCGACGCCTTCGCGGGCTATGATGCGCAGCACCGCCTGCAGGAGTTGACGCCGACGGCGCACTCCGCGGGCGTAAGGGCCGCGTGCTGCGGTGGCCGTGGCGGGCGGGGGGTTTACAGATGTGTCGTGTTCCAATACGCTACGTACGTAACATATTGATGAAGCTCGGTCCAGTGCCAACGCGGGAGCGTGGGTACCGGCTGTGAACGAATCGTGATGAGCGCGGAATCATACATTCTCTCCATCGACCTCGGAACCGGCGGGCCCAAGGTCGCTCTGGTTGCGGTCGATGGGACGATCGCGGCTTCGGCGTCTCGCTCAGTCAGAACGATTTCCGTCGGCTCGGCGGGGTTTGAGCAGGATCCCGAAGAGATATGGCAGGCGATCGGCGGCGCGGCCAGGCAGGTGATCGGCGAGGCAGCTCGTCCTGCGCGTGACATCGTGGCCGTAACCTGCACCAGCCACTACTTCTCGATCGTTCCCGTCGATCGCGAGGGCAGGGCGACGATGAATCTTCTTCTTTGGATGGACGGCCGCGGTGGCCCGTATTCCATGAAGGTGTATGAACGGCATGCCGAAGCGCCGATCAAATGGATCGAAGCCCACGGCATGCCGCCGCTCCCCTCTGGTAACGATTCGCTCTCGCACATGCTGTTTGTCCAGGCCGAATGCCCGGAGGTCTACGAGCGCAGCTACAAGTTCGTTGAACCGATGGACTACGTGGCCGCGAGGCTCACGGGCAGGGTGACAGCGAATGCCTGCACGGCCTTTGCGATGCTTCTCACCGACAATCGTGAGGTGGATTCGATCGGCTACAATGACGAGTTGATCACCATGTCGGGTCTGGACAAGGACAAACTGCCCGAACTGGTCCCGCTCAATTCCCAAGTCGGGGTGGTCAAAGACGAGACGGCACGAGACTGGGGGCTGGAGCCCGGCACCGAGGTCTTTTCCGGCATCAACGATACCCAGGCCGTCTGCATTGGCAGCGGAGCGTACGCAGGTCGTGAGGGCGGCATCAACATCGGGACTACGTGTCAAGTCTTGGCGACTGCGCCGGCGGCCGGTATGGACTTGGAGAGTGCGATCGTGAGTATGCCGAGCCCTATTCCGGGGCAGTATATGTCGATGGCCGAGAACGGTCTCGGCGGAAAAGCCCTCGAACATTTTCTCCACAACGTCGCCTTTGCTAAGGACGCTCTCGTCGACCATTCCACGGAAGACGCTTTCGTGAGGCTTGACGCCGCGATCGGCGCTGAACCCGCTGGAAGCGGCGGTCTCCTGTTTCTACCCTGGCTCGCCGGTTCGCAAAGCCCTTCGTTTAATCCCAATGCGCGCGGTGGGTTTCTGAACATGTCACTGGAGACTACGCGCACGAGAATGCTGCGAGCGATCGTCGAGGGCGTTTCGTTCAACCTCCGTTGGCTACTGCCGGCCGTTGAACGATTTTCCGGGGTCGAATTCCCGGCGCTGCGTTTTGCCGGCGGCTGCGCGCTCTCCGACCAGTGGGCGCAGATTCTCGCCGATGTGATGGGCCGTCCCGTCAAGCAACTGGCCGAGGCCAGGCACGTGAACAATCGGGCCACGGCGCTGCTGGGTTTTGTGCAGCTCGGTTGTCTCGACTACGGTGATCTCGATAAGGTATGTCCGGTGAAGCGGACCTACGAGCCTAGAGGCGAGCAGCAAAAGCTATACGATCGACTGTTCGAGCAGTTCCTTGCCGCCTACAAACAGAACCTTCCTATCTTCGAGGCGCTCAACGGCTGACGATGGATACGCGCGAACTTGCTGAGCATCTCGCTTGTGCCGTGGGTTTGGTCGAGTCGGCCGGCCCGATTGCGTGCGGCTACTTCCGCCGAGGGGTGGAGGTCGAAGACAAATCCAAGGGCGGCTATTTCGATCCGGTCACGCGTGCCGACCGCGAGATCGAGGCCTTTCTTCGCGCCGAACTCGCGCAGCGCTTCCCCGGCTACGGCATCATCGGCGAGGAAGAAGGGACGGTTGCGGCGGATCCGTTGCAGCCGTCGTGGGTGATTGACCCGATCGACGGCACGCGCGCGTTCATCAGCGGCATGCCGGCTTGGGGGATCCTTCTCGGTCTGCTGGAGTCGGGCTCGTGCCGGGCCGGCGTGATGCACCAGCCTTACACGGACGAAACCTTCTTCGGGACACCGCAAGGATCATGGTTCAAACACGAGGATCGACAGCTGTCCTTGAGCACCCGTGCGACACTCGATGTGTCCTCCGCCGTCTTGTACTGCACCGATCCTTCCATGTTTGTCGATCGCGGCCACCGGCAAGCGTTTGACCGGGTTGCTGCGGAAAGCCGGATGCGACGCTACGGCGGCGATTGTTACGCGTATTGCCTGCTGGCGATGGGGCAGATCGATCTGGTGATCGAAGACAACCTGCAGCCCTACGATATCATGCCGTTGATCCCCATCATCGAGGGGGCCGGCGGGATCGTGACGAGCGCGGGCGGGGGATCGGCAAACGAAGGCGGATTCGTCGTTGCTGCTGCCACGGAGCGGCTGCATTCGCAGGCGCTCGCGATCATCAACGCAAACGAGTGAGGGAATGCGCCATGGCCAATGAAGAAAACGGACCGCTGGGCAGGCTGTACCCTTACGCCGAACGCTACGGGGTGATCGATCGGTTCCCCGAACACGGCCGTCCTCGTGGAGAGATTCTCGGCGAGCTTCGCGAAATGGCAGCCGAGGAAGATGACTTCTGGCAGACGGGCAAATGCTCCGGGACGATGTACTGTGGGGATACCGCGCACTACGAATTCCTAAACGAGGCGTTTGCATCATTTTCCCACGTCAATGTCTTGCAGCGCGACATCTGTCCGAGCGCTACACGCTTCGAAGGCGAGATCTCGGCCATGGCGCTCGACCTGATGCACGGTGATGCGGTGGCCGACCACCATCCCTCCGAACAACCCTGCGGCTCGGTGACCTCGGGAGGCACCGAAAGCATCATCACCGCTGTGCTTATGTACCGTGACAAGTTTCGCGCCGAGGGTGGGAGAGGCGATCCCGAGATGATCTTGCCGGTCACGGCCCACCCGGCTTTTGAAAAAGGCGGACATCTGTTCGGCGTAAAAGTCGTGCACGCGCCGATCGATCCGCGGACGACGCTGGTCGATATGGGCTTTGTACGTGAAAATATCAACGACCGTACCATCTTGTTGGTCGGTTCAGCCGGTAACTATCCCTACGGCACCATCGACCCCATTG
Organism: uncultured Myxococcales bacterium; assembly: GCA_964553415.1. Taxonomy (GTDB): domain Bacteria; phylum Desulfobacterota; class Binatia; order UBA1149; family JAJCZL01; genus CAZKLE01. The sequence continues at coordinate 11,476 of CAZKLE010000072.1, forward strand.
GCGAGTTGTCCGAGATTGCAGACTTGCACGGTGTGGGCCTGCACGTGGACGCGTGTCTGGGCGGCTTTATCTTGCCCTGGGGAGAACAGCTAGGCTACGACATTCCTGTATTCGATTTCCGTCTGCCCGGAGTGACCAGCATATCGGCCGATACGCATAAGTTTGGTTTCGGCCTCAAGGGTACCTCGACGCTTCTCTGCCGCAGTCACGAATTGCGCCGGCACCAGTACTTCATGACGCCGCACTGGCCCGGCGGAAAGTACAATTCCCCCGGCATCGCCGGAAGCCGTTCGGGCGGGTTGATCGCCGCGACCTGGGCCTCGATGGTAAGCCTGGGCAGGGAAGGCTACCTGCGTTACGCAAAAGCGATCTTCGAGACGAGCTTCGCCATGCAAAAGGCCGTGCTCGAGCATGGCGAGCTTCGCATGATGGGAAAGCCGAGTTTTTGCTTTTCCTTCAGTTCGGAGGTCTTCGACATCTA
>CAZKLE010000073.1:0-11795 GCA_964553415.1 uncultured Myxococcales bacterium
ACCCAGGATGTCCTCCTCTTCGACCCGAAGCGGAGGCCCGAGAACTGCATCAAGTGGGTCTTCCCCTATGCGCTGCTCAAGGGCTACGGAGCCATGGGCATCACCACGATCTCCTGCCTGCTGCTGTTCGCGATCAGCCTGGTGTGGGGATTTTTCGCCTACACCCAGCGTTTCCTCATCGCCGCCGCCGGGCAGCGCGTAACGTTCCGCGTACGGCGCAAGCTCTTCGCGCACCTGCAGAGGATGTCGCCGTCCTGTCATCGCCGACAAACAGTCGGCGACCTACTGATGCGTGCGACCGGCGACGCCAACATGATGCGCGACATGATGGTCGATGCCGTAATCACCATCTTCACCGATTTTCTCGTTCTAGTCGGCATGGTCTGGGTCATGTTCTACGTGGACTGGCGGTTGACGGTCGTAAGCCTCGCGGTCGTTCCGATGATGGGAACCGCGGCGTTTCAGGTTGGCACTCGTCTGCGAACAGCCGTTCGTAACCATCGGAAAAAAGAAGGGAAAATGGCCGCGCTTATCGGCCAGATGCTGCAAGGCATCTCTGTCATCCAAGTGTTCGGACGTGAATCCTTCGAGGACGACCGTTTTGAACTCGTGAATCGCCAAGATCTCCGCCAGGGGCTCAAGACCGTTCGCATCGAAGCCAACATGGAGCGTATCGCCGAGATCCTCATTGCCATCGGAACCGGCCTGGTGTTGTGGTTCGGCGTTCGCCAGGTCCTTGCCGGAAGGCTCACCCCCGGCGATCTGATCGTGTTCACACACTACCTGCGAAACATGTACAAGCCGCTTCGGAGAATCGGGCGCGTAGCCGGAAGGATTGCCAAAGCCTCGGCAAGTGCGGAAAGGGTGTTCTCCATCTTGCACACGCGCGAGCGCGTGAAAGTACATCGTGACGCGGAGCCCGCACCGCGCCTGAGCGGCCGAGTCTCGTTCAAGAACATCACATTTGCTTACACCAAAGGAACGCCGGTTCTACGCAATGTGACCCTTCGAGTGCAAGCGGGAACCACCGTCGCGTTGGTCGGCGCCAACGGCGCCGGCAAATCGACTCTGTGCGGGATGTTGCCGAGGCTCTACGACCCGGACGAAGGCATGATCACCGTCGATGGTAACAAGCTGAGCAAGTTCACACTGGAGTCGCTTCGCAGCCAAATCGGAGTGGTCCTGCAACAGCCTATGCTGTTCTCGGGAACCATCGCCGAAAACATCGCTTACGGGAAACCCGACGCGAGCATGGAAGAAGTCGTCGAAGCTGCCAAACTCGCGGATACCCATGATTACATCGCCGGTCTCGAGAATGGCTACAACACCCTCGTCGGCGAGAGGGGCGAAACTTTATCGGGAGGTCAACGACAGAAGATCGCCATCGCTCGCGCGATGATCAAAGATCCTGTTATCCTGATCCTCGATGAACCGACGGCTGCATTGGATGCTACCTCCGCGGCTCACCTGAATGAGACGTTACGGCGAGTCTCGGCGCACTGCACCACCCTGCGGGTAGGGCATCGCCTGTCCGAATTGAGGGGAAGCGACGTCATCGTGGTACTGGAACAAGGCGTGATCACCCAACAGGGTACGCACGAGGAGTTGATGGCGCAGGAGGGTTGGTACCGAGAGGTGTATAGCCTGCAAACCCTGGGCGCAGAACCAGCCGCCATCAGAAGACCCGTGACGGAGAGCAGCACACGGGGAGAGGGGACGCATGGAGCTTCGTAGAATCGTGCTTTGGGTACTCGCCGCGCTGATTTCAGCCGGACTACTGACCTCGGTCATGTACTCCTTTTACGACAAGACCGTCAAGTCGAAGCCGGTGATTCCGCCCTACGATATTTTCTGGTGCTCGACCGACGACCAGTGTTCGGTCGTGGACCGCATCGGATGCTGCTCCTGCGAAGAGAGCGGCGGACAGGCGGCCGTCACCAAATGGCACCGAGACGACCTGCGATTGTTCCTGAAAAAAGCCTGCCGACCACAACAGGTATGCGTTCAAGTCGACGTATGTCGCAACGACGTAGCGGCGAAGTGCATCAAGCGCCGTTGCCAGCTCGTGCCGAAGGAGAAACATGGAAGCTAGCCACGACTCGCTACGGATCGGCTACGTGCTCAAGGTGTTTCCGCGAGTGTCGGAGACCTTCGTCATCAACGAAATCCGCGCGATGGAAAGTGCCGCCGAAGACATCTCGGTGTTCTCCTTACACCACAATCCGGCCGGGCCGGTTCGGCACGGGATTCTCCAAGACCTACGAGCGCCGCTGACCTACGTTGATGACACCCTGCCCGACGAGGCCGAGGTCGGCCCCGTGCGCAAGCGCCTGGCCAAGCAATTGAAGATTCCGCACAACCAGTGGGACCGCTTGCTGCCGCGCAAGTACGTCCGCCTGGCGATGCGCTTGGCCCAACTCGCCGAGCAAGCTGGTATTCAGCACCTGCATGCGCATTTTGCATCTCGCGCGACGCACGTGTCGGCACTCGCGGCACACCTTTGCGGCATACCTTTCAGCCTCACGGCTCACGCCAAGGACATCTATCACGAGGACACCGACAGCGAAGCCTTGCGCTGGAAGATCGAACAGGCGGCGTTCACGGTCACCGTAACCGATTACAACCTACGTCATCTGCGCGAGCTGCTCGCCGACAAGCCGGGCGTGGCCGACCGCGTCGTGCGTATCTACAACGGTGTCGAGATGGCGCGGTTTGGAAACCGACGCGACGAACCCGCCGAAAGTGCGCGTATCGTTTCCGTCGGGCGCCTGGTCGAGAAAAAGGGATTCGATGTGCTCATCCGCGCCTGCGCGCAAATGAAAGCGGCAGGGCGGACATTCCGCTGTGAAATCATCGGCGGCGGCGGACTTGAGCAAGAACTCCGCAACCTCATCGGGGAACTCAGAGTCGAGGATGTCTGCTCTCTGGTCGGCTCGATGTCGACCGAAGAGGTAGCCGAGTACCTGCGCGCTGCTTCAATGATCGTGCTGCCCTGCGTGGTCGCCAGAGACGGTAACGTCGATGCCTTGCCGACGGTTCTCCTCGAAGCCATGGCCTGCGCTCGCCCGGTGGTCTCGACGCGGCTCTCGGGGATCCCCGAAATCGTCGAAGAAGGGCGCACGGGATTACTCGTCGACCCCTCCGACATCGAAGCGTTGGCCGACGCCCTGGGGAGACTCCTCGATCACCCGGAAGAGGCGGCGGCAATGGGACAATTCGGGCGCGACCGCGCGGAATCGCTGTTCGATTTGCACGTCAACGCCAAAAAACTCCGCCGGCTGGTGTACGCAAGCGCCGGCCTGGTCGCCGCGCATTCATGAAACGCGGGCTCCATATCGCATACGTCTGCGCGGACAAAGGCGTACCCGTGGGTGGCCGTAAAGGCGCGTCCGCCCATGTGACCGAGTTGGTTCGTGCGCTCGTGGGCCGAGGTGCGCACGTGCGCATCGTCGCAACACGAACGGCCGATGCGGCCAACGCCGACGGTTTCGTCGCTCCCGTATTCGACGTGAGCGCGGAACGCACGGCACGAGCGATCGGCCGTTCCATCTTCGAGGGGAGCGATCGCCCGCGTACCCACGCCCGAGCCGCCGAAGCGCGCGGGCTCATGCTCAATCAGGCGGTCGCCAAAACCCTCGAGAGATTGCACAAGCGTTGGCGGGTCGACGCGGTCTACGAACGCTACTCCCTATGGAGCTATGCCGGCTTGGTGTTCGCACGAACCGCCCGTCTTCCTTTCGTCTTGGAAGTCAACGCCCCATTGCGGCGCGAACAGGCACGCTACCGGACCCTCGACAACGAAGCCGCCGCTGCCGACATCGAGCACTTCCTTTTCAGCGGCGCCGGCCGCGTTGCCGTACCCTCCTCTCAGCTGCTCCCTTACGTGGTCGAACACGGCGCACGCGCTTCGGCCGTGCAAGTCATGCCCAATGCGGCCGAGCCTGCACGCTACAGCCGCAGGGGCCAACGTCGAAAAGGTCGGAACGAACCGTTCGTCGTCGGATTCCTCGGCACTTTGAAGCCGTGGCACGGGCTCGACAACCTCTTCCGCGCTTTTCGCATCTTGTACCGTGGGGACGCGAGCTATCGCCTCCTGATCGTCGGCGACGGACCCATGCGGCGAAGCCTCGAGAAGAGCGCGCGGTCGATGGGTATGCACGCAGCTGTCGAGTTCAGCGGCGACGTAGCCCACGACGAAGTGCCGGAACTTTTGGCCCGTATGGATGTCGGAGTCGCACCCTATTCGGCGTTACCCGGTTTTTATTTCTCTCCCCTCAAACTGTTCGAATACATGGCAGCCGGATTGCCGGTCGTCGCCAGTGACATCGGCCAGATTCGAGAAATCGTGACGAATCGCAAAACCGGTCTACTCGTTCCACCGGGAGCGATCCGGCCCCTGGCGGCGGCGATCTCCGGTCTACGCTCGCGCCCCGCGGCCGCCGTCAACCTATCGCGTGCCGCGCGCACGATGATCGGCCGGCGCTATACGTGGAGGCACAACGCCGATCGGGTGATCCGCGCCTTCCACGCCCTCCACGCCGCCGAACTACGAGCGCGCAAAGGCTGACAATGAACGTCACAGCAGCACGCGCGATTTTCGATCTCGACAAACTACGCGAGATGAGCCTCGCCGTGCCCGCGCTCGCGGGTAAGGTCGTCCGTTCCGTAGAACACGTATCGATGTGGGCGAAGCCCGGTCGCTATTTCAATGTCCACTACCGTGCCGTCTGCGCCGACAGCACGAACGTAGCACTCTCGGCGTTCGTGGTGTCGGAGAAACGTGCCCGCCACGAAGCCGATCGTTATCGCGGAGATGCGTACCTCGCCTCGCCGGTAATTCTCATCCTTCCCTTCCCCCTCGACTACCGCCTAGCGACGCTTCCTGAATCCCTTCGTTGTGAAACGGTCACGCAGCATGCGGGGTGTTTTCTAGAACCCTCGCAGGCGCAGGTGGTCGGTTACCGGCCCGGAAAACGCTGCCAAATCCGCTACAGGGACCGCGCAGGACGGACCGTCTTCGGCAAGGTGAGTTACGAGACCACTCCCGGTCAGTTCTTCGAGCAGTTACGGAAGGCCCGTCGTGCGGTGGTTCGAGCCGAACGAAGACTTCGCCTGCCCCGTGCGATTGCCCACATAGAGGAACTCTCGCTCACTCTCGTCGAGGGGCTTGGCGGAACAAGCCTGTACGATGCCGCACGCAGCGGCAAAGAGGTCGCCTCCGACGTTATCGAGGAAGTCGCCAAGGCATTAGCCGAGTTGCACCAAGCCGATCGAAGCGAACTCGAGCGTCATTTCCAAGCCCTCGAAGAGCTCGAACTCGTGCGCGGTTGGACCCAACTGACCGGCCGGCTGTTCCCCGAGCTGGCTTCCAGCCTTGGCGCGGCCATCGACCTCTTGGAACGTGACCTGCCCGAACCCGACCGTCCGCCGCGCGCGGTCATCCACCGTGACTTCTACGACCGGCAGGTACTGCTGTCGACAGGACCGCCCGGCATGATCGATGTCGACACTTTGTGTCTGGGCGATCCCGAACTCGATATGGGGAATTTTCTCGCGCACACGAAACTCAGAACCATCCAGAACCACGGCGACTCGCGATTCGCACGAACCGGAGAGACTTTCCTCCGTTCCTACCCCCTCGATTTCGATCGAGTTCTCCTATCCTGGTACCAGCGCTCGGCCCTATTGCGACTATCCTGCGTGTACGCCGTCCGACCCGTCTGGCACAAAATCACTGGAAGCTTACTGAACTGCGAGCGCGAAGCCCGGAGGAAGCCGTGAGACACCGCATCTTGTTTTACTCACACGACACGTTCGGATTGGGCCACTTCCGGCGCAGTTTCACCATCGCCTCGTACTTGGCTCGCCACGTCAAAGACCTTTCGGTCCTGATGCTGACCGGGCTCGACTCGGCGGCGGCGTTTCCGTCGGTTCCGGGCGTCGACTTCGTCAAGTTGCCCGGCATTTGGAAAGCGGGCAGGGACGACTACCGAAGCCGTCATCTGCGTTCGAGCTTCGCACGCGTGCTGCGCATCCGCGAAGAGATGATCCGAAGCGTCACCCGCGCATACGATCCGGCGATTTTCGTGGCCGATAACGTTCCCACCGGCGCCGACGGTGAATTGCTCTCCACCCTTCGCTATCTCAAGCGCAGGAGTTCTCGCGTAAAGATCTGCCTCACGCTACGCGATGTCCTCGATCAGCCGGACGAGATCGTACGCATTTGGGGCAAGCAAGGTGCGTACAAAAGTCTGCAGGAGCACTACGATGAGGTTTGGGTCGTCGGCTGCAAGTCGGTGTTCGACCCGGTCGAGCTCTACCGTATACCGCACCGAATCGCCGAAAAGTTCCGTTTCTGCGGCTACGTCGTGCGCGCACCCGAGAAAAATGAACCGGGAGACATCGTCCGGGAATTCCGCCTCGATAACCGGCCTCTACTGGTCGCCAGTTGCGGCGGCGGCGGCGACGGCTTCCCCATGTTGTCCGCGTTTATCGACGCAGCCGTTCCGATTACCAAACAGGGGGCCAGAGCGGCCGTATTCCTCGGCCCTGACCTTCCGCACGAGCAACGCAGGCAACTCAAAGAACGCTTGCTGCCCCTGAGCGACGACTTCCTCACCTTCGACTTTCGCCCCGACCTTGCGGCGTTTCTGTCGATCGCTTCGGCAAGCGTTTCGATGGCGGGCTACAACACGATCTCAGAACTGCTTTCGCTAAGAACGCCCAGTGTGGTCATTCCACGCATCGTTCCGCGAGAAGAGCAACTGTTGCGCGCCAAAGCCTTCGCAAAGCAAGGCCTCTTGCGAATGATCCATCCCAACAGGTTGACGCCGGAACGTCTGCGCAAGCAGATCGAGTCCCTTCTCGAAGGCACGGAGTCACCGGCAGGCCCGCCCCGCATGACGGGTCTCAACTTTTTCGGTCTCCGACGAATCGAACGACGGGTCAGAAAACACTTGGGCATCGAGGACGACTCCGATGAGTAAGCGCCACTTCCCGCGGCTTGCCTCGGAGACGGCATCCGCCCTGGCGTTGCTTTTGGCGGCAAGTTGCGTGTTCGTGGCCGGCGCCCAGGCACACAAGAAGGAGCCGAAGTGGGAGGCCAGGGTCCGGATCGAGGAGGGCCACAACGATAACGTCCGTTCAGCCGCAGACGGTCCGCAAAAAACCGGAACCAATTTTACGACCGCCGACGTCTTCTACAAACGCAAGGCCCGCGAGCGCGGTCTCATCCCCGACGAGATTTGGACCCGCCTGCGTGGTCGCGTCTATACACAGTTCAACACCCGCAATTTTGCCGAGCTCCGAGGTGGGGCGTCCTATGAACTCGGCCACGCCACCGACTTCCTCTTGCAATATGGCTACGTACCGAGGCGGCTTCGGCTGGAAGAGAACGCAACAACCAACAACGCGTTCGCAACGGAATACGACCTCAACGCAGGCCTGCAAAACCGTTTCGGCACACGCAAGCAGGCGCGAGCCCGATTGCTCGTCAAAGAGTCCTACGACGACTTCCGTAGCGGATTTTCCAGACGGAGCGCCCAAACGACGGCGATCGCCGGCGACCTCCGTTATCAATTTTCTCCGACTCTCGGAGGCAAAATCGGGACGGAATACGGTCAACGTACCGCCAACGGAGAAGATTTCGACCGTAAGGAATGGCGCTACAAAGCTTCCTTCCGCAAGCGATTCTCTCACGGCACCACATTCGATATCCGAGCCTCGTACAGAGACGGCAGCTATACGGTCAACACCCCGTTCAACGGCATAGGCCGGCGCAACAAGAACTTCGGGCGCCGCGACACGACATGGGAGTACGAAGCCAAGCTCAGTGTTCCCTTGCCGTTCGTGGAGGGACTCCGCGTCGCGCTTCGCTATCGCTACAAGGACGCGGCATCATCGCGTTCGAGTCGCATTTTCGATCTCAACGAAGTCGGCCTGGGTTTCTCCTACGACATTCCCCACCGGGGACCGGAAAGCACGAGCAAGTCGAAGAAATGAAGCCCTGCCGAAGACTCTGGCTCATTGCTCTTTTTGCCGTCGCTTGCAGCGGCCGGCCGGCCCCGCATCGGCCGAATCTTTTGATCGTCTGCGTAGATGCCTTGCGCGCCGATGCGCTGGGGACTTACGGATCAACGTCCGGGGCAACACCGATGATCGACCGGATCGCGGCCGAATCCGTCGTCTTCGAGAACGCTTTCAGCGTAGCATCTTGGACCAAACCGACCGTACCGACGATCCTGACCGGGCTGTACCCGAGCCAACACGGCGTGCTCGTCAACCGCAAAGAAACCACCGACATTCTCGCTGATCGCATCGTCACTCTTGCCGAGCGGCTGTCGGCGGCCGGCTACCAAACCGGCGCCTTCGTAGAGAACGCACAATTAAACGCCCGCTCGAGCGGCCTCAACCAGGGATTCTCCGTCTACGAAGAAGAACTCGGCGACGCGTTACACGTCACACACCGCTTCTTGCGCTGGCTCGAGCGTGGCGATCGCCGTCCGTTTTTCGCCTACGTCCACGTACTCGACCCGCACCTCCCCTACCGCCCGGAAGGAACGGCCTCCGGTGCGGCGCTCACCACACGGGCGCGCTTGGATTCCGTTGAATGGGGCATGAACACAAACAACTGGCGCTTGCTGCGAAGCGCCGTGCGCGAGGGCGTCGTCAAGCTCGGTCCCGACGACGCCCTCACACTGCGCGGACTCTACGACGGCGAGGTCGCCTTTACCGATGCCGTCCTCGGCCGTCTCTTCGATCTGTTGAAAGTCCGCGGCTACCTCCAATCCACTCTGGTGATGATCACCGCCGACCACGGCGAAGGCTTTCTCGAGCACGGCAAACTCGACCACGGCTACGGTCCCTACGACGAACTCATCCACATCCCCTTGATCGTGCACCTGCCCGGAAACGGCGGCACGGGCCGGCGCGTCCACACCCAGGTCAGTCAGGTGGACATCACGCCGACGATTCTCGACGCTGCCGGTCTGGACAAGGCAACGGAACTGCCCGGCCGCTCGCTGCTGAAGTTGGCCCCGAGAGCGGATCAGTCGAGCGACCAACCCGTACTCACCATCGAGCTCATCGGCAAGGAAAGCATCGCATCGCTGCGCACTCCCCGCTTCAAATACATGCGCAGCCGCGACACATCGGCGCCCGGCACGGAAGTCGCAAACATCGAACTACCGTCTGATCTCACCGTGGGCACCCGCATTCGAGCACGAGGAGTCTTTGCCGGTGGAATTTTTCTGCCGGAACGAGTCTACCGGCTCGACGCAGGCGACCGCGACGTCGAAATCACCGCACCCATCACCGCAGTGGCGGGCAACCACAAGTCGATCGAGTTGTTGTCAACCAAGGTCGTGGCGATCGAGACCCGGCTGCCCGCCCGCGATCGCCCCGTGTGGAACACCCTCACGCCACTGCAGTGGGTGAAAGTCCAGGGAGCGCCTAAAAATGGTGTATTCCGCGCTGATCGTGTCGAGGCGCGTAGCGCGCACGAGGTCGAGGAGCCGGAGATCGAGGGGGTGATCCAAAAGCTGTACGTGGATAGCGGCGGTGACATCGTCATAGAACTTCCGGGTTGGACGTTGTATGTAGGCAGGAAAGTCGAGTGGAAAGGGTTCACCGCCGAGACGAAGGCGATGCCGATCCCCCGGCCTCGGGCGCAACGGGTCGCCAGGGGCACCGTGGTGGAAACACTTTATGATCTGAGCTCCGATCCGGGAGAGACCACCAACGCCGCCGGGCGATTGCCCGAGCAACTGGCCGAGATGCGCAAGCTCATGGACAAAGCCCACGACGCTCTGCACCGGACGGCCGGCGCCAAGGCGGGCAAGGCCAAACTCGATCAGGCTACGCGCGAACGCCTACGTGCGCTGGGATACCTGGACTAGTGCGCATCGCCTACGTTTGTGCAGACCGCGGCATACCGGTTACCGGCAACTCCGGCAGCTCGGTCCATGTCTGCGAATTGGTAAAAGCGTTGACCGCTCGCGGGCACGACGTGACGGTCTTCGCGGCCGACCCCGGCCCGACTGCAATCCGCTGCGAGCCCGTGTCCATCATCGACCTCGGCGACGACCCGGTTCTGGAAGAACTGCGCGCGCGCATCGCAAAATCTCTACGCGAACGCAGCCAGCCGACAACGCCGGCGTTCGAACTCTACAACCTGTGGCTCAACGACATCGTATCCCAAGAGCTCGAACGGACCGGCCCCTACGACTTCGTCTACGAACGCCACTCGCTCTGGTCGTTCGCCGGCCTACGCTACGCCCGACGAAAGCGCATACCCTTTCTTCTCGAAGTCAATGCGCCTCTGCTCGAACAGCAGCAGCGCTACCGCAACCTGGCGCAGACCGAAGCCGCCGCCGCGATCGAGCGCTTGCTCTTGTCGCACGCGGACCGCGTGCTCGTCACCACCGAGTCCCTGTCCGCGTACGCCCACGAGGCCGGCTGCACGCGGAGAAAGCTTCGCGTCGTGCCCTGCGGCGCGCCGACGACGGAATCCGTCCCTGTCGCTGAGCGTCCGGGGAGCGACGGGAACGAGTTCGTCATCGGTTTCCTAGGCAGCCTCAAGCCGTGGCACGGCATAGACACCCTCCTCGAGGCCTTCCGAAAACTGCACGCGGAAAACGAGGCATACCGGCTGCTCATCGTCGGCGAGGGGCCCATGCGGGTCGACATCGACGCCTTTCGAACGAGCAGCGGCCTGGGCGACCACATCGAGGTCGTGGGCGCCGTGGCCCACCAAAACGTTCCGGCGCAGTTGGCCCGCATGCACGTAGGCACCGCACCGTACCCGGCCATGGATCCGTTTTACTTCTCTCCCCTGAAAGTCTGGGAATACGCCGCCGCCGGGGTGCCGATCGCCGCGGCCGCGATCGGCGATCTGCCCAGGCTCTGGCCGCACAAACAGGCGGCAATGCTGCATCCGCCGGGACGCAGCGCCAAGCTCGCCAAACACATTCGCGTGCTGCGCGAGCGTCCGTCCATGGCCGCGCGCCTGGCCCGAGAAGCGCGGCGAACGGCTCACCACTATAGTTGGGACCGCTTGGCCGCACGCGTCGAGAGCCTCGCGGCCAACGTGGTCTCCGAAGGTGTCGGCCGCAAAGCCTGAACCGTGTGACGGCCTCGGACGGCAATCCAAGCATACAATGGCGCGAGCTGCCGCGGCTCATGCTGCGTTGGTTTCGCGTCCGGCGCGCGTGGGAACGCAAGCAGTGGGAACGAGTCGTCGATCTGCTCGAGGCTCTGGTGCGAGAGAGACAGAGCACCGACGGGGATCGCGTCATGCTCGCACACGCCTACACCAAGCAGGGCAGGCTGGAACAAGCCGCGTGGTATTTCGAAGCCGTCAGCGAAGACGAGACGCTGTCAAAAGACGAGACCATCGCCTACTGCAACAGCTACGCATACGTTCTCGCCCGCCGCGGGCGTCTCAAGGATGCCAAAACCCACGTTCGACGCTTCGACCGCCGACGCTGGCCCAAGGCCGAACGCGAGTGGGCGAAGGTGCTGCTCGACGCCACATCGCCGCCCGTCGCCCCGCCCGGGGGCAAGGGGCCGCACAAACGCATCTTCCACTGACGGCGCGCGATCCGTGTCGCCGCGGCCCGACACCTATCCGGGCAGCCCGCGGACGTAAAACACGCCGAAGACCATAGTCTTGGCAAGATGCTCGGCAAGACTGCCACCCGCACGTCGGAGCGCCAGAAGAAAGATAAGGCATTCGACCGCGTGGGCGACGAGGAGAAACCAAAACAGCGCTCGGCCTGTCCATAGCAGATTCGACG
>CAZKLE010000074.1:0-11794 GCA_964553415.1 uncultured Myxococcales bacterium
TGAGAAGTACACGGGCACTTCTCCGCTCGTTGTGCGAAACCCAGCCGAAAAAAGTTCCGGGCGTAGGGCGGCGACGACGCTGTAGATGAATGCTGCGAGGCTGGCCACGCCGACTAAGGTAAACATGTTGAGACGGGCGCGCCGGAGCGAGAGTACCGCGCGCTGCAACAACGGCAACCCTGCCCACAATACGACGGCCGAGCTGAAGGCGAGCTGGATCGCCAGGCTCAACGGTCGGCTGATGGCGGCGTCGACCGGACGCCCGGGCAGCATCTCGGAAAGCGACAGCATGAGAACGGGCAGACTCAGGGCAGCCGCGACCTTGAAGCGGCGAGCCATGTCGGACGCTTGGTTGTCTACGCCGGGGCTCTGGTCGGCGGCGTTCAGGATGAGCGGTTCCAGTGACATGCCGCAGGAATCGCAGACCCCCATCGAACGGACCCTCACCTGGGAATGGATCAAACAGGTGTAGAGTCGTTCCGCGCTTTCCATGGATACCGTCTTCGAGTCTACCGTGTTCTCCGCCCCTCGCTTTGGATTTCGTCCTGTGCGGGTGGAGAAAGCCCCCCCTCACTTGGGGCATAGGCGGGCGCAAAAGTTCCCTCTGGTCAGTACTCCATGGGTGTGCCATGTTCTTCATTAGGACGGAGCCGGTCCGGGTACCGGGGCCGAACGCTTCGACGGGGCGATGCAGGCGCAAGCAAACAGCACGACGAAGGTGCCGCGAAGACGGGGATTGCCCGTGGCCCTGGTGGCTGTGGCGGCCGCGTTCGCCTTTGCGGTACCGTTGGCCCCGGCGGCCGAAATCGCAGCCCCCGGGCTTCGCCCGCGCATCGTCAATGGTTTGCCGACCAACACCTTCGCCACGGTGGGGGCGCTGCTGAGCGGGCCGGATGCGGCGACGGCCGACCATTTTTGTTCCGGGACCCTGATCGGTTGCCGCACCTTTCTCACCGCCGCGCACTGCATCGGCAGCGACTTTGATCCTTCGCATTACGGCGTCTTTCTGCAGGACGCAGGCGTCTTTGCCGTGGCGGCAGTTGCCAAACATCCTGATTCCGATACCCAACCTTTCCCGATCGGAGACGTTGCGGTCGTGACACTCGCCAGCCCGGTCCAGTCGATTTTGCCCTCGGCGATCAACCAGGCCTTCCTGGGCCCGTATGCTCCTTTTCCGTCTCAGCCGGGTACGATCGTCGGCTTTGGCCAAACCATGGCGGGCGCCAACGACTTCAACCTCAAGCGCATGGGAAAGGTGCAAACAGCCACCTGCGGACAAACTCCGGGGCCGCCGTTCGGGGGCGACGATGAGTTGGTGTGTTGGCGATTCGACAAGCCTGTAGGCATAGTCGGGGAGGACTCGAACACGTGCAACGGGGATTCGGGCGGGCCGATTTTCCTCGATCTCGGATCGGGCCCGGTTGTCGCCGGTGTCACGTCGGGGGGAGCCAACTTCACCTGTCTCAACAGCGATCTGAGTTACGATGCCAACGTTGAACACTACAAGGACTTTCTTCTCGGGGCTCTGAGTAGCGACTCGACGTCTGCGTGTGGAAGTCTGCCGGTCATCGGTCAATCCGGCTCCCGGGTGGTTTCCGAGGACGGCTACCTAGGGGCATTCCCGACCCAGCGGATCTTTCAGGTCCCACTGGCCGCAAACACCGGCCGTATCGTGTTTACGTTCAACGGGCGCAACCCCAATTCAGGATTGGCGGCGGATTTTGATTTGTATGTCCGCCACGGTTTGCCGCCCACCACGTCGGACTTCGACTGTGCCACCGTGGGCCCGAGCCAACTCGGCGATTGCCGCTTCGATAACCCTGCCGGGGGGACATGGTATGCCTTGGTGCGACTCGTCCAAGGCGAGGGCGACTTTCAGTTCAACGCCACGGCGCTTGGTGGCGATACGCCTGTGTGCGGCAATGGGATCCGGGAACCGGACGAAGATTGCGATCTCGGCGATGACACGAACTGCCCGGGATCCTGCGATGTTTCGTGCATATGTCCGAAGGTTTGTACTCCAGGATCCGTCGAGGTCCGAAAACTCGTAACGCGCACCAAGCGGCTTGCCTTCAAGGCACGGCTGCTCGACGATGTCCCGGGCGCCAGTCTCATGGGACTGGACCCGCGTGCATCCTTCTCGGCGGTGCTGAGTGACGGTGTTGTCAGTCTCGACCTTTCGGTGCCCGATTTCGATCGGGGTTGGAAACGATCCAAGCCCGAGAAGGGTAGGTACAAGTGGAAAGGCAACGTCAACGGTATTCGCCGGGTCCGCATCTTTGACCGAGTTGCGGCGCGTGGCTTTACGAAGGTCGTCGTGATCGCGAGTGGTGTTTCTGGCGCCACCGCGCTCGCAGTGGCGACCACGACCAGCGAAGTCGATATCGACGGAACCTGCGTGACGGAGTAGCGTCGGCCTCCAGCGGCCGGGATTACAACGACAAGGTTTTCTTCAGGATCGAGAACGCCGCGACGGCCTGGGGCTTGCGCTTCTCCGGTGCCGCACCTGTGCCGGGCTCGCGTTCGCGCGCACCGCTCGAACGCTTTGGGTTCCCGCCGCCGGTGGTCTGGGCCCAGACGATCTTCTTGTAGTCGAAATCGCTGCGGGCCGCCTGGTGAAATTTTACGATTTCAAAATACGGCGACAAGTCGAAATCTCGGGGAGTGACCAGTCGCGGATTGCATGGTGTGAACACCCCTGTGTCAAAAACCGCGCGAGTATCTCTGCGCCTGCGTGCGGAGGCCAGAATTCGGCTGAGGAGTCCGTCGGCATCCGCTTTGGCTTCGACGATAGAGTCGATGTGGGGCTGGATCGGATAACGAACCTTCTGGAACGCCATCGTGATCTGCGAGGAGCAGATCACTTGCTTGGAAAACTGTCCCGCGCGTTCCAACGCGGTGTGCCGCAACCGCCTTGGAATGAGGGTGACCGGAAAGAAATAGCGGAGCAGATCTAGAATGTGGCGCACCGAGTAGGGCATGCCGATCTGCGCGATGACAGTCTGCAGGACAGTATTGAGATCGCCGGGTCTGAGATTCAGCGGCCTGCACACGCGGATGTTGTGGTCGCGGTACTTTGACAGAGGAACGGCCACGACTCCGGTGTCGGCGTTGGCCTCGACTACCAGGATCGAGGCCTCCTCGCCGAACTGCTCGGACACCTTGTCGGCGAGCGGCCCACCGCGCGAGACCAGGGTGTCGCCCACGTACATGCACGCGTGCGACCAGCAACTTTGCGTCAAGTACTTGATAACCTCGCTCACCCGTTGCGAGCCCTCGACCAGTACCACGTCGCCGGGTTTTAGGGTCTTGACCATCAGCTCGATATCGTTGGGGAAGCGCTGTAGGTAGCCATCCCGTTCCTTGGTCAGGTGTCTGACGAGAAAGTCGGTGATCCCGTGTTTGATGCGTTTACGAAGGTTCAAGCCGCGCTCTCCAGGCTTAGAGTTTAACGTCAAGGCGAAACTCTTGGAATGGCTTTTCCTCAAGCCCGATACAGCAACCGCCGTGTAGGGGTCCGAAAGGATGAAAAATGCAGGGATTGTCACAGATTGCAGAAAAAGATTGCCGCGCTGCGTAGAACATTGCGCCCCCGATTGGGGTTCCGCGTCGGCCAACGACGGTTGCGCGAGAAGCCCCCGAATGGAGGGAGACTCAGAGCAGACTTTTGTGCGTCAAGTACTCGGCGACCAAAATTGCACCCTTGGCCGCGCCCATCTTGGTGTTGTGCGAAACGAGAACGTATTTGACGCCGTTGCGATACAAGGGCTCGCGGCGGATCCGTCCCACCGAAGTCGTCATGCCGCCGCCGGCGTTGCGATCCAGTCGCGGCTGCGGGCGGAAGGGATCTTCGTGAACGTGGATCAATTCGGCGGGCATCGAAGGCAGTCCGAGTTTGCCCAGGCGGCGACCGGCTCGCTTGAATGTTCGTGCCACTTGGTCGGGT
This sequence comes from uncultured Myxococcales bacterium, assembly GCA_964553415.1. Classification (GTDB taxonomy): domain Bacteria; phylum Desulfobacterota; class Binatia; order UBA1149; family JAJCZL01; genus CAZKLE01. Next base: position 3,947 of record CAZKLE010000074.1, read on the forward strand.
GTCGCTCGGCTTGCCAACTCCACGGATACGGACTCGGTGTGACCTTCGAGAACGGCAGCGCGGGTACAGGTAGCTGAGACCTCGACGCGCGCCGGTTCAAAACCTTTGGGCCCGGCTTTGCCGAGAAGTTTTCTGGCTTCCAGCGCTACCTTCCCTTCTTCGTCGGGAATGTAGGGAACGATGTTGTCGATGGCATCGAGGGCGGGTACTCCCGGCGAACGGCCCGCTCCTGATATGCCCTGCATGGAAACCACCGAACACCGTTTGACGCCGAAACGTTCGTGAAGGGGTTTGAGGGTAATGGCGAGCCCGATTACGGTACAGTTGGGCTGCGGCAAAATGTACCCTTTCCATCCGCGTAGCTTCCGGTGACGAGAAATCAGCTTGGCATGATCCATACTGACACCGGCCAAGAGCAAGGGGATATCGTCTTCGTAACGGAAAGCTGACGCGGTCGAGAGCACAGGCACGTGTTCGGCGAACATGGGTTCGAGTTCGCGGGCGACGTCGGACTCGACCGCTGAAAAGACCAAGTCGATACCGCGCGTGTCCATGCTTCGGGCTTCTTCCACAACGACGTCGAGAACCGATTCCGGCGGTTCGCCGTCGGCCCACCAACGCACTTGACCGCTGTCAGCATCGCGGATGGCGCCTGCGTAGGTTTTGCCGGCCGATCGCGCCGAGGCCCCCAAACGAGTGATGCGAAACCAGGGATGATCGTCGAGTGCGGCGATGAATTGTTGTCCTGCTATGCCTGTCGCACCGATCAGGGCAACGCGTTTCTTTGCCATCTGTTTACGTCCTTCTACGCAATGCTCGAAGCGCAAAACCACGCATCGAGCGTTCGCCATGGACACCCCGTCTCTGTCGCAGAGCGTCAAAGAGAATTGTAGCCGCGGCGCTTTGCGTTTGCACTCGATACCCCTGGTGGGGTTCTTGACACTTGCCCCCCACGACCGGCGTCTGTATTGTCATAAACGTAACGATGGCTCGAATGGCTCGCAGTTCAGCATCGAAGAAACCGCAACGCGCGGCTGTACTCTACGACTTCGTTCCCTTCCTGGTTCGTCGCGTGCTTGGCTGGCGAGTCGGACCGCGCGGCGTTCTTCTTGCTCAGGCAAACAGCAACGGTGCTATCACGATCGTTCACCGTGTGCGTGACGCGTGCACCAGCGACGTGATCGAACATCGAATCGCCCAGCTCCGACCGGGCAAGATGCACTACCAGTTGTACTGGAAGAAGGGCAACGGTCGTTGGGCGGCGTACTACGACGAACGAGGTGACCGTTTCCTCGGGTGCCTGGCGGAGAGCCTCAGTGAGATTTCTCGCGATCCTTTCGGCTGCTACTGGAGCTAGCGGCTACCCGCGTTGCGGGCCAAGGTCCTGCCCGTAGGAAAACTCGACCGAGTTCCCTTCCGGATCAGCGAGAATACAGTAGTAGCCGACGATGCTCCCGCCGTCGGTCGGAGGCTGGGTGAGGGCCCCTTCCCGCGCGGCTATCTTCGCCAGTCGGTCAACCTCCGCGCGCTCGCCGACAGCGTATCCGATGTGAGCAAGCGGAGCTGGGTCGGCGACTTTTGCGTGCGGAGCGCCGATCAGGACGGTAACGAACTGGTGTTCGTGTCCCTGCTCCGCCAGCCATACGACGGTGGTGTCGTGCTCGGTACGCCGATGCACCTCGATGAGTTCGGCGTAGCGCCGGTAAAAGTCCACCGTTCGCTCGAGGTCGTGGGCAAAGATCGCGATGTGGGTGCAAGCGGGTTTCACGGGCCGGGGCAATGCGGACCCTCCCGCAAATGCTCGACGAGGATATCGAGAGCGGCGGCGCGGAACTGTCCCCACCGCGCCCAACTGGGCTTGATCGTGCGCAGCTGCTCCGCGTAGCGTGGCAGATCTTCGAGTCCGGCCTCGGCCCAGTCGCTGATCTGTTCTTTGGGGTCGTTACTTTGGAGAACGCCGCCGGACTCGTCACACAAAAACATGTAGGTACGGAAGGGGGATGCACGGCGGCCGTCGGTGTAGGCTATGTCGGCTACAAAACAGACGATCTGTACCTGCAGGTTGGTCTCCTCCCAGATTTCTCTCAGCAGCGCTGTTTCGACTGTTTCCTCCTCTCGGATTCCACCCGTAGGCAGACGCATGATCGAATTGGGATAGGTTCGTTTGGTCTGCAGGAGAAAGCTTCCGGACGGCCGCCGGATGGCCATACAAACCTCTCCGTAGACACGCTCGCTGACGGGCGGGAAATTCAGGCTTCCGAGTCGGTGTGTAATCAGCCTGGGTTGGCCGTGTCGGGCTGCGGCGGCTTCGACCGATTGCGAGAAGGCACTCATTGGTCGATCCCGTCGGCAATCGCGTCGGCCACCTGGCCGGCGATTTCCATCGGTCGGTTCGCAGGCGACGCGTCGATCTTGCAGCCCGCAGCTGCCGCGTGTCCGCCACCATCGAAGTGCATGGCCAACCGCGACAGGTCGACGGTGCAGTCGGGCGATCGTCGCATACTGACGCCGTGTGTACGGCGGTCGTACAGCGCGTAGACCGTGCCCGTACGGCTACGCGCTCGTGTCCAGCGATCGGCTATCTCTCCGGTAAAGCCGTCGCACTCGGCGCTCACGACGCTTACGCCTCTTTCGGGTACCGAGATTTCGTAGAAGGTCTCGGCCGCCAGTGCCAACGTGATCTGCAGTTCCTGGCCGACCTTCATCATCGCCCGTTGCAATTCCGGGGTGTAGGTCAGTTTGGAATCCATCGACAGCAATACACGGAATGCATCGTCCTGCCGCATTGTTCGCACCGCCAGAGCCAGCTCGCGGGAGCCGTCGATTTTCAGAATCCATCGATCGACGTCGTCGGCCAACATCACGAGGTTCTTCAACGCGAACAGTCCCGGATGGGACTCGCCGCGCTTGTGGGCACGATCGCAAAGATGCTCGAACAACAGTCGACTCGCGCAATATCGGTCATCGAGTACGTACTCGGTAAAGTCGGCGGCGAGGTGCCCGGCGGCTTTGCGTTCGATCGCCGTCTTGTGATGGTCCACCCAGTAAAGCTCCAGCCCTCGTTCCGCCAAGCGGTTTAAGTGAGCATCGGTCTCATCTTGTCGCCAGGAGATGTCGGTGATCCACAGTTCTTCCTTGTTCGGATCGAGCGGTGAGTAGGCGCGAATCTGGTCGTCGATGTCGTTGTTGCCGGTAAAAATCGTTTCAATGCGGCCACCGGCGAAATTGCGTGAAATCACCACCGCGCAGGTAAGACCATCCAGGCAGTGGGGGCCATGGCTCATGACCGTGACGCGGCGTGAAGTAGACACAGTCCGGTATATTACGTTCCCGGCCTAGGAAGGACAATAGGCAACGGGTTCGAAGCGCCCGCTTTTGCAGGCGCGCAGGCATGCGTCGGCGACCGCGAGCGCGCGCAATCCGTCCCTGTATCCGATTGCCGGTGCAGCTTCCTGGCGGAAGTCGGCGGCGAAACGACGCAACGTTTCCAGGACGGTCATGCGCGGCTCGCCGACCTCGATCCTGCGGGGCCCGCCGGCGGTAATTTCGACGAGGCGGTTGGAAACATGGTCACCGACCAGTTGACCGTTCTCGCCGCTGATCTCGATGAGGCCGTTGCGAACCTGCGAGGTGCGCGAACAGGTAACCAATGCGAGCGCGGAACTGTGCTGCATCGTCATCGTGCAGGCGAAGTTGTCCTCGGTGAGCTTGGTGTAGGTGCTGTTCTTGGCGCAGGCGACGGCGGCGGGTTCGAGGCCGGTGAGGAAGCGTATCAAGTCGAAGCAATGAACGCCGGTGTGAACGATGCTTCCGCCCCCCGACCGTGCCGGATCGTCGAGCCAGGGAAGCTGCAATTGGGGAGGAAAACGCTGGCTGAAAACCAGGGAATCCAGACGCCCAAGGCCTGCGACGCGGTCACGGATGGCGCGCACCACGGTGTTGAAGCGCAAGGTATGACCGGCCATGCAATAAGCCCCGCTTCGTTCGATCGCGTCGAGCGCGCGCCGGCCCGAGGCGAGGTCGCGAGCTACGGGCTTCTCGATCAACAAGCGCTTGCCGGCGTTTGCGGCAAGCGGAACGAGTTCATCCAAGAGCGAGGGGACGGTGACGAAGATAACGGCGTCAAGATCGTCGCGGGTGCATAGATCTCGCGCGTCCGTGGTAAAGCCGCAGCCGAGTTCGTCGGCCAAGGCCCGGCCTTCAACTTCGTTGCGCCGGCAGATCGCCTGCAGTTGCAGTCCGACGACATCGTGTGCGGCATGGCGGGCGTAGCGGCTGCCGTGGCGGCCGGCGCCGATGATCCCGACTCTTAGGCGAGGTTGGTTCATTGTTGCAATCGCACGGCGTGCCTTTTAATCCACGCCGGTGCCCGTCGTCAACAACCGCAATCTACCTTACATCATCAAGCGCCTTCGTGCCGAATACGCCAAGAAGAAGGCTCCTATCGTCACCCTGATGGCCGTACAGACGCGTCAGCCCTACAAGGTGCTTGCCTCCTGCATCCTGAGTTTGCGAACTCAGGACGCGACCACCGCGGGAGCCAGCAAGCGTCTTTTCAGGCTGGCACCCAACGTGCGGGCTCTGGCGCGGGCCAAGGTGGAGCAGGTCGAGCGCGCGATCTACCCGGTTGGATTTTATAAGACGAAAGCGCCGCAGCTGGTCGCGATGGCCGGTCGCATCGTTGGCGAATTCGGCGGCCGGGTGCCCGACGACATCGATACCTTGCTTACCTTCAAAGGCGTCGGACGCAAAACCGCCAACCTTGTAGTAACCGCTGCTTATGGGAAACCGGGAATCTGTGTGGATACGCATGTGCATCGCATCAGCAATATTTGGGGCTACGTCGAAACCACCACCCCGGAGGAAACCGAAACGGCGCTGCGCGAGAAACTCCCGCGTCGCTACTGGCTCGAGATCAACGACCTTCTCGTGTCGTATGGCCAGACCCAATGCCGACCGGCCTCGCCTATTTGCTCCAGCTGTGTGATCGCCAAGTGGTGTCCCCGCATCGGCGTAACGCGTAGCCGTTAGGCGCTGTTACGTATGGAGCCTCGAACTTGATCGGTCCAGGAAAGCCTAGCTATTATGCTGAGCTGACGGCGAGCAACGTCACCGAACCCAATGAAAGAAATGCGTGAACGATTTTTGGCGGCCGTATCTGCGGCTTGTGCCCTCGGTGTCCTACAGGCGCTCGTCGAGACGGTTATGGTCGGCGGGGTTTATCACGATTTGATGCTCGCGCCCCGTGGTTTCATGGGCATTCGCTACGGCGACGGCTATTCCAAGGTTCTCGTGTGGTTACGGGGGCTGCTCGGATTGACGCCGGCGCCGGGTCAATTCATCGGCCAAGGCTTTGCCGCCAAGCTTGCGATCCTACCGAATGCGCTCGGCGTCGGTCTCGGCATGGGCATCCTCGTCGGCTTGTCTCTAGCCGTACTGACGCTGCTTCTCAGGCGTGAAAAAACACCGCGTACGGCGATGGGCTTCGTTGTCTTGATCGCGATCTTCGAGGCGGTCGTTCATCTCGGCCTTTGGGCCGTTAACGTGCATCTGCCCGAGCAGGTGACGGCATTCGTAGCCGTGAGGAACTTCGCTCGCAACTTTATCTACGATGGCACCCTGTTGGCGATGTCCGCACTCGTGATCGGAGCCGGCCTTGCCTGCCTTGTTGTGCGTTGGATGGGGGAGGTCCGTACGCTGGGCGCGTCGGTCGCCGTGGGTCTGGCGGGGATCCTGTGTCTTCCACTCGTTGGCCATGGTGGCTCCGCGCGGCGTGGAGACTTGGGTCGGCAGGGGGATGTGGCGCAGTCGCAGCCGGGTGTCCGAGGCTTGGGGATCGCCGAGGGCTACAATGTCATTCTCATTTCCGTCGACACGTTGAGAGCCGACCACACCAGTGCCTACGGTTACCAACGCGATACAACCCCTACTCTTCGCGCGCTAGCGGAAAACGGAGTTCGCTTCACCAACACGCGCAGCACGACTTCATGGACCCTACCCGCCCATCTGTCGATGCTCACCGGCCGTTTTCAACTCGGCCACGGGGTGCTCAACGATCACCACATGCTCGCGGCCGACGTACCGACGCTGGCCGAACGGATTCACGAGGCCGGTTATGCTACGGGGGCGATCGTCTCAGCGCCCTATCTTAATCACCGTTACGGATTCGCTCGTGGCTTCGACCACTACGATGACGAGACGGTGCACTGGAAGACTCACGGAGAGTCTTACAAGTATGTTACGGCCCCTCTGGTGCAGGAGGCTGCGGCTGACTGGCTCGCCGGGAACACGAAGAAACCGTTTTTTTTGTTTCTGCACTACTGGGATCCCCATTACGACTACGCGCCGGGTAAGCCTTACGACACGATGTTCGATCCCGACTACCGGGGCACGATCACCGGCGACAATCTGTACTTCAATCCGCGCATCAACCGCAGGATGGATCCTCGCGACCTAGAGCACATCATTGCCCTATACGACGGGGAAATCCGGCTTGTGGACGACTACCTGGCCGAGCTGCGTGCGACCGTGTCGAAGCTCGGCATCGCCGACCAGACCGTCATCATCGTGACCGGGGATCACGGGGAAGAGTTTTTTGAGCACGGCTACAAGGGGCACCGGCGTAGCCTGTACGACGAAGTCCTACACGTCCCCTTGGTGGTGTATGTTCCCGGACGGCAACCTGCCCGGCCGGTGGTTACCATGGAGACGAGTATTGCCGATATCACTCCCACAATCCTTTCTCTGTTGGGATTGCCGGGTTTTCAGGGCCTCGACGGCGCCGATCTTGCCCCGGTTGCCTTCGGGCATGCACCGCCTTGGAACCGCCGGATCATCAGCGGTCTCTATCGAGCCGAATCCTTAAACGTGCAGCTGTCGGTGCGGGAGCGGGGCCGTAAGATCATCCAACATTTCAACCGTCCGCGCCTGGAAGTCTACGACTTGGCCGATGATCCGGGAGAGGAGCACCGGCTTCCCACCTCAGCGGGATTCGTCGGCTCGCTGACCGACACGCTTTTGGCCTACTTGAATCCGGCCTGGACTTCGTATTGCGAGCGCCTGGGTCAGGGGGCAGGCAACACTCTCGAGATCGACACCGAGACCCAGGAGCGGCTGCGCGCTCTTGGCTACGCCCAGTAGCTTATCGGGGCCGTGGTCGAGGGGCGGGAGCGTCGTCGGTATTTTGCCGACGCACGCGTTCCAGGTCGTCCTCGCCGATCGACCGACGAGGGCGAAAATCATAGAAGATTGTGTAGGCGCCCACGTCCAGGCTACGGTGAACGACGTGTTTGCTTGCCAGCAGCTGCAGGAAGGCTTGATGCTGGCGCTTGCTTGTTTGGTCGTGGCGAAAGACGTAGCAGATTCGTTCGGCTTGGTTGACCAAACGACCGTAGGCCGGGTAACGGTCTTTCTGCAGCGGCGACATGATGACCCGCTCGCCGGATGCAAATACCGCGTGGTACATCGGGCCGGCTGAGTAGCAACGGGTCAGGCCCTGGGCCTCGAGAGCTTTGACCAGCGTTTGCACACGTTCGCGACTGCCGGCCCCGGTTGCCGCCGAGAGGTCGGCCCAGCTCAGGAGGTTGTAGAGCATCACCGCAGCCAGCCCTGCGATCATCCAGCTACGACTTTTCCCGGAACGCCGTGCGATCCAAGCGCCGACCATGACGGCGGCGATCGGGTAGGCCGGCAGCATGTAGCGCGGGCTCACGTAGCCGACCGCGACGGTAGCGGCCAAGAAGAGGAACAAGAGCTGGTCGGGATCTCGCAGGTCCACTCCCGTCTGCCCGCTTGCCCGCGGGTGCAACGGGGGCGAAAGGCGAGGAAGCCGGCGAATAAGACGTGTAG
>CAZKLE010000075.1:0-2576 GCA_964553415.1 uncultured Myxococcales bacterium
CCACCGCCGCTTACCTGCAGGCCGTGGCAGCCGACACCGTACTCATCGATCCGACGCAGTGGAATATTATCCCCTGATACCTCAGGGCATCCTGGCCGCCTCTCCATTTCCGTGGCCGCGCAAATATTTCGCCTGCAAGTAACTCAACTTCACCCCGACGACGAGAACGCCGATCGTCTTCGCGTCTGCGGTCACCGGTACTGAGATCTGCACGCTGTTGACTTGCGAGCTTTGGTCGAACCCCACGGGACCGATGTATACTTTACCGGATCCCCCGTTGAACGCCTCGGACCATTTCTTCTCGTCACCCTGCCAGTAATCCGTAGTCGCAGGGTAGGCCGCGACCGTGGCGCCGTTGCGGTCGGTTAGAAACAGCTCACTGTAGATCGACCGATTGAAATCAACGAGAGTCCTGAAGTAGGCTCCTACCGCGTTTTCCTGCAGAGATTTCTTCAACGGCGTCATCCCTTTGGCCGCGATCCACGCTTCGTCAAGTTGCTTGATTTCCGGCAAGGACTGACCGATCGCATTGTGCTCACGTACAGCGCGGATCACTGCATCATTCGCCGCGAGTTCACGGATGTCCTCGACTTTGTTTCTAAGGAGCCTCGCCAGGTGAGGTTGCGAGAACCCGGCGTCGACCGACGTCGCACCCACAGCCAACAAGCCCAACCCCAGGCACACTATCGCAATCCGCATCGTCGCTCCTCCGGCGCTGACGATGCACAACCGCTGCATCGCCAGCCGACTTAACAGCACTCCATTGTGCTACAAGTGTCGCTCCTCTGCCATACACGGCTCGCTTTTCTCCCTTGACGCACGTTCGGCGGGCAATCACTTTCCCGCGGCTGCTCCCCACTATCGTTAGGAAATCTTGCCGCAACGCTTCCACCTCGACGACAGTCAACTCGCCGTACCCGGCTGCCGCCCGACGCACCACGGCGACGTACACAACCGCGGCAACGATCAACCCATTCGCGATTGCAGCCAATGTGCGCTCCACGCCGTCACATTCGAGTACCAAGCCGGGCCGCATGGAAGCGGCCCGGCTTGGTACTCGAGCGGTTCTGTCTTCGGCTTAGGGGCAGCCGCCTACACCCGGCGTGTAAACCACGTTCGGGTCGCTCGCGCAGAACAGCGTCGATTCCGTCTGAATCCGCGCGCGTCCCGGTCCCGGTAGGCCGGCGGCGCCGTTGATCCCTGAATTGACCGTCGGTGGAACACAAAAGTTGGCCGCCCCCAAAGGAGCGTTCGGATCCGCGTTCCCCTGAGCAATGATCGGGTCGAGGAAGCAGGGCTTACGCTCAAGGATACTGCAACTGCCCGCATCGACTCCCAGCGCCGCAACGCTGCACTGGGCATCCGGCGAACACGTAACGCCCGCATTGCAGTCCGCGTTCGTCGTGCATCCGGTCAACGTATCCAGACACAAAGGACGCGGGTCGCAACCCACTAACCCCGAGCCGTCGGCTCGCACGATTCCGTCGCAGAACGTTCTATCATCCGTAGCCGACTGGCATTCCCCCTCGATTCCACCCGCGTCGATCGCCACGCAAGAACCGGTACTGAACCCGTCACCTCCGTCCGCCGTCGCCGAACTACACTTATTAAAACCCGGAGACTCCGCGGCCGAATTCCCGTTGCTCGAACAGGTGCCCGCTCCGACCGCCGCACACTCGGCATCGCTGTTGCACGGTATCAACGCTCCCGGCACGCTCCCCGAACAGACCCGGCAGAAACAATTCACCTGCGCAAGCCCCGGGAAGCTGACCGGCAGCCCGCAATCAACGTGCCTCGTCATCTCCGTACGCCCGGTCGTCGTCACCAGCTTGATCGCCAGCCCTACGCCGGAGATGTTCTTCCCCACCAACGGTGGACAATCGTAGCTCGTCGCTCCTCCGTTCGAACCCGGCAGAGACGGGAACGTCGTATTGACCGCGTCCACATCGCAGGCCAAACCGTCACGCTCGCCACCGAAACACGTGCCCTCGAGAATCCCGTCTCTCGGCGTCGTATCGAAGTTCGAACAAGAGCCCAGCCCATCGCCCGGACTCACATCACAGTCTCCACCGCCGAAGCACGAACGCCCCAGCGTCGCCTTACAAACTCCGTCTGCCGCTCCCGCAGCGCTGTCGCAATCCGAATTCGCAGTGCAAATATTACCCTTCGACAAAAACGGCTTCGTACAACGCGACTGCGTCGGCGCAACACAGGTTCCGCCGCACACCGGGCAAGGGATCAAATTGCCCTGACCCAAGTGCACCAGCGATCGGAGATTCGCCGTAATCTCAGCATCGCCCGTGTCTACGTCGGCGGTACCCGACACGTCCTCGGCAAACTTGTTGACCACACAGGCCGGCACACCGCCGGAAACCAGCGCGAGCGGTGGGCCCAAGAAGCATTCGCACTGAGCTCCTCCGCAATTGGCGCTATCGGCCTGCACCGGCTTATCGCACACGGTGGTCACGTCGTTGGCACAACGACAGTTGCGCGGAGTCGGATCGAGACCGTCCAAACTACAGGTTCCACAGGCCCCGCCCTGCCCGGGACAGCTAAGCGACCCGGATAAGAACACG
>CAZKLE010000075.1:2676-11782 GCA_964553415.1 uncultured Myxococcales bacterium
GGTTCCACAGGCCCCGCCCTGCCCGGGACAGCTAAGCGACCCGGATAAGAACACGTTCTCAACGGTATCCGCGTTGTGCGCCTCTCCGTTCCAGCCGGTATCCAATTCGGATCCGGTCCGGCATCTCCCGATGGCGGTATCACAGATTGCCACACCGGCGGGCCTGCAGTCGGCGTTCACCGCACAGGCCTTTCCCACGCCCGAGAACAGTTCCAAAACGCCGGTAGCGGGGCAACCCGCACCCGCAACGAGTTCCGTCATACAGGAGGCATCACAGCCGTCGCCGGCAACTACGTTGCCGTCGTCGCACTCTTCAACACCGCCTCCGGGCCCCGTCGTGCAGGTCGCTACATCCGAGCACACCACACCATCGCCACACGCGGCCAGCGAACAGTCGTCGCGGCAGGCATCCGTGTTGGCAGCGTTGCCGTCATCGCACTCTTCCACACCAGCTCCGGGTCCCGTGTTGCACGTTGCGGCGTCCGAGCACACCAGGCCGTCTCCGCAGGCGGCAAGCGAGCAGTCGTTGTGGCAGCCGTCGGTCTCGATCGTGTTGCCGTCGTCGCATGCCTCGCCGGTGTCGACAACGCCGTCGCCGCACGCCGGGCACAGACAATCTGTACGGCAGACACCCGGACATGCACTGTCGCTGGCCCCCGCTCCGCCGATGCCGCCGGGATCACAGGTCTCCGACCCGTCCAAGAATCCGTCTCCGCACACAGTCTCACGCCCGCAAGTCGAGTCGCAGCCGTCGCCCGTCGTAGTGTTACCGTCGTCGCACACTTCGACGCCGCCGCCCGGCCCGCTCGAGCAAGAGACGTCCGTGCAGAGCACACCGTCGCCACAGACAGCCGTCGTACAATCGTTTCGGCAAGAATCGTTATCGTTGCTATTGGCATCGTCACATTGATCGGAACCGTTGACGATGCCGTCACCGCAAGCCGGCAAGGTGCACGTATTGCTGCAGCCGTCGGTATTGATCTGGTTGCCGTCGTCGCACGCCTCGCCGCTGTCGAGCACGCCGTTGCCGCAGCCGGGACACAGACAATCGCTACGGCAGACGCCGGGGCAGGCCACATCGTCGCTACCGTCACAATCCTCACCAATCCCGGCCTGACCGTCACCGCAAAAACCTTCAATCGTACAATCCGACGCACAGCCGTCGCCGTTCACTGTGTTGCCGTCGTCGCACTCCTCGGCACCCGGGAAGAGCAGACCGTCGCCGCACACGAACAACGAGCAGTCGCTCTTGCAGAAATCGGTGTCGACGGTATTGCCGTCATCGCACTGCTCGGGCCCGCCGTTCGGGCCCGAGAGGCAGTCGGCGGCCGTGCAGGTAACACCGTCACCGCATGCGGCAAAGACGCAGCTGTTCATGCACGAATCGTTATTACTAGTGTTGGCGTCGTCGCAATCTTCTTTGCCGAACTCGACGAAACCGTCGCCGCACCGCGACGTCGCACACGTATCCGCACAGGCGTCGTTGTTGTTGGCATTGGCGTCGTCGCATTGCTCGGGCCCGCCTCCGGGACCGGTGGTGCACGAGAATGCGGAGCAAACAAAGCCGTCGCCGCAAGCAGAAGGTTGACAGCTGTTCAGACAGCCGTCGGTGTTGCTCGTGTTGCCGTCATCGCAGACTTCCGGCCCTCCACCCGGGCCCGTCGTGCAGGACGGCCCCGAACAAACCAGACCGTCTCCACAGCTCGCCAGCGTGCAGTCGTTCAGACAACCGTCGTTCTGGTTGGTGTTGCCGTCGTCACACTCCTCCACATCCTCTCGTATGCCGTTGCCACACACAGGAGGACTCGGGTAGGAGAGTTCCAGCAGCGTGCGAACCGAGGACACATGAGCATCGCGCTGACAGGTCTGCAAATCGACGATGCTGAACGGCGCGCCGGTAAAATCGGGACAGTCGTCGTCATACCCCAATCCATTGATATCCACGGTACGACAACTCTCGGGGATGCCCTTGAGCAGCCTCACTCTCGCACGCAGGATCGGACGATCAAACTTATCGTCTCCGGTACCGGCCGCCTCGGGCGGTAACGGGTCGCGACAGTTCAAGGTTTCGCCGAACATGAATTGCTGTTCGCGATCGAGACACTTCTGACGCGCCCGCATCTCGCCAACGACCAATCGCTTGCCGCGACGTCCGACCTTGTCGATGCAACGCCGTTCCTGACGCGAGGCCAGTAGGTCGATCGTCATGGGATACTCGAACTGAAGAAGATCGGCCACATTTGCCGTCATCATCGAGATGATGCAGTCCTCGAGGTCGAGCACCGAAAAGGGCGGACCGTTCTGATCCTGACAGCTGCCGGGAAAGTCGAGCTGGGTCAGATCTACACCACCGCAACGACCCGGGATACGCTGGGCAAGCAGCGCGGCAGCCTTACCCAGTTCGGCCGAGGCGAGACCGTCGCCCATACCGGCAAGGCAATCAGTCATCGGTGCCGCTTTCCCCTTGAGAACGCGCAAAACGCAGTCTTGACGAGCTCCGAGAATATCCCGCGCATAGCTGCGCGAGGCATTTGCAATCGTGCGCTGGCACGCCGATTCCGACTTGGTGAGCGCATGCACGGGAGAGGCCCAGCTCCCAACGCACAGCGTCACAAGAAGGCTCAGGGCCAGGCGGAAAAACGACGGTTGCGAGCTTCGCTGCATACTGGATCCCACTTCGAACGGACGCCCTTGCTCAGGATCCCCCGAGCGACCCCTCAGTGAGCGAGTATGTCTTGCTTTTTCCATGGGTGTCAACGCCAAAGCGTGACCCATGCCTTGCCAGCTCCCCCCGATCGGGGGTGGCGTCAACGACTACCTGCGCTTTGACTGTGAACCGCTCCGGCTGTAGCGACTGCGCAACGACACAACATGGAGGAAATCACCCCGTATGAGGCCCCTGCAGAAAATTCGCGTCCTCGAAATGGCCGGGCTGGCGCCGGCCCCCTATGCCGGCATGATTTTGGCCGACTTCGGTGCCGATGTGGTCCGTATCGATCGCGCCGGTCTGGGCGGCCCCGATTTCGACCCTACGCGCGACTATTTGGCACGAGGCAAACGTTCGCTCGGACTAAACATGAAAGATCCGCGGGGTGTAGAGACACTGCTGCGATTGATCGAAAACTCCGACGTCTTGATCGACCCCTACCGACCCGGCGTCATGGAGAAATTGGGGGTGGCGCCGGAAGTGGCTCTGGCGCGGAACTCCGCTCTCGTCTACGCGCGCCTCACGGGTTTCGGCCAGCAAGGCCCGTACTCCACGATGGCGGGTCACGATATTAACTATATCGCGATGTCGGGCGCGCTCAGCCTCCTCGGGCGGGAGGGAGAAAAGCCCACGCACCCGGTCAACCTACTCGGAGACTTCGCCGGCGGCGGTATGTTGTGCGCATTGGGAATCATGATGGCGCTGTTCGAACGCAGCAACTCGGGCCGTGGCCAGGTGATCGACTCCGCCATGGTCGATGGTGCAGCCCATCTCAGCACCTTCCTGTTCGGTTTCGATGCCGCCGGCATCTGGTCGGAACGGCGCGGCAGCAACCTGCTGGATACCGCGGCTCCCTTCTACGACACCTACGAAACCTCCGACGGTGCCTACATGGCTGTGGGCGCGATCGAACCCCAGTTCTACACCGCCCTCTTGCACGGCCTCGGCCTCGGCGACGAGGATCTGCCCCACCAGATGGACCGTGCCGCATGGCCCGGCCTCAAGAAACGCTTCAGCGAGATCTTCCGGAACAAAACCCGCGCGCAGTGGACCGAGACCTTCGACGGCAGCGATGCCTGCGTGTGTCCCGTGCTCAGCCTCGGCGAGGCGCCCGAGAACCCGCACAACGTCGAACGCCGGACCTTTTACCGCGGCGTGCAAGGCCACAGCGCCCCAGCCGCCGCACCTCGTCTGTCGCGGACGCCGGGGCACGCGTCGGACCGAGCGCCCTCGCCCGGGCAACACACCAACGAGATTCTCGCCTCGATCGGTATCGACGACGACGAGATCGAGCACTTACGCAAACAAGGAATTGCCGGATAGATCGATAGCCTCGGAGTCGGCGCCTGCAGAGACACCGACCTCGACACCGACGGCCCGGTCAAAGCCCGAGGTCGGCCAGACGCAGACTTCGGAAATCCTCGATCCGTATGTCGGCGTCGGCGAGCAAACCCGGCTGGAGATGGGCGTCCGGTATGGCGACAACCTGCATCCCGGCAGCCCGAGCGGCTTCGACGCCGACCGGCGAATCTTCGAAGACCAGGCAATCGCGCGGCGGCGCACCGAGTTCCGACGCGGCGAGCAAAAAGATGTCGGGGGCCGGCTTGCCGGCCCGCAAGCGTTCATCGCTACCGCAGACAACGGCGTCGAACAACGAAAACCACGCGCCGTGATTTTCGGTCTTTCGTTCGAACAATCGACGCTCGCTGCTGGTGGCAACGGCTTGTGCAACACCCGCGGCAAGGGCCGAACGGGTAAACGCTTCGGCACCTGCAATTTCCGTTGCCTCGGGGAACAGCCTCTCGAGTTCCTGCGCCCGTTCGTCAAGATACGCTTCGGGCGTCATCGGCAACTCGAGAGCATCCACAAGGTAGCGGGCCGAATCGATCGCCGGCCTGCCGATCATGTTCACCTTGATCGCCCAATCGAAAACCTTGCCGTATCGCCCAACGATCGTCTGTGTCGCACGCGTGTAAAAGGGCTCCGTGTCCAACAGTACGCCGTCGAGATCGAAGATGAAATGTGTCGGCGTTCTCGACAGAGACATACGCGGGCTTCCTATTGGCGGACGGCTACGGAAGAGAAAACGATACGAAGACGAAGAAGGCACCCAGCGCTCCGCACACATGCGACAGCGCCGTGAGACTACGTGGCACGCTCCGCTTTCGCACGGCAAGCCCAACGAGGAGCAGCGCTGCCACCACCGACAGACCCGTCAGCGCGACCGCGGCGTCGGCCAATGGCGTATACCGAAGCCGGTAAGCCGCCGTCGCACAGATCGACAGCGAGATCAGTCCCGATATGACCATCGTCGATGCCGTCTGTGTCGCCGCGCCGGTCCTCTCCACTCAGGAATCGGCCAAGCGGTCAGCATCGAGTCCCAGTTGCATCTCGGCTGCTCGGAAGTCAAGAATATGCTTGAGAGTCTCACAGCGCTCGTCAATCGTCGGGCAATCAAGCAAGCTCTGTTTTTCAAGACTGTCCAGCGGAAGTGTCGAACAGAGCTGGTTGACGAGAACCGCCGAGTCCGACTTGGTGAACAAACGTCTCAACTCCAGATCGTCCCCTGATGCGTCTGCCAGACCCGCATGCAAGCGGCGGCGTAGATCCTCCCGCCAGTCTCCGGCGGCATCAATGCGCACCGGCGCCTCGTACAGAGCCTGCACGCGTGCCAGCCGATACGGCTCTCCGGAATCCAGCTCCTCGACAACACGGAATCGCATCTCTCCGCGCAGCACCATCAAAGAGCGCCCACCGGGAAGCGGCTCATGCGCAACAATACGCCCCGAACAGCCCGTTCCGTAGACCGCCGCATCATCTTCCTGCGGGTCACTCCCCGGGCGCAGCAAAAGGATCCCGACCAACCGGTCGCTGTCGAGAGCATGGGCGAGCAGCTTTCGGTAGCGGGGCTCGAATACGTGAAGCGGCAGGATCGCGTCGGGGAACAGGACGGCGCCCGGCAAAGGGAAAATCTTCAGCGTATCCGGCAACGAACTCACGGTGCCATGATGACGCCTCCCCTCCGTTCTCACAAGCGCATCCGGCCGGTCTTGACGTCGTCCGACGGTCGTAAGATCGGCCGTCATCCTCAGCGGGTTTTGCAGGTGCGCCGGCGCGAATTCCCGGTGCAGAACATACCTTTGCCGGTAAAACAGTCATCCAGGGCCGGATCACCGCCGACCAAGATCGACACCGATCCACTCGATTGTCCGACGGCACCGGGAACTTCGACACCGACGGTCTTGGTCTTGATCTTGACGAGATCCTTGCCGGGGTCGATCCGCACCGCGACACGCTGCATGCCGTTGGCGGAAGCGACCAACCCGTCGCGGTCGCGAAAACGAAACTTTGTCCCCGCAAATCCCACCGCCTC
This sequence comes from uncultured Myxococcales bacterium, assembly GCA_964553415.1. Classification (GTDB taxonomy): domain Bacteria; phylum Desulfobacterota; class Binatia; order UBA1149; family JAJCZL01; genus CAZKLE01. The sequence continues at coordinate 8,757 of CAZKLE010000075.1, forward strand.
AAAAGAAGACGCCGGTACGACCGCTGAGTAGAACTCGGTTCCCGAAGCGTTGAAGAAATGAAAGGCCATGCCGACGTCGTCAGGGCCCGCCGTGAGCGCCGATGCCGCAAATGCGGATTTGAGGATCAGCTTGTCATTGGCGGCCCCGACCTTGACCACGGTTTTGAAGCGGGCCCGTGAGAGCGAACTTTGGTCGGTCGCCGTACAAAGCCCCTGCGAGCATCGATCGGTAACCGTACAAAAGTCCCCGTCGTCGCAGTCGGTCGTATTCAAGGCGGCAACACACGAGCCGCTCCCGTCGCAAGCGTCATCGGTACAAACGTTGGCATCGGCTACACACATGGTGCCGGTCGCCGAGAAACACGTGCGCGACGCCTCGTTGCAAAAGTTCCCACACTGAGGCCCGAAAGCGCAAGGATTGCCGCCGTGGAAGACACAGCTGCCCGCAACGCAAATGTCGGCGCCGTTGCAGAACACACCATCGTCGCACGGGGCAAGATTGAAGCGATGGCCGCAAACGCCTCGCCCGTCGCATTCGTCGTCGGTACACACGTTGCTGTCGCTATCGCAGGCCGTACCGGCGGGCGAGAGACAGGACTGATCGACCTCGTTGCAGAGGCCGGCGCAACCGGTGGATACCCCGGGGCAGGGATCTCCGCTATGGAGCGAGCACACACCACCCACGCAACGATCGGCCCCATCGCAGAAGGATCCATCGTCACACACCGTACCGTCGCCGGCAGTGCTGAACCGACAACCTACCCCGTCCACGCAAACGTCGGCCGTACACCCATTCCCGTCGTCGCACAGGACATCGGAGGGAGTACTCACGCAGGTCGTGCCGCTACAGCTTTCGGCCGTGCATGCAATACCGTCGTCGCAGGGAAACACGTGTTCACAGTGATGATCGACGGTGTTGCAGGTGTCACTCGAACAAGCTTGCCCGTCGTCGCACAGGCCGACCGCCGGAAAGCCAGGCGTGCCGGCAACGCAGCCTTCGTCTTGGCAGGCGAAACTGCAGCCGTCGCCGCCCGCCGTGTTACCGTCGTCGCAGGTTTCTCCGGGATCGAGAATTCCGTTACCGCAAGCCGGGCACGCGACGAGTCCGGGGTTGACGACCAACACAGGCGCGGGAGTCACCGCCCCGGCCAGAGCAGGAGGCAGGAGCGAGTCGCGAAACACAAGAATATTCTGCGCCCCGGCGCCGGTCGCCGAAAGGACGCCGCCCGCGTCGACCAGAATACGAGACCGGCCGACCAGCCGGTTCTCGCCTTGGTCGACACGATTGTCGACCAGCGCGCCCGCCGCTAGTTCGACAACGCAGCCGCTGAGAAGCAAGGACCCGGCGCCGGAACCGGGCCCACCGTCGAGGATCACGGATCCGGTCAGACTCAAAGCACCGCCCACATTGAGCGCGAAGGCACCTGCCGCGCCACCGTTGGAAGCCGAGACATCCGTGGAGCCGGCAAAGCCCGTATCCCCGTCGGCGCTAGCGTCCACCACCCCGCCACCGCTGCTTGCACCGCTCACATCGATGTCAGCCCCCGCCTGAAGATCGAGATTTCCGCCACAAAGGACATCCAAGAATCCGCCGGCTCCCTGCCCGCCTTTTGCCTTGGCTTGAACCTGTCCTTGGATGACGAGGTCGCCGCCGGCGTCCAACGAAATATCGCCGCCGAAGCCATCGGGCGATGCGCCGTTGGCCTGCAATCGAACGAAAGGCCCGCTGGTAATTCGCCCCGTCGCCGTGAGATCCTGGCTGCCGCCGTCTCCGGCGAAACCATCGCTATCCGCATGCCCGTCGGTCGTTACCAGGAGCCGGTTCGAGCTGCTTCCTCCCAAGATCGTAAGATCTCTACCTGCGCTCATCGTCAGGTCGCCACCAAAACCTCCGCCGCTATTGGCGCTCAACAAGAGGTCGGCATGCACCGCGATATCGCGCCCCGAACTGAAGTCGAGCACGCCGCCGTCGCCATCGCCCCCGCCGAGATCGACGAGAGAGTTGACGATGATGTCGGTACCCGCAGTCACCGTCAGTTCCCCTCCCTGACTGAAACTTCCCCCCTTTGCGCTGAGAGCTTGGTTCAAAACCACCGACCCTGCAACGGCTTGGAGATCCATCAATCCGCCGTCGGAGTCAGCCGTCGTGCCGTTGAGGTTGATCACTTGGTCGACCCTGAGATCGCCCGCCGCCGTTAGAGAGACCGATGCCGGCGTCTCTCCCGAGCCGACAACACGTCCATTGATCGTCAGGTTCCCTGTACCAACGCTACAGGCACCCAGACTGAATGACTGGCAATCGAGATCGCGCAAGCAGGGGACCGATGGACTCCCCGAGCAGGCCCTTCGCGCAACGATGTTGACCGTGCCGCCCTGTGCCACGCCACCGACGACGAGATTGGCATCAATCCCGGGGCTGGAGCCGACATCGACGGTGAAATCGCCGGAAAGGATCGAGGCCGCGCGGTCACCGAAATCCAGTAAGCCGCCGACACCGACGATTACCGCCCTGGTTCCGAAATCCAGCGTAGCCCCGGCTTGCACTTCGATGGTTTGCTGGAGTACGCAGGGATCGGCCGTCGGCGCACAGACATCATCGGCCGAAGATGCCTGCACCTGTGCAAACGCCGTCCCCGGCGCGACAAGCAGTGCCACCCATAGCAAAATAGCGCGGACCAACCCCGTATAACGTACGCCCATGCCCACCTCCCCTCGAGCTGCGTTTACCTTTATAAGGGGGAATGGGCCCCAGCGACAAGACCGGTTGTACCCGAACCCCGAAAATATTCCCCCGGGGCATCAACGCCGACACCGTCCGCGGTCGCCGGAGGCGTTCTCGTCTAGCTCGGGCCGATATCATCCGTAGGTCGAATATCGATCGAGCAAACCAAACCGACTTGGAAAAGCGTCTGAAAAAACCGGCCGACAGAATCGACATCGAAGTCCGGATGCTCGGCTGCTACCTCCGCCATGACCTGCGTAAGCGGGCGCCCGCCCCGGATGCGTTCGAGGGTATCGAATTCGGC
>CAZKLE010000076.1:0-11735 GCA_964553415.1 uncultured Myxococcales bacterium
CCTGCTGGAGCTTGGCGACGGTTTCAGGATTGAACAGATGAAACTCGCCGCGCCTGCGCCAATGGTACTGTCCACCCGGATCCAGGCTCTCGGGTTCGGCTACGGAAACGTGGTAGGCGCTGTCGTGACGAAGCTGAGCATCGTGCGCAATGGCCTCGAGACCGACGCCGGAGATTCGTGACGGTGTCCACGTAAAGCAACGCTCGATCACATCGTTGTTCAGGCCGATGGCTTCGAAGATTTGTGCGCCTCGGTAGCTCGCAAGCGTAGAGATGCCCATCTTCGACATTGTTTTAACCACGCCTTTGTCGATGGCTTTGCGGTAATGTTCGACGACTTGTTCGGGGTTTTGTCCGTGCAACTCCGACTTGCCTGCTTCCTCGATCAGGGTGTCGATGGCGACGTAGGGGTTGACCGCCGAAGCGCCGTAGCCGGTCAACAAACAGAAATGCATGACCTCGCGCGGTTCCGCCGACTCAACGATGATGCCGCAGAGCGTTCGTTTGCCGACGCGAATCAGGTGGTGATGGACGGCACCGACGGCGAGCAGCGAAGGGACCGCTACGTGTTCGGCACAGGCCTCGCGGTCGGAGAGAATGAGAATTTCGGCTCCGCGATCGACGGCATCGGCGGCATCGTCGCAGATTCTTGCCAGCGCTTGGCTCAACGCCGCCTCGCCGCCACCGTTGGGAAACGTGATCGCAATGGTCTCGCTCTTGATACCGTTGGCATCGATCTCGCGAATCTTCGCGAGCTGTTCGTTGGTCAGCAACGGGCCCTCGAGGGCCAGTTGACGGCAGTGAGCCGGGCTCTCTTCGAATAAGTTGCACTGACGCCCGGCCATCACCTTGACCGACATGATGATGTCTTCGCGGATGGGGTCGACGGGTGGGTTGGTGACCTGAGCGAACAGCTGCTTGAAATAGTTGAACAGGAGTTGAGGCTTGTTCGAGAGCACGGCAAGGGGGGTGTCGGTGCCCATGGAACCGATGGGTTCCTGCGCGTTGAGCGCCATGGGTTCCAGCAGAATACGCAAATCCTCGGCGGTATAGCTCGACGCGCGCTGACGCGTGAATAGATCTTCTCCCTGCAGGTGGGGCGCCGGCCGGCCCGACTCGGGTAGATTGCGAAGCTCGATCAGGTTGTCGCGCAGCCATTCGCCGTAGGGCTGCCTGTGGGACATCTCGTGCTTGATCTCCCCATCGTCGATCACACGCTGCTTTTCGAGGTCGACGTAGAACATGCGCCCCGGCTGCAGGCGGTCTTTGTAGGCGATCTTGTCGGCGGGGATGTCGAGCACGCCTGTCTCCGAGGCCATGACGACGTAGCCGTCTTTGGTCACCAGATAGCGTGATGGGCGCAGGCCGTTACGGTCCAAGACCGCGCCGATGGAGCGTCCGTCGGTAAAGGCGATGGAGGCCGGGCCGTCCCAGGGTTCGATCACACAAGCGTGATAGCGGTAGAAGGCCTTTTTCTCCTCCGACATCGACTCGTGTTTCTCCCAAGCCTCGGGGATCATCATCATGATGGCGTGGGCCAGGCCGCGTCCGGTCTGGAACAACAGCTCGAGCCCGTTGTCGAAGACCGCCGAGTCGCTTTGCCCAGGCGGCACGATGGGCACCAGCCTTTGCATGTACTCGCCGAACTTGGGCGACTCGAAAAGCTTCTCGCGGGCGCTCATCCAGTTGGCGTTGCCGCGCACGGTATTGATCTCTCCGTTGTGCGCCAGATACCGGAACGGCTGCGCCAACGACCAACTGGGCAGGGTGTTGGTACTGAAACGCGAGTGGAACAGAGCCAGTGCACTGGTGCAGCTCGGATCGGCCAGGTCGGGGAAAAATCCCTTCACCTGCGTCGAGATCAGCATTCCCTTATAGACGATGGTGCGACACGACAGGCTGCAGACGTAGAAGTCGCGCCCGACGGCGCCTCCGGCGGCTGCCGCTGTATGCTCGGCCAGTTTACGAACGATGTAGAGCTTGCGCTCGAGTTCGTTCTGCTCGACCGTTTCGCCCGCGGGGGCGTAAAACACCTGAGCGATATGCGGCTTGCCGCTCAGAGCAAGCTCGCCGCAGTAGCTCTCGTCGAACGGGACGTCGCGCCAGCCCAGACATGCGAGGCCGAGTTGGGCTGCGGCTTGGTCGATCAGAGATTGGGCGTGCGGGCGCAAGGCCGGGTCGATGGGCAGGAAGACCGAGCCTACCCCATAAGCTCCACGCGCCGGTAGGCGGATGCCCTGATCGCGACAGGCCGCTTCGAGGAACTCATGCGGGATTTGCAGGAGAATGCCGGCACCGTCACCCGATTCGGGGTCGCAGCCGCAGCCGCCGCGATGCTCGAGCCGTTCGAGAGCTTCAATACCGTCGAGGATGATTTTGTGAGTCCTTTCGCCACTGGAGTTGGCTACGAAACCCACTCCGCAGCTATCGTGCTCGGTCAGCGGGTCGTACAAGAACCTGCGTTTGTCGAGAAGGATAGGCATTTTCTATGACAGGTCCGCCAGCCGAGACCTGACCGCCGAACTTAATCAAAGCCAAAAACTATGTCAAGAACAATTCAAACTAGACGTAAATCGGGAGAAAATACTGGCAATGATCCCGATATTGGTATATCTGTAGGGAAAATACCCAGAAGGGGCACGTGAGGGCTATCGATGGTCAAACTCGACAAACAGGAGCTGCGCATCGCCAAGGCGTTGATCCGCAATCCGCGTATCTCGGATAACCGCTTAGCGGAGGAACAAGGCATTTCCCCCAAGACCGTCGCCAAAAAGCGCGTGCGCATGGAAGACGAGGGCCTGCTGCGCTATTTTGCCGAGGTCGATATGACCGCGACCGGGACCGGTCGCTTTCAATGCCGCCACCTCTACATCATTCGCTTTAAGGTCGGCATTACGGTCAAGCAGGTGCTCGCCGATATCGAGAACGAACCCAAGGTCGTGACCGTCTTCACCCGTTCGGTCTATGAGTCGCATGTTGCCGAGGTCGACGGCCGGGTGGCGCTGGTCATGGTGGTCGACGGAGCCTCGGACGCCGATATTGTCGAGCGTTTTCAGGAAGAAATCGTTCCCTTGCTCAAACAGCGTCATGGCCGCGACGCCATCGAAGAGGTGTCGACCGTGCGCCTGATCCGCCAATTGCGGGTTATGCGCAATTACCTCTTGCCGTTGAACATGAAGGGGGGAATGCTGAAAGAGGATTGGAGTGATGATTCGATCTTTGTATAGCGGCCCACTGACGGCGGCGCTGTGCGTGGCGGCGCTGCTGGTGCCCTCCGTGGCTCGAGCTCAGCAGGACGTCGTCGCGCCCGAGGCTGGCGAAAATGCGTTGCCGGCGATCCTGCAACCGCCGATCCGTGAATTCTTCAGTGCCAAGCGCATACCGCCGGAGAACCCGGACGCAGTGTTTGCGCAGCCCGGGCGCGAACGGGCGCAGCCCGGGAACCCCACCGAGCCCATGGATTCCGCCTCGCCCGAAGCGGCCGGTTCGGCCGGTTCGACGGCGGGGGTCGGGGACGGGCAGGGGCGCGCCGACGAGCCCGCCTTGCCCGACCGCTACCTCGATCCTTCCTGGCCGGACATCCGCCCACCGTTGCGGGCCGAACGTCGTCAACAACGGCTCGAGGCCGACGAGGCCGAACGCGAGCAAGCCAACTCAGGAAAAGCGGCGGCCGAGGAGGCCGCCGTTCCTCTCAGCGACGCGGATCTGTATATGAAGGAAGAGCACGAGGATACCTGGGACGAAGACTTCAAGGATTCCAAAGGCGAGCCGACCGATCGTTGGGACCCTGACTACGAAGACCCGGTGGAATGGTAAGCATGGCGAATCAACGATCGAGCATCGCGCTGAGTGAGAAAGAAACGGCCAGCTACATTGGCGCCAGCAAGACCCTCATTATGGTTACGATCAACCACGACGGTTGGCCGCATTTGGTGCCGATGTGGTTCAGTCTGTTCGAGGATCGGATTCACCTGCACACCTACAGGAGTTCGCAGAAGATCAGGAACCTCGAACGCGATGCTCGCGGATCGGTTTTGGTCGAGGATGGGGAGACCTACGATACCCTTCGTGGTGTCTTCATGCGTGGGCATTTCGAAGTCGTCGACGACCCGGAGCTTTGCTACCGTATCGGCGTAGCCAATGCCGCCAAGTATACGGGCGCGCCCGAGGAGCAAGTAAGCGACTTCGTGCGGCAGCAGGTAAAAAAACGAGTGGCTGTGGTTTTCCACCCCGAAAAAACTTCGAGCTGGGATCACCGCAAGATTTCCTAATGCTCTACGGGAGTTCTTCGACGAGCGAGGCCCGCGGCTGGTCCTTCTCTGTGACGAATTGTTCGGACTTCACCCACCCCAGCAGCACCGGAAACAGGTAGATCGTGCTCACATAACAGATCAGGACGGTAGCGGCGACGAGGCCGCCGAGTTTGATTTGAGGGTTGAAGCGAGCGGCGAGCAGCACGATGAAGCCGAAGAAGAGTACGACTGCGTTGAACAGCAGTGCGCGCCCCGCGGTGGCGGCTGTACGGTCGCAGGCCTCGGCGTGAGCGAGGCCTGCGCTGCGCGACATACGGTAGCGGAACAGGTAGTGGATCGCGAAATCGACACCGATGCCGATCGACATGCCGCCGAGCAGCACGGTGGGTATCTCCAGGGGAAGACCGAGGAATCCCATGCTCCCGTAGATGATCACCACCGTCATGGACACGGGAAGAATCGACAGCAAGGCCATCAGCGTACTGCGCAGCATCAACCAGTTGAGCAGCATCATCGCCGGCAGGCAGACGAGGAGGCTCAGGATCTGACCGTTGATCACGTGCCTCTCTGTGTGGCTCATGCGGTAGGCCTCGCCGGCCAGACGCGCGTGCACCGGGGGAATGCCCGAGCCCGTGAATAACTCGGCCGCGAAGGCTTTGGCGCGTCTCTCTGTGTCGTGCGCTAGATGAGAACCGGGATGGTTCAAGTAGACCATTACACGCGCGTGGCGGTAGTTGTAGTCGACGATATCGTCGAAATCCCCGGGGTCGCCGGAGATCGAGTACAACAACAGATACTGAGCGACCAAGTTACGGCTGTCGGGGATGGTTTCGTAGGCCGGGTCGTCCCCGTGCATCATGCGGTTCATGCGCTTGATCATCTCGGCGATCGAGAATGTGTCGTGAATACGGGGATCCTTCTCCATGTCGGCTTGGAATCGGTCGATCCGTCGAAGAAGCTCGGGGTCTTTGAATGTGTCGTTGGCTTTGCCTTCGAGCAGCAGGTCGAGGACGGCGGTTCCCGGAAAATACTTGTTCACCATGGTGTCGGCGTGGCGCAGAAAATGCCCGGGCTTGAACTGTTCGACCAGTGCGCTGTTGGTGTTGAGGAGGGTGAGCCCGACCCCGCCGAGCGCCAGGCAAAAAGCGAAGAAACCGACTGTTTTCGCAGCGTTTGCGAGGACCCAACGGGACGACCCGACCAGAAAGTCATGAATGATGCCCAGGGCGGCTCCCGACTGGTCATGGCGCATGCTCGATTGACGCAGGGGCAACACGGCGAGGAACGCGGGAATCAAAACGACCGTCAATCCGAACGCAGAGATGATTCCGACGCTGATCGATGTTCCGAACTCTTGCAGAGGCGGAATGCGAGTCGTGTACATGGATAGGAAGCCGACGGCGGTGGTAACCGAAGTCATCAGTACCGGGAGTCCCATTTCCCGCATCGTGACTTCGAGAACCTCTTGCCGGCTCGCGTCAGGCGATTCCGCCTGAACGTCGTAGTAGCGTGACAGCAGGTGGATGGAATCGGCCACCGCAATGGCGACGATCAACACCGGCATGATCGAACTGACCGTGTAGAAGGCCTTTCCCATGAGGGCGTGGATGCCGAGCATCCATAGTTCGGTCGCGAGCAGGATGGTAATCGGGATGAGAACGCCGCGCACGGTACGAAAGGCGACGAACAGAAAGGCCGCGATCATCAGTACGACCGCAGGCAACATGCGCTTGGCTTCCCCCGGGATGTAGATCTCGAATACGCCTTCGACTACCGGTAGCCCGCCGATGTAGAAGTGCTCCGGACGCCCCTCGGCGCGCAGGCTGTCCACGTACTTCTTAATGGTGAAAAACATGGCACCACGGTCGTCGTGCCCCTTCTGGGATTCGCGCACGAGAATCATCGCCGCCTTGCCGTCCTTGGAGGCGAGAGTGCCGTAAAAGATCGAATTGTGCTCCAGCGCTGTCTTGATCTTCGCGGCCTCGGCTAGGGTCGTGGGCGGGAACTCCATGAAAGGACGCACCGTCAAGCCGTCTTGGTCGGCAATGATATTGTTGGCGGTCGACAGCGAACGCAGGTCCGAGTTGAGAGAGGTCTCGAACTCCGGACGCGTTCTCAGCCAGTCGGTAATCTTGGCGATGACGGCGAGGGTCCCCGGATTGTAGATCCCTTCGGGGACGTCGTTGCGCTCGATCGCGATCATGACCAGATTTTGCAGACCGAACTCTTTGTCCATGAATTGCTGGTTGATGACGGCGTCGTCATCCGGGGGGATGAACTTGTTGATGTCCGTCTCGACACGGATGCTCGGAATCTGCGCGGCGAAGTACACCGTGAGCACGGCAACCGCGCCGATGACGGCCCACGGGCGTTTGAGAATGAATCCGATAAGGCGCTCGTACATGGGAATCCCTCAGTAGCTCCTACGCACGGTTAGGAGAAAAAAATCGTTGCGGTCGAAAAATCCAAACAGGCCGCCGCTGGAGCCGTTGAATCCGTGGCCGAAGAACTGGTCGTATTCGAACGAGAAGCGCCAGTTGTCGATGGGCTCGTAATCCACGCGCGCCTGGACCCAAGCATCGCTACCGATAGCGTTGACGACGCTCAGGAGCCTCGGCTTGATGGTTTCGTTTCTGTAGGCGGCCGAGGCGATCATCACGAGGTATTCGTTGTGCGAAGACGAGGCCAGAGCGGGGTGTGGATTGACCACCTGCTCGTGCACGAATTGTAGAGTCAGGTCGGCCTGCCGCCAGCCGGGCACATCGGGCTTGGTGTCGATGCCGACCAGGGTGCGCGAAACGTCTTGTTTGGTGACGAAACCCGCGGCGGCGGTACTTCTTGCGTCCGCACGCAGGGGGTCCGCGGCGTCGAAGGTGGAAAGAAAACGGCCGTTCTCGTAGGCGGTCTCGGCGCGGATCAGGTAATTCCCGATGGGGTAGGCAAGGTCGGCCATGAACAGATTGAATTGATCGTGGGTCGGTATGACGTAGGGGGGCAGCACGCGCGGAGCCGGGCGGTCGTCGAAAGAGCGAAAGTATCCAATCGACCAGTCCAGGGCACTCGGATGACCCTGGTAACGGACGCCGTATTCGGAGTTGGAGAACTTCCAGGCCGGCTTGGCCGGGTTGAGCAGCGTCAAGCCTGCGTCCTCGACTTGTTTGAGATCGATGAAGGCCCAGGGGGAGTTGAAATCGGGAAAATCCGGTTGCGTAAAGCGTGTGAGCCAGACGAACTCGACCTCGTTGCCGTTGTCGAAGTAGTAGTCGAGCAAAGTCCCATCCACGCCCATGCGGATTTCATCGAAGTCGGGTACGATGAAGTTCGTAAGATCGAAGGGTGTGATCTGGTCGGCGATGACCAGCGCGTCCGACTGTCCCCAGGCGACCTGAAATCTGCCGATGCGTAAGTCGAAATCTTCGAAGGCGAGCTTCGCATAGGCCTCGCGAACGCGGGAGCGAAACGTGTCGCGACCCAGAAAATCGGGATCGTCTCGCCACAGATCGACGGCGAAACGGAGGTGGAGCATGTCGCTGGCCTCGACTTCGACCTCGGTGTTGAACGTTTGACGGTGGAAGATGACATCGTCGATCTGTCCGCGGCGCCCCGCAATCGATTCCTGCAGGTACCCCTTGACGTCGACACGATCGCTGAACGAGTCGGCCGCAAGTGCCGGCGCTTCAAACGACGTCGAGGCTAACGACAACAAGGCGCAACACACGATCATCGACGTCAGGGCCGCAGTCCCGTACATGCGGGGGCGCGCACGTGGACGTGTCCGCGCTGTCGGGGCCTCAAGGGTCATTGCCGGAGATTGCGCTGGCTGAAGACCTTGTCGTTCACCGGTACGTCGAGTTGGAGAGTCTTGAACAGGAGTTGGGTTTTATGGCCGGTGATGAGATTGTCCATGAACAACTTGTGTGCTCTTGGGCGCGGGTCGGTCGGTGATGTTGGTCGGATGTCATCGAAGGTCAAGACCTTGGCTTTGCGGTCCTTCTTGTCGTAGTACTCGGTCCGGCGCGACACGAAGTCTTTCTTGCCGACCCAGTTGATGACTTTCGAGTACCCGCTGTTCGCGCGCTTGGCGTCGTTGTTGGGGACGGCCTCGACGACGTAGCAGTCGACCCCGCCTTGCGGTTCTTCGCGCAGCACCGTGTAGTCCCAATTGACGAGGTCCGCGTTCTCCATGTCCTCGTAGGTGAAATCCGATCCCATGAAGTAGTCCTTCTTGTTGGTCGACAGGATGCGTTTGACCTTTTTCAGGGCGGGAAGATAGAGCCATGTGTCGTCGTCCTTCACCTCGTAGTCGTAGTAGAGGAGGGTAGTGCCCTTCACGTCGCCGGGTTCGAGGAACTCCGAGAAGCGGCGCTCTTCATCGTCGCTGACTTCGTGGGACCAGCCTTCAATGGTTCGAATGCGTTGTTGCCCGCGGCTGTTCTCGAGAACCATCGTCATGACCTGATGCTCGGTGTCGGCGCGCCGCGCACGGTCGTTTCGGCGCGCGATCTCGAGCCCCGTGAGTTTTGTGGCCGCCGGCGGCGGCGCTACGCCCTCCGGTGCCGCTTCGGCCTGCATTGTGGGGTTGGGCGTCGCGGCTGCGCGAGTCGAGGCCGGCATCGCGAGGCAGGCAAGAGGGCAGGCGACGAAGATCAAAACGAGTCGGGCTATCTGTTTCATGGCTCATCCTCTCCTGTTCGGGTCGGGCAATTGGCCCGAGGCACTGGTTGAAGCGTCAAGCCGCTGGAAATGAGCGTCCATAAGTCTTCCAGCAAAGCTTCAGTCGGGTGTTTGTCGGCGTTTTCGAGATTGAGAAAGAAAAACTCCACAGTGACCGCTTGCAGCGCGACAGCGGCTCGATACGGATCGATGCGACGGAAGATTCCTTCTGCAATGCCGTCTGCGATGCAGTTGGCAAGAATGTTGTTTCCATCTTCGAACAACTCACGGGTTTGGGGCGGCAGGGTTGCAGCGAACGAGAAACGCGCATCGGCCAGCACGCTCAGATACAACCGTAGTTGCGCGGCCTGCTCGCGGAACATGGCGGTCATCTCGTTTAGATAGAGGCCGATGCATTCCAGGGGAGTTTGCCCTCGCGACATCGCCTGGCTCAGGCGTGAGTGGAACAGTAGCACTCGGGTATGGATCAGGGTTCGGTAGAGCTGATCCTTGTTCTCGAAAAGGTTGTAGAGCGTGCCTACGGAGACGTCGGCGCGGTGGGCGATTTCGGCCATCGAGGTCTCGAAATAGCCGCGCTCGGTAAACAGCTCCATGGCGGCGTCGAGTGTGCGCCGGGTGGAGTCGACACGGCGCTTGGAGATGCGGTCGGAGGCTATGGGTGAATCACCGTTCATTCCTGAAGGATGATTCAATCGACGTTGCCGCCCCGAGTCAAGGGACCGGTCCCCGTTGCCGATTTGCTACAGGTCGGGGCTCCTATCGCCGGCCGGCGAAAGCCAAAAATATCAGTGCCGACGGCCGGTTAGACGTAAATGCCACCGCCGAACTCGCGGTCCTGACGGATCATGACGTTGACGCAGGCCGGCTTGCCGCTGGCAAATGCCCGCTCGAGGGCGGGCCGAATCTGGTCGGGCTCCGTGACGTATTCGCCGTGGCCGCCCAGCGCCTCGACTACCTTGTCGTATCGCGTCGGTGCCAGCTCGGTGGCAACCAGGCGGTCTTCTCCATACATCATCACCTGTGGGCGCAGCATCTGGCCCCAGGCCGAGTCGTTGCCAATCACCCCGACGATGGGCAGTTTGAAACGAACGGCGGTGTCGAACTCGAAACCGTTCAAGCCGAAGCTGCCGTCGCCGTAGACGATCATCACCCGCTTGTCGGGATGGGCGAGTTGCGCCGCCAGTGCGAAGGGCATGCCGACGCCGAGTGTGCCCAGCGGACCGGGATCCATCCATAAACCGTTTTTGGGAACCGGCAGTACTTTGGCGACCTTGGCGACGATGTCGCCGCCGTCGCCGATCACGATCATGTCGTCGGTGACGTAGTCGGAAATCTCCCGGCAGAGGCGCAGGGGATCGATCGGAACTTCATCGGAGTTCAACTGGCCGGCCATCTTCTCCGCTTCTTCGTTTTCCTTGACCCGCCACTGTTCGACGACGCCGCTCCAGTCGAGGCTGACTCGTTCTTCGGACATCACCTCGAGCATGCTGTCGAAGATCAATCCGAGGTTGCCCACCAGTCCGACATCGGCATGCCGGTTCTGGCCTATGAGGGTGGCATCGAGATCCATTTGAATGATCTTGGCTTCTTCGGGGATGGCCTTGCCGAAGCGCATACGAAAGTCGAGCAAGGAACCGGCGAGCAAGACGAGGTCGGTCTGCTCCATGTAGGCGCGGCGCGTCCGATTGAAGAAATACGGGCTGTCATGTGCCACCGTTCCGCGTCCCATACCGTTGCAATACGCGGGCATTTCCACGGCTTGAAGAAAGCGGCCGAGGGCGTCGGCACCATTCGACCACTTGACCCCGGTTCCGGCCATGATCATGGGCGCCTTGGCATCTTTGAGCATCTCGACCGCGCGCTGGATCAAGGCTCGTTCGGGACGAAGCCTGGGCGCCGGCAAGGGCTCGGGACAAGCGGCTTCTTCCAATTTCACGGGGCCCGCGAGCACGTCCATGGGAATCTCGAGATAGGAAGGTCCCGGGTTGCCGGCCAGCGCGTAACGAATGGCTTCTTCAACGTATTCGCCGATGCGGTCGGTGGCATAACAGGCCTCGGCCCATTTGGTGATCGGCCGCATGACGCTCACGTGATCCATTTCCTGCAGTGAACCGCGGCGCAGGTTGACGAGCGGTCCCTGGCCGCCGAAGATCAACACCGGCGAGTTCGCCCGCCAAGCGTTCGCGATCCCGGTCACACCGTCGGTGGCACCGGGGCCGGCGGTCAAGATCGCCACACCCACTTGTCCTGGGTGAAGGCGCGCCCACGCGTCGGCGGCGTGAACAGCGGCTTGTTCGTGGCGTACATCGACGACCTTGATACCTTCGTCGAGGCATCCGTCGTAGATCGCCATGACGTGGCCGCCCGAAAGTGTGAACACGCATTCGACGCCGGCCTTCTTGAGAGCTCGGGCTGCTAGTTTTCCACCATGCATGCGGGCCTTATACGTGCTGCGGCATGCCAAAAAAAGGCCGAGCCTTGATTCCGGCCACAGATAGCCTCGAGGCGCTTTCGAGCCGGCGGTCTCGAGCTGGATGTCTCGGCGTCGGCTTGCGATTGTCGTGATCCGGGGCTAGCTGAGAGGCCGAGCCGTCGTGAGGTGACGTTCGCCGGCCGGTCTTGAGCCGGTCGGTCGCGGATCACCGCGTCGGGAAAGAGGTGTGAATCCTCTACTGCCCCGCAACTGTATGGGGGGACGACCGCCGCGGCAAGCCGCTGACTCTGGCCGGGCAGGCGCGGCCAGTAGGCCGCCCCCTTAATCATGATAGCGGCTTGGTTACGTGATGTAGGTCCCTTGTCTCGTGGGGGG
>CAZKLE010000077.1:0-11650 GCA_964553415.1 uncultured Myxococcales bacterium
TTCGTCATCGGCTATGCGCGTACTCGGCCCGTCGTCCTCTTGTTTGAGAGCTGGCATCGAACCGATGCTGCTTCGCACGCGGCCCTCATGCACCTTGCCGCCGCAGTCTCGTCTCACCGCGTCTTACTCGTCGTGAACCATCGATCTCGGCAAAGACCCGGTTGGTCCGGGTGCCGACCTTTCACAATCGAACTCCGCCCGCTCGATGCGGTGGAGAGCGACTCGATCGTCGCGGCTCGTTTCGGTGT
Source organism: uncultured Myxococcales bacterium (assembly GCA_964553415.1). Taxonomy (GTDB): domain Bacteria; phylum Desulfobacterota; class Binatia; order UBA1149; family JAJCZL01; genus CAZKLE01. Next base: position 249 of record CAZKLE010000077.1, read on the forward strand.
TGCATCCTTATCGCCCCGATTGCAGAACTGGATCCATACGCGTACGGCTGGAAATCCTTTGTTCCTCGAGGAAATCTGCCGTCACCTCTCGGGCGCAGGAGTTCTACGAACCGACGACGGGGTGGCCGACACCAAAACGGAGCTTGCGTCGATCGCTACCCCTGAAAGCATACAAGGGCTGATACGGGAACGCGTCGATGCGCTGAGCGACTCGGAGATACAACTTCTTCGGCTTGCGGCGATTCTGGGGGAACGCTTTCCTCTCCGACTCTTGGAACGTCTGACCGAAGACACAACCCTGCTCGCTCGTTGCCTCTCCTCTCTTCGGAGCCTGGAACTGTTGCATTGCCATACGCGTCCGGAACAACACGAAGAGATTTATGGGTTTAAGCACGTCATCATTCACCAGGTCGTGTACGACGCGATACTGGTGAAACAACGCCGTGGCCTCCACCTGCGTGTCGCCGCTGCGATCGAAGACTTGTACCACGGCAACAGCCTGGCACGGTATTACGAAGCTCTCGCGGACCACTATGAAAAAGGTGGACACGTCGTCAAGGCGATCTCTTATTGCGAACACGCTGGAGACAAAGCCGCGGCCACATTTTCTCTTACCGGGGCACAGAACCAATATGGAAGGGCCCTACAGCTTCTCGATGCGCTGCCCGGGGACGACTTTGACCCTCGTCGCCGTATCGATGTGAGCTTAAAGTGGGCGGCGGTTTGCGTCTATGCGCCGCTGGAAGAGCACAGCTCCGTTCTCGAAGTCTCCCGCGACTTGTCCGTCGGCATAGGATACCGCGCGGGCGAGGCACGAAGCATTTATTGGCTGGGCTGGATCAAGCATGCCTTGGGAAAGCTTACGGATTCGATCGCAGAGTTCAGCCGCTGTGTCCCGATCGCCGAATCGATCGGCGATACCAACCTCGTAGCACAACTGCACACCAACCTCGGTCAGAACTTGTACCACTACGCCGATTTTGCGGGTGCCGCCCGTCACCTTACCCGTGCATTGACGATACGCCGAGAAGGCCCAGGGCAGGCCGATACGAGCATCGTCAGCGCCAACGCCGAGGGATACCTTGCATTGATCGATGCGGACAAGGGGAACTTTGCGGAAGCCTACGTCCGTCTGCATCGTGCGATTGCGGCGGTGTGCCGCACGGGTCCTCGCCAGCTCGAGGCGGCGCTTCAAACCATGCTTGCATTCACCCAGGTATTCCAGGGCGACTGGACCGCAGCTGCCAATACGGCACATCACATGCAAGCGATCGCGAAGAAAACGGGCGCGCCTTTCATCTTGGCAATGGGCAACACGGTAGAGGGTTTCGTGGTTGCTCATATCCGGCAAGCAGGCGACGGAATAAAAATGTTGCAAGACGCGAATGACTGGTTTTCGAATCAACCGTCGATGCTGTCGAGGTCGGTCAACGAAGCGTTTATCGCCGAAGTGTTTGCCGATATGGGGGAGCGGCGCCAAGCCGACGCTCACGCGGGCGAAGCACTCGAATGCGCCAAACGAGGTGACCGCATCGGGGAAATCTGGGCACTGCGCGCTCGGGGCATTGCGGCTGCCAACCACGGTACGACCGCGTTGGCCGACGCGGTCGAATGGCTGCAGGCCTCTGTCGAACTCGCCGAGAGTCGAGGTTCGTCCAGAGATGTAGCGCTGGGACGGCTCGCAAGCGGTCGCGCGCTCGGACGTCACGGCAAGATCGACGCGGCTCGGCGTGACCTGACGATCGCTGCAGATTTCTTCCGCGACCACGATATGGCGTGGTACTATCGACAGGCGCGGGTACTCTTGGACGAACTGGCACCGTGAGAGCTTCTTCCTTTACAGGTCAAACTGCACGATGAACGTTTTCGGGCTATAGCGGTCGGGGATCAACCGGCGATCGCCCATGCCGATATAGCCTCGTGTACCCGGGGCCCTTCTCAGGCAACCCTGTGAGAACAGAGCTTTCGTGAATTCGACCATAATCGTTTGTGCGATGGGACGCTCGCGAGAAGCGCCGAGACACGCGTGCTGGCCGGTCCCGAACAAAAGATAGTCGTCATCGGGACGATCGGCACGAAATTGGTAGGGACGCGATACGGCACGGCGATCGAAGGCGGCCGAGCGCATACAACTGATAACCATCGACCCTTGCTTGATCGTGCGGCCTCGTGACGTTGCCGCACCCACCACGGTGTCGTGCTCGCAATAGCGGATTAGGAATCCGGGAAAGGGTTTGAAGCGTGCCGCTTCGCGTAGGTATTTCCATATTTGGCGATCCAAGCTCACGCGCAGGTCGGTGTCACCCTCCGTCGCGCCCGATAAACTTTCTAACGCGATCCGTTGCAGTTTCGCCAACTCGGCGGGTGGCAGCTCCATCAAACGGTCGACAGCGTCAATCCAGAGCCGCATCGTCGGCACGAGGGTGCCCGACGCGGTCCCCGTAATGGTTCGTACGACGTCGTCGTCGTCGAAGTTTTGTAGGCTCTCTGAGCCGACGAGCGCCAGTAGGCGCCCGAGTACGTCGTCCTGTTCCGCTTTGCTTGACGCACGACGCTTAGAAACCAACGACGCGATATGCTCGGCGATCGTCCGGCTCGCTCGTACCCCGCTGACGCGCAACTCCGGCGGAACAACTACGCTGGGTGAAAATAGATAGTAGGACGAGGTTTCGAAAAGCCTCACGAACGCGATCTCGTCGCCGGGGGTGGGAGGAATCCCAAAATAGCGATCGACGACGCGGACGAGACCGCGCTTGGCAAAGTCGGCAACGTTGAGGCCGACAGGACCATTGGCGGCGCCAATGAGTTCTTGCGCAACGTCCGCAGCGATCTTTTGGATCCTCTCGGTATCTTCGGGCGCCAGGGCCGACTCGATCGCCGAACGTTCGGAATCGTATTCAGGCGATCGTTCCTTGCCGAGAAGAAACCGTACGGTCGCGCTTCGCATATTGACGTCGTAAAGCGCCACGGAGAAGTCCTTGTCGCGGCCAAGAACATCGACGATATCGGCATGGCGGACCACGAAAACCCAGCGGCCGAACGCGAGCACGGGCTTGCAGGCACGGAGAACGTCGAACACCAGCAACGAGATACGGTCGCAACAACGCGCCCTGAATCTTTGCCAGTACAGCAACACCGGTGTGCGTCCCTTCATTCTCATCCCTTGCCGCGGCGGGTAACGGTTGGTGGTCGTCGCAGCCAAGTCAAGCCGCCTTGCAAACGGCCGGATACGGTAGCGTTGAGGGTCGCTTTGTGTGAATCGCGCCCGGCTGAAAGAGTTGGTCCCGTCCGGCGCTAAGGCCGCCGAAGGGGAGGTAGATGCAAGCGCGTCAGGGAATGTTGACCGTGATGGTGCAGGTGCAGCCCGGCAGGTTGGATGCGCTTCGCGCGCTGTTGACGCGAATCGAGCAGGAGACACGACAAGTCGAGGACCTCCTGGAACATATCGAGACTGACCCTGATGCTGTATGTTCCGCTCGAGCCCTCGACGTGATCGTCCCCTTCGCCCGTTTGCGTTCGGTACACTTTGCTCGCTTCACCATCTTGGAGAGGGGAGACGGACGGGAGAATCCGGCGATCCGGCCCTACCTCGTATTCGCGACCGATTTTGACGGGGCGATCGAAAATCATATCGAGGAGTTGGCTCGACTGGCGGGAAAAGGTCTGGCCTCGATATTCGGCCACTGCTTGGGCTTTCCCCGCGTGCACGAAGCCCGCTGGGAGCGGCCCGCATGGGCGTACCTGCGAGAGCGCCTGACCCGGCAAGGGATCCTTCGAGAATGCACGACTCGTCTTCGCCGGGTCTTTTCCTATGCACGCCAAACAGCTCTCGGTAACGGCACCGACGCTGGGTCAGGCAGTGAAGAAACGCGACTGGTTACGTTTCTTCGCTCGCACATGGTGCCGTACTGCGCGTCGTATGTGGGGACGCGTGGTCGATCGGTCGAGCAGATTCGCGGCGATGCGAGGCTCGTCGAACGCATCCGCCGTTTCGTTTCGAAACCTCCGAAGGATGTGAAGCTCGATGGCCTGGATGACGTCGCGTTTCGCGAAGCCATACGTGAGGTGGTGAGCAAGGAGGGGATTCTCACGTGGCTCGACGGCCCTCCGGATCCCCCCCAAAGGATCTCCGACGTTTTTGCGACCACTCGATTGATTGCTGCCGTGCTCGCCGGCGTCTTGACCCCATTGTTGGCCTTTTGGATTCTGAAATTGCTCTTCGGATTTCCTATCATGGCGTTGGCTCTGAGCGCATACCTGGTGTGCATCCTCATCAACATCATCTTGACTCCCTCGTGGGTAGGTCTGGGGTGGTTGGCTGCGCCCTGGTTCCTTCTGCTACGTGCCAAAGAGGAACGCGACGCCCTCACCGACGCAGTGGTCGACGTCGAGCCTTCCGCCGAACATCGAGGGCTGCTCGAAGCCCGCGAAGACCTTCATACTCAGAATCCGATGACGATCCTGAGCGATATAAAGCCGGGGCCGTTCCGTCTGACGCTACTCGTTATCGTGCTGTGGACGGTCGACCTTCGTGCCCGTCAGATGTTTTACAAAGGTCGCCTGCGCGGGCTCGAAACGATTCACTTCGCGCGTTGGCTGCTCGTACCGGGACAACGTCGCCTGCTTTTCCTCAGCAGCTACGATTTCAGCTGGCAGGCTTACCTGAGCGACTTCGTAACCCACGCCGCGCCGGGAATCACCGCTATTTGGAGTAACGTCGTCGGATTCCCTCCGACTCGAGATCTGATCTCCGAGGGCGCAGCGGCACCCATCCCATTCCTCCGCTCGGTGCGCCGCGATCAGATACTCACCGACGTATGGTACAGCGCCTATCCCGGCCTGCCGGTCCAAGCGATCAACAACAACAGCAGGATTCGCGAGGGATTGTTTGGTCCGCCGACTGCAGAAGGTGCGCGCCGCTGGCGTCGACTACTCCCCGGCATGGTCACCACCTGAGATGGCAATGCCGACGAACAACCGCATCGACCTCGACAATATTCAAAGCATCATCCTGCGCGGCTACGCCGAACTCCTCGGTGCTCGATTCTGTCTGCTCGAGATCACTGAGCCCACAGCCGCACGCGCGTGGCTCGGTCACGTCTACAAGGATCTCGCCGTCGGCATACGGAGGCCACGAGCCAGCGCGGTCAACCTGGCCTTGAGCTACACAGGCCTGGGCGCCCTCGAACTGGACGAGTCGATACTGCGACAGTTCCCCTACACATTTGCGGCAGGCATGACGAACGAACACAGCAGCCGTGTTTTGGGCGACATCGATCTCGGTGGGGACGCGAACGCGCCCGTGCACTGGCGCTGGGGAGGGAATCCGAAACGCTGCGTACACATGGTTTTATGCTTATACGCTCGAACCGACCGCGCGGTTCGAAAGCTTCATTCGGACTATCGCAAAGGGAACGCGGCCACGGGCTTGCCGGGATTCGAAAACTCAGGCCTCAGGCAACTGAACGTACTCACAACCCATCCGCTCGTCGACGAAGCGGACGGCGGATTCCGGGAGCATTTCGGTTTCCGCGACGGCATAGGCCAACCACGCATTCGCACGCAAGAGCCTGTGGTCAACCCGACGGGACTGTTGAAGCCGGCAAGCGAGGCGAACCTCATCGAGCCCGGCGAGGTGCTTATCGGCTATCCCAATGAGGACAACGAATATGCGCCCGACCCGAGCGTTCATCCCGATCTCGACCCCCAGGGCCATCTGCCCTACGCACGTGGAGGCCAGGGGGATAAGGCCTTCGGCCGTAACGGTAGTTATCTCGTCATGCGCCAACTGCAACAATACGTGGACCGCTTTTGGCTCGACGTCCACAGGAACGCCGACGGAACGTCACGGCCCGACGTTTACTTCGCGGCAAAGATCGTGGGCCGTTGGCCGAGCGGAAATCCCCTGTCTAAGTACCCGAACGTTGACCGGACGGGCCCCGAACGACCGGGATTCCCGGTCGCCGACGATGACTTCGGCTTTCAGGAAACGGGCGACGGCAGCGGACACGGCTGCCCTCTCGGTGCGCATATACGGAGGGCCAACCCGCGCGACGGCTTGGAAGAAGACCCGATTCGCTCACTGGATTCGGTGCGACGTCATCGCATTGTCCGGCGAGGACGCCCTTACGGGAAACCGGTAGACGGATTCCCGGATCCAGCCAAGATGCTCTCATACTTGGACAGCAGACGGCCGAGCGGCGAACGGGGATTGCATTTCCTTTGCCTGAACGCTGATATCGCCGGACAGTTCGAGTTTATTCAGCAGATGTGGATGAACAACCGGTTCTTCGCCGGCCTGCCCCGTGAAGTCGATCCCCTAACGGGGTGTCATCCGCTTGCCGTGCCTGAGTTTACGATTCAGACCGACGAGCCGTCTTTGTCTCCGTTGCGTCAACTACACCGTTACGTACGTGTACGAGGTGGCGGCTACTTCTTTGTGCCCGGGCGTCAGGCCTTGCGGTATTTGGCCGCTCGTCCGGTTCGCTGCGTTCCCTGAAGCAACCGCCCGGATGGAGTTGAAAGCGAGAATACCCGTCCACGCCTGGGCTGCGCGGGCAACAAGGGTTCGTTTTTCCGGATTCTCCTAGAGCCCGTTGTTTCGGTCCAGGGCCTCCAAAATGGGACACTGCGACGTCGGGGCACGCTCGTCACAGGCGTCCGTGAGCTTGACGAGCGCCCGCTTCATCCGGCGAAGAGACTGCATCTTTGCGTTGATGTCTGCGATTTTCGTCTCGGCTTGCTCCTTAACTCTCTCGCAACTCGCCGTATGTTGGACACGCAGCGCCAACAATTCCTTAATCTCTCTCAGTGTGAACCCGAGCTCCTTTGCTCGCCGTATGAAACGCAAACGCGGGATCACGGCATCGCCATACTCACGGTAGCCGGATGCACGCCGCGCGGGTTTCTCGATGAGGCCTTCCTTTTCGTAAAAGCGGATGGTCTCAATTCCAACACCCGCCGTCTTTGCTACCTGTCCGATCGTCATTGGTCTCTTTTCCGAAGTCGTAGAGATGGCATAACCTGGAGTATACTCCAGAGTCAAGAGCTTTGTTTCAGGGTCGCGAAGGGTTCGCTAGATCTTGAGAGCGAAGATAGGACGCGAGCCGCTCAGTCCCGCTCGCCCGTGTGCAAGCCGACGTGCACGCGTAGGGCGGGATCGTGTATACTTTTCCCGCCGCGCCCATCCCGTTGAGCGTGACAATCTCCATGGTGACATTGAACGTACGGCGAACCTCGTCGGGCCGGAGAACCGCAGGGGCAATACCTCGAATAGGTCTTGCTGTCAGCGCATCGACGCGTCTAGCATCTATGTAGATTCGGCCGTGCCGGAGTCCCTGATGATTGGTCGAACTGCCTTTGTGAGGCCGGCCCTGGCCGCCTTCCTCGTTGTCCTCGTGGGAGCCTCTGCGGGTCTGGCCGTCCCGAATGCATCTGCACGGCAGGCCGCCACTTTCGAAGTTGTCTACGAACTCCTATCGCCGACGAGCAAGATCGGGGCTTTGCAGTTTGACAGCGACTACTCGGCGGCCGGCGGTCGGATGGACGGCACCGGCGCCGACGTCGTTTGCGTCAAAGCGCCCGGCTTTACCGCCGTCGATGCTTTGAACGACGACGATGTAGGCCGGAAACTTTCCATGGCCTTTGCCGACGGTGCGGGCTTTACGGCTCCGCGTGACCTCATAACCTGTCGCTTCATCGACGACGGCGGCATAGCGCCCGCGCCGGGCGATTTCGTCAACACGGTCACCGACTGTGCCGATCTGAACGCCATGCGACAGAGTTGCTTTACGAGAGTCAAGAGCGTGACCGCCTGTGCATGTGGCGACTCGGTCGTGAACTGCGTGACCGAAACCTGCGACACGGGTCCCGTGTCGACGATGCAGATCTGCGGCGACGGCGTCGTCAACTGTAGTCAGTGCAGCGACGAACAGTGTGATGACGGCAATACGGTCGACGACGGTAACGGATGTACGGCCGACTGCCGGGACAATCACGTCTGCGGCAACGGTATCGTGGAGTCGGAGTTCGAGGTCTGCGACGACGGCAACGTCATCGGTGGCGACGGCTGCGACGCCGATTGTAAGGGGCCGCTGTCGAGTTGTGCGACTGGGGCCGTCGATTGCGACGATGGCAACCCGTGCACCGACGACCGTTGTGACGTCGTGGTCGGCTGTGTTCACCAAGCGAATCAGTTGTTCTGCGATGATGGTGTGTTTTGTAATGGCGATGACGCTTGCATGAACGGGTCGTGCAGCCAGCACAGCGGCGATCCGTGTGTACTGAACGAGACTTGCAACACCTTGTGCGACGAGTCCTCAGGGCAATGCGCCGCTGCGGTGGGAGCCGCCTGTGCCGATGAGGGAAACGCATGCACGCTGGACCGGTGCGGTGCCTCGGGGGACTGTTTCCACCAGCCGATCCCCGGCTGTTGCTCGTGCGGAGACCCGACCGGCGACGGTCCTCAGCGTGCAACCGACTGTCTGCTCATGCTGCAGAACTCAGTCGGGCAGCCCGTCGATTGCCCGATCGAATGCTGTGACGGCAACGGTGACGGGGGAGTGGCCGCAACCGACGCGTTTCTTTGTCTGAATTGCGCTGTCGGTGGGCCTTGTGCGCTGACCTGCGAAAGCGACATTTTCTTTACGATTCTCAACAGCGGGCCGGCGGTCGGCGCTTTGCAGTTCACGGTCGACTTCGATCCTGCCGTCGGCTCGCTTGTGGAAACGGCGACGGGGGTAGACTGTATTGCCCTGCCTGTTGGCGAGTCGGCGAGTATTGGCGCTTTCAACGTTGTCGCATCCCCTCACTCCACGCGTCTGGAGGCAGGCCTGGCATCGAGCGGCGGACTGGCCGGATCGGCCGATGTCGTGCGCTGTCGTTTCACTCCCGCGAGACGCCTGAACGAGAGTGACTTCGACGTCACGGTTCTCGACGCGAGGGCGGTGAATTCGACACCGATCGTCGGAGTGCAGGTGGCGGTAGCCCTGCCGGCGCCGGCAGGGCCCTAGTCGGTCGTTTCGTCGACGCCGGGTGGGCTAGGGCGCCCGTTCGTAGTCGCTTTCTAGTCGAAGATCGGCGATGAACAGTACGCCCGCGGTGACGACCCCCAATCTAAGGGCGTGTCACCGTGTAAATAATCTGGTTAACATCGAATGTTCCCGTGCACGAGTTGAACCGTGCACGCATGAGGCCGTTTAGGCGCTTTATCCTTGCCTGGTATGACGAGCCTGAGATGCTGCCGTGCGGAGTGTCCGCCTGGCTTGGGTCCGCGTCGAAGCTGATCAGAAGTTCATCGATCGTGCCGTCAATATTGGGAATCCCGATTGCCGGACAGGTGCCTCCAAAGCTGGCGGCGGTTACCCGCGGGTCGGGGGAAACCGCAACCTGGTCGACGCTGCCGCCAACGACGTCGGCAACAATCGTGCTCGGGCTCGCGTTGAGCGGTCCACGTCGTCGGCTCGCGGTAAAGGTCACTGTGGCATCAGTCAAGAACGGTGTGCACGCATTCACGTCTCCCAGGGCCTGCGGCGATACGTCCACTAAGGCGCCGGGATGATCGGAACTAAACAAGCCCCAGTCCCACGATGCACTTACTTTGACACGCACCCGACCGAGACGGCGCAGCCGCCCGTCTACCTCGGAAACGGAGCCGGCACGGGGATCGTTTCCGCAGATGAAGTGAGAGGCGGCGTTGAGGATATTAAGAGTGCTGAGATCGCCGTCGCTGACGAAGGTTTTCGATTGCTTCGCTTGCGCGACGAAGGGCGCGCCGAGTAGCATCGTCGTACCGAGTAACATTGCCAAGCCTGGTAGGATACCCCATCTTGCTGTCTGCATTCTCTTTCCCTCCGGTGTCTGCTGGCATTTGCGAGAAAATCGTGAATGCCGCTGTTAGCGTTAAGAGCATTGGCTGCCGATGTCTGCGTTGTGTCAAGCCCGTGCGCATGAAGATACGACTTTCGTGACACCAACTACGAGGTACGTCCTCGGTGTGGAAAATTTGTCGAATCACGAGCGCCGAGTCGGCGAGGCGCCGCAGGTTAATCTTGGAAGGTCGCGATACAACAATTGTATAAGGCGCAGTATGCAATTGATGTATAAAACGCCCCTTGACAGGCGTGGGTGAGATGAGGTTGTGTGGACGAGCGCTGTAAGCGAAGTCCGATACACAGACGGACAATTTTTGTACGACTAGTTGCCACCAGTATATCAGCCCGCGCGTCGGGAACTCGCACAGAAAATGACGGAAGGTACGCGGAGTCTGCTCGGGGATTATCGGTAGAGAGAAAACCACGGACGCAAGCGCCGGGTATGCGTATGCGGCGCTGACGCTCAGTGCATATGACATCTAGGAAGTACATACTTCCCTCTTCCAGACGGACGCCTCTACACACGTAAAAGCCTCGAAATCTACGCGGGTAAGAATTTTGTATATGGAACGGACGAACAGCTTGCCGTCGGAACGTCAATGCGACCCACTCGCGATACCTTTGTTGTAGCCGTCAAATCGCTCGAGGGGCCAGCTTGATGACGGTACGCAAGGGTACGAAGTTGGGTTCGGTAGTGTTGCTCGAGGCTACCGGAGAGCCGGCTTTTGCAACTGATAACGACGGCCACGTCATTGCCTGGAATGCGGAACTCAAGAGACTGCTGGGCTTCTCTGCCGAGACAGTAATGGGGAAGCCCTGTTGGGAAGCTGTCAACGGGCGCGACGTTTTTGGCAATCCGTACTGTCATCAGTTCTGCGGTGTGCGACAGGCGATTATGCGAAACGAGCCCGTTCGTAGGTTCGAACTGAGAATACGCAAGACATCGGGAGATGTTGTTCGGGTGGTTTGCTCTACCCTATTGGTGCGTGGCGAGCAGCCGTCCGAACCCATTATGGTGCATTCTCTTCAACCTGTGATGGCCGTCCGTGGAGATGCAAAGGATCGTAACGAGCAGGTATTGGAAGCTTCTTGCGAGGAATGTCCGATGATGACGGAGAGACAGGTGCAAATCCTTCAATATCTTGCGGAAGGGTGGACGAATCGAGCTGTTGCCGAAGCGCTCGGCATCAAGGTGGCTACGGTTCGTGCGCATGCTCACAACATTCTGCGCAAGTTCTCTGTTCACAACGTCCGACAAGCGATCGCGAGAGCGAGGCGCTGCGGTTTAATCTAACGGGTCACCGTACACCGATTGTATGCAGGGAATCATACGATTGGTGTACGGAAAACCTATTGCCGGGCACAGCCCTCATGTGGTTAAGATGCCGCGACGCAATGGTGTTTAATTTGGTCCCTCGAGGCCGTATCAACTCTCCCTCCGCTGGAACGCCCATATGCAGCGAGAGGCTATCCGGGGAGCCGCCATATGGATAAGATCGAATGGAGTGACAAGCTCAGCGTCGGTGTTAA
>CAZKLE010000078.1:0-11571 GCA_964553415.1 uncultured Myxococcales bacterium
TCGGCTGCGGAAAGTCGCTGAGCATTCTGCCGGTGCCGGTCGACCAAGCCGTCAGCTGGTGGTCACTGGGAGCTTGCAGACCGGCGCCTTGGTTGTCGATCAACTTGCGCATACCGACGCTGGGAAGAGCCATGTCCAGAATCCCGTCGCTGTTCACGTCGCCTACCGCGGCACTGCCCAGCAACGCGAACGAATAGGGAAGATCGGCGGAGCCTGCTCCTGGGTTGGTAAAGGCGCTGTAGAACGTATCGAAGACGATCGTTTCGCCGTTGTCGGTGCCGTAGAACGAGCTACCGTCGCCCGACAGCAGATAAGGCGGACCGTTGTTGCCGTTGATGAAGATCTCGGCGGCGCCATCCCCGTCGACGTCGGCGAGAACGGGACTGGCGTTGACGCCGTGGCCGACGGTGGGCAACAGGTCGGTCAGGAACAAGCCGATGCGGGCCGGCCAGCCGGCAAGAAAAGGCCCGCTCGGATTAGAGGCTACGGCCGGGTCGAGCGTGCCTAGGTGGGAAACCGCGTACAGGCGCCCGTTGGGAAGGTCGAAGGTCGCGGAGATGACAGAGAACACCCCGCCGAAGATGCGAAAGTCGGCCTGCTCGCCGCCATCGTATTCCTCATTGGATCCGACGACGATTTCGACTTGCCCATCCCCGTCGATGTCTCCGACCGCGGGTGAGCCGATAAGCTTGGTACCTCTGGAGCCGACATCGTTGCCGGCGATCTGTTTCCACACGACTTGTCCGGTACTGGGATCGACGCTCGCCATACGCTCCTGGTCGACGATGAGCACGGGAAATCCGGCATGTGTGCTGCCGTCGGCATTCCAGGCATAGAGATGACGGTCCATGGCGGCGATGATGATCTCGAGGCTGCCGTCGCCGTCGAGATCGGCGAGGGTCGGTGCTCCGGCAACGCCGAAATCGACGCGATTGGCTTCGTTACGAATCGTAGGGTCCGAGAAGATGGGATCGAGAGTGACGGGAAAGCCGGCACGCGTCGAACCGTCGCTTTCGAAAGCGTAGACCGAGCCCTTGAGGTCGGCGACGACCACCTCGAGCGTGCCGTTGCCGTCCAGGTCGCCGACGGCCGGCGAGCCGAGCACGGCGGCGTGGAAGTCGGATCCCAGGGCGGTGAACTGGTAGCCGGCCGAGCCGGTGTGCAGGGCGAGCAAATCGGTGCTCACGGGCCAGCCGGGCAGTTCACCGGCGCCGGAGTCCAGTGCGTGCACCGAACCGTCGGCCGTTGCGAGAATGATTTCTTGAGCGCCATCGCCGTTCAGATCAGCGAGCACGGGAGCGGAGTCGCCCGAGGAGCCGATGTCGACGGGGAAGGCCGTTCGCAAGCTCGGATCGCTGTAAATGGTGACGTTTTTGCGCGCCTCGGCGCGGTTGCCGAGGGTGTCGAGAACGCTCACGCGCAGGGTGACGGTGTAACTCTCGTCAAAGTCATCGCGATCGCTACGCGGCAACGTCAACGTGTCGAACGAACACGCCGCCTCGATGCCGCTCACATCCCAGCTTGTCAACAGTCCGTTTTGGATGGAAGCGCCGCCCATCGGCATGGAAAGGATCTGTTGGAAGCCGGCTTCGAGCGGATCCACTCCGCAGGCCCATTCCACCGTGTAGGTGAAGTTGTTGCTGTTTCGCCAAGCGGCCACCGTTCCGATCACATCGACGCTGGGAGTGATCGTGGGGTCGATGTTGTCGAACCAGGACGGCGATGTGACGTCTGCCTCCGGCGGAATCGTTCCGGGTGCTATGCGGGCCAACGCCGCCGCTATATTGGCGCGGCCATAGCCAGTGTATTTGTCGAAGCCGGCGTGCGAGGGGAAACGCTCGGAGGTCAGACCCGGAAGAAGCGACGATAGGATGGGATTGATGGTCAGCGCGGTGTCGGCCGAGAAGTCGATGTCGTCGGCCGTCATCGACAGCAGTTGCAACGCCTCGTTGGGCGACAGCGCGGTACCGGTCAGCGGGTGAGCCGAGATCGCACCGCGGTCGATTTGATTGAGAGCCTGCGAATACATCAGTGCAAACGCCCCCGCGGCTTTCTCGGTTGCCTCGGACGAACACGCGGTCGACGACAGGGCGACCTGGGCGTGACCGCTGTAGTTGGTGCAGCCGTTGAAAAGAAGGTTGGTCGGATTGGTTACCGCGAGCCCGTCTTCGGGGCGGGTCGAATTCGCCCAGAAGGTGTGGTCGTAGGCGGCAGGATAGTTGTGATGATAGCTTTGCTCGTCGGCCGCCGAGGCCACGACGGGAACGCCGTTGTTCCAGGCATATTCCACCGCCTGACGGGCGAATCCCGGGTTGTTGAGGGCCCCCAAGGCCTCGGAGACGATGGTGACGCCGGAGTCGACCGCAAAGACGACGCCCTGTGCGAAATTGTCGGCGTCGGCGACGAAACTGTCGCTGACTTTGATCGGCAGGAACATCGCGCTCGGTGCCACACCGATGTCACCGCCGTTGTCGGCCTCGCCCACGGCTCCCTTAGCCTCGCCGGTTCCGTGGCCGTAGCTGACGTCATCGAAGGGATCGTTGTCGTTCTCGTGCATGTCCCATCCGCAGATGTCGTCGATGTAGCCGTTGCCGTCGTCGTCTGTGCCGTCGCTGAAAATCAGGATGAGATCTCGGGGATCGACAAAGCCGTTACCGTCGATGTCGGACACCCGGCTGTCGCCGGAATAGTCGGCCACGTTGACGACACCATCACCGTTGGCGTCATAGACGCTGCTGCCTTCGGGCAGGGGTAGCTCGGCGGTGTTGAGTTTGGCCTTGTTGATGAGGTCGGCGTTGTAGATGACGCCGGAGTCGAGGATGGCGATGACGACGTCAGGACGTCCGGTAGAGAGCTGCCAGGCAGTGTCGATGCTCATTCCGGCTACGCCGAATAGTTCTTCGGCCGTGTTCGGTAAGGAGGGGTCAACCAAGGACGAAAAGCGAAAGTCCAACGGACTGACCTCGCCGGGAAGGGTCGGCGGGCTGGTCGGCGGATTGAAGAGATAGGACTGGTAGTCGCTCGGATCGCTGCAAGCTCCGCAACCCGGGTAGGGAAACAGGGCCTGGGCGGGCTTGGCGAAAGTGACCAGAAGCGCGGCCACAGCGGTAACCCACATTGCACACACACGGACTCGAAACATCGACTTGCCCTCCTCTCAGCGCGCCGGGGCGCCGAGCGAAGCTACCACATTGGTTGGAGCGGCGGCAAGGGAAATCGCCGGCAGAGGCGGCTCTTCAGCGCAGATGGGGGATGCGCCGTCAGTAGCGATAAAAGCCGTGGCCGCTCTTGCGCCCTAGGTAGCCGGCGTCTACGTACTTCTTGAGCAACGGGCAGGGCCGGTACTTGTCGTCGCCGAGAACGTCCTGCATGACTTCCATGATCGCCAGGCAGGTGTCCAAGCCGATGAGGTCGGCCAGCGCGAGTGGGCCCATGGGCTGGTTACTCCCGAGTTTCATGGCTTTGTCGACGTCTTCAACCGAGCCGATGCCTTCGTAGACGCAATAGATTGCCTCGTTGATCATCGGTAACAGAACCCGGTTGACGACGAAGCCCGGTGAGTCTTCGGCTACCATCGTCACCTTACCCATGCGCCCGGCAAGCTCGCGGACTGTTTCGTAGGTATCGGCCGCTGTAGCCAGGCCGCGCACGATCTCCACCAGTGTCATCACCTGGGGCGGATTCATGAAGTGCATGCCGATCACTTTCTCAGGACGTTCGCTGCGGCTGCCGAGACGTGTGATCGAGATCGACGACGTGTTCGACGCGAGAACGACTTCCGGTCGGCAGAGTTTGTTGAGGCGGCGGAACAGGTCGATCTTGACGTCTTCGTTTTCGGTGGCTGCTTCGATGACGAAGTCGGCGCCGGCTAGATCGGAAAACTCGGGCGTCGGATGAACGCGGTCGCGTGCGGAAGCGGCTTCTTGCGGCGAGATCTTCTCCTTGCGCTGCAGTCGTTGGAGGCTGCTCTCGATATTTGCCAGCCCCCCGGCGATGACCGTGTCGGATACGTCGTGAAGCAGAACGTCCAAACCCGCTTGCCCGGCCACCTGGGCGATACCGCTACCCATCTGGCCGGCGCCGATGACGCCGATCGTGTCAATGGCCATGAAGTGCCCCCCCGCTGCGCAGTGTCCTGCCGTGGGTCGGCATAGGCAACCGCTTGGCCCGGCCGCTGTGCGGTCTCCGCTGTCGTCAAGGAGATCAGGGGCTATACTGGGTTCGGCGCGAGGGGGGCTCGGCTCGATGGACGACTGGCCCGTCTAACCTATGTCGTTGTGGAGGACGAAAGATCCGTCACGGATACGTGACTACGACTGGGACGGCCTGGCTCGGACTTGGGTCGACGGTTCCCGTCACGCTCTGTGGCGCAGCCACAGCGATGCTGTCAACTCCGCGCTCCTGGAGCTATGGCTGCCGCAGGCGCCTGTTGCACGTATTTTAAAAACCGATGCTTTCGACGAAGCTGTCACTGCAGGTGTGTATCCGGTCTTGGCTCGTCACGGCGGCCAGGTTGTGTCGCTCGATGTATCCACAGATGCGCTGCGTGCTGCGCGGGCCCGTTATAAAAAACTACAGACGGTCGTCGGCGATGTGCGGGCGCTGCCGTACCGTGCCGGTAGCTTCGACATCGTTGTGTCGTTGTCGACACTGGATCACTTCGACAAGCTTGACGAGCTACGCGATGCCGTTGCTGAACTCGCCCGCGTGCTTCCGGTCGGCGGACAGCTGATCATCACGTTGGACAATTTGCTGAACCCGCTCATCGCCCTGCGTGGTCTGCTGCCGTTCGCATTCTTGAAATGGTGCGGATTGGTCCCCTATCCCGTTGGTGTTACGTGCGGACCGTTCCGATTGCGTTCCATCGTAGAATCCTCCGGGCTCGAGGTTGTCGCGCGTCGCGCGATCGTCCATTGTCCCCGCGTCCTCGCGGTTCACGTTGCGCGGTTACTCGAGCGCTTTCCCGGGCCTCGAGCGCGACGGCTGTTCCTGCGCTGGGTTGGGGCCATGGAGGTGCTCGATAGACTGCCGACGCGCTACCTCACCGGACATTTTGTCGCGTTGCTTGCCGTGAAGAGGTAGCCGGGACGTGCTTCGAGATTCGCTGTGTACGGTCGCGGGTCTGCGTACCGCGTTGGCCTCGAGTCGAGTGTCCGCTGATCGCCTCGCAAAGCTCCAAGAGCGCAGGCTCAAACGGCTTCTTTTGCACGCCTACGAGCATGTTCGGCTCTACCGATCGCTTTATGACGAAAACGGCTTTCATCCCGCTGACTTCGGCGGCTTAGAAGATCTGCGTGCCGTACCGGTACTGACCAAGGAACGGCTGAAGACGTCTTCCCCTGCGGAGCGCGTGGCCGAAGGCATCGATTCCGAGCGATGCCGGTCTGTTGCAACCAGCGGCTCCACCGGAATCCCGCTGCGTGTCTATTTGGGACCCTACGAGGAGCGACTGCAGAGGGTGGCTGCGTGGAGAATTCTGTTCGAGCACGGATTCCGCTGGCGCGACCGAACCCTGGAGATTCGCCATACACGGGGTCCCGGCTTTGCGGTGCAGAAACTTGGTATCGCGCCCAAAACCTGGCTGAGCATCCTCGACGATCCTGCCGGCTGGGCTGCCGAGCTCGACGGCGGCGGCTACCAGGTGGTGGTTGCAAGCGCGAGCACGCTGGAGTTACTGGCTGAAGCGGTGTTGCGGGCCGGGGCGGGTCCGCCCCAGCCGCGGATTGTCATCTCAGACAGCGAATCTCTTACGCCGACGGTCCGCGCTCTGGTCAGTTCGGCTCTCGGCACGGACCCGGTCGATGTGTATGGGTTAGTCGAGCTTTCGAATTTTGCTTGGCAATGCGAGCAGCGGCGAGGATTCCACGTGAGCGCCGATAGTCACCTCGTGGAGGTCGAAGTCGACGGCACTCGAGGGGACGGCCCCGGGCTTCTAATTGCGACGGAGCTGCGGATGAGAACGATGCCTATCATCCGTTACCGCACGGGGGACCTCGCGGACGCTGCGGGGCCACCGTGTCCTTGTGGTAGAACCTTGCCGCTGCTGCCCCAGATCTACGGTCGTGCCGTCGACTCGATTACTCTCCCCGACGGTCAGCGTCTGCTTTGGCCGTTCTTTCACGAGGTGCTCGGCGCTTTGCGCGGAATCTCTCGTTGGCGTGTCGTGCAGGAAACGCGGGAGAGTCTGCGTGTGGAAATCGTTGCGCTAGGCGGGGCACCGAGCGACGCGAAAATCGTGCACGCATTGCGCATCGGCGTTGGCCCCGACGTGTCCGTCGCGGTGGCGCGGCTTGCGCACATACGCGATCGTGCGAACGGCAAGCAGCGTCTCATCGTTCCCTACGCGGAGAAGGAGGGGGTGCGGTTGTGAGCCCGGCTGTATCCGGAATGGTGCATGAAAGAATGAACGGCATCGGCAGCGGGGTTGCATGGCAGATCTATGAGCATTCACCCGAAGCGGTGGTCAAGGCTGGAAACTTTGCCCGTCGCGTGTTCGAGACGGCAGTCCACCTACGATCACCCGTCTTCGAATTCGACGGGAAGCTTGCGGCCGGTGAAGGAGTTGGCACGGTACTCGCCGTCGGTCCTAGGGCCGCAGTCGAGGTGTTGATCGAAAGCTTCCTTGAAAAGATCGACCGACGCCGCGATCGTGGATCGCTGCATTTGCGCCGTGTCAATACGCTGCTCAGCGGCTCTGCCGCCGACATCCGCTTCGTTTATCTCGACCGCGTTCTGCTGCGGCGCTTCGCGGCTGGTGCCGACGTGTTCCTTCCCGAATGGATCGGAACCGAAGTGCCCATGTCGGCTGCGCCGCTCAGCAAGCTCGAAAACAGTCGAAACATGCGGCGTTCTATGAAACGGGCCGCGTCGGCCGGAATGAGCGTGGAAGTAACCAAGGGCCTACAGGGCTACGAGGAGTTCTTGCAGAAAGCGCACGTCCCCAGCGTTCGCCGCCGCTTCGGAACGGCCGGCGTCAGCGAGAACGCCCACCAGATTCGCCGCTGGCTGCGTCGCGGAGGACTGGTGCGGATCAAGCGCCGAGGTACGCCGGTTCTTGCGGTCGTATATCGCCTTGACGGTACCACGCTGCGGGTCGGTGCGCAGGGTATGTTCGTCACCGACTCCTCGGCATTGAAGCAGGGTGCCGGGGTGCTGTTGTATAGCACGTTATTCGAGTTGGCGACGAAGCTGAGCGTGCTCAGGGTCGACCTGGGGGGCGTTCGCCCTTTCTATAGCGACGGAGTGCTGCTCTTCAAGCAACGTTGGGGAGCGGTCGTCAGCCGACCGACGACTCCGAATGGCTACGCCCTCTATGCGGACGCTGCGAGCACGGCTTTCAACGAGTGGCGGCGGTTGCGGCGTCCGATTGCTTGGGACGGGTCCGGTTTGCGGGAAGTCGGCCCCTAGGGCGATGTAGCGACGACGAAGCCCGTTTCGCGGGCCGCCGCCGTGTTGAATGTGAAGGTTTTGTTTGTCGAGCCGAACTCGTACGCCGAGCCGCACTCTCGGTAGCCCGTGGCTTTGGCGTTCTTCAAGGAAGCGTAGTTGACGGACTCGGCCACCGTAAAAAGGCCGCGCACGCCGCGTTCGGCGTGCCACTTGGCAGCCAACAGCAAGCCGATTCGATGAAGTCCTCTTCCCCTGTAACCGGGTGGGGTATAGCCGCGGAACATGTACGCGCATCCCTTCGGTATGGACACCCGCACCGATCGCCGGAGAGGCACGGATCCTTCGCCGTACCAACCGATCGAGGCCGCTTGCCGTCCGTCCAGGATCAACAGGCAGCGGTATCCGGCCTCGGCCGCCTCACGCAGAAACCCATCGTCGAGCTCTGACGCCAGCTGCTGGGCGTATTGCGTCGCTTGCTTGGCATCGAGCATGATCCAGTCGAAGTCCGATCCGGGGAGTTCTACCGTATCCGGCGCCATACTGAGATCATTGCGTAGAAGGCGATAGTGACGAAATGTAATCACCCGATTGGCCCTGTAATAGATTCCCCGGGCGAGCGCACGCGAGAACCCCAGGTAGTGTACGTCGCTGCGAAATTCCGCCAGGTTCATCGCTGGGATCCGGATGCGGCGGAATCGAAAAAACGATCGTGCCAGGTCTGCACGAACAATATGGCCCAGAGCTTTTGCGGACCGGCGTGTGGATCGTCGAGCCAGCGGTCTATGCGGCGGGCGAGAAAGTCTCGGTCGAGCAGCCCGTCTTGACGCGGATCGAGAATGAAGTCCCGGACGTAGCTACGAAGCGGACCGGCCAGCCAACGGGCGACCGGATAGTGAAGGCCGAACTTTCGACGTCGGGCGATCTCAGGTGGCAATCGGTCGGCCAGCTGCGAGACGACGTACTTCTCGCGACCCCTTCGCACTTTGAGTCGTGAGGGCATACGCAGTGCATAATCCACCACCGCCCGGTCGAGGAACGGCATGCGCAGCTCGAGAGAGTTTGCCATCGTCATTTTGTCGGTAACCGCCAGGATGCCCTGGCCTAAGCGCCGTGTCAGTTCGAACGCCAACCGCCGTTGCAGGCGGTCCGTCGTGCTGCGTACGGTCTGCGCGGGCGCTGCAAGTTCGGATTCGTCGATAGCAGCCGGCAAGCCGGGAAAGATCGATCTGCGCTCCTGCGGGGTAAAAAAGCGCAAGGCCTCTCGATCCGCGCTCTCCTCGTCGTTGGCGCCGAGGATGCGCAGCCATCGGCGCACGCGCTCGCGTGCAGCACGCTCGGCAAGCCGCTGCGCCGCGCGCCGAGGAAACAACCCGCGAAGCCGATACGCGCGCTCGTCGAGCAGCCAAGGATAGCCGGCGAACAATTCGTCAGCACCTTCGCCACTCAGCACCACCTTGACGTCGCGTGCCGCCAAGGAGGCGAGCCTATAAGAGGCAAGTGCCGGTGCCGTAACCAGTGGTTCCTCCAGTCCTTCGACCACTTTCGCCAGCAGCCCGGCGACATCGCCTGCACGCAGTTCTATCTCGGAGTGATCGCTGCCGAGAGCTTTGGCCATCGCTCGGCTGTAAGCGGACTCGTCTGCCGCCGGGTCCTCGGGGAACACGATCGAGTAGCTCCTCAATCGTCGATTGCTCGCTCGTCGCGCGTAGTCGGCTATGAGGGATGAGTCGAGGCCTCCGCTGACGAAGACGCCGACCGGAACATCGGCGTTCAGGTGCGAGTGCACGGCGGCGTCTAACCTGTCGTCGAGTCCTTTGACCCAATCGGCATCGCTGATCGGTTCTGTGCTACTGAACCTCGCTTGCCAGTAGATGCGGCGTTTCAGGCCGCCGTTCTTTATGACCAGCACCTCGCCGGCATCCAGTTTTTCGATTCCTGCAAAGCAAGTGCGCGGTGCGGGTAGGTAGCCCGCCACCAGGCTGAGGGCGAGGCTGTCGGTATCCGGACGCGCTGAGATCATGCCGGTGGCCAGGATCGCACGAATCTCGGAAGCGAATACGAGGGCGCCGCCAACGAGCGACAGGTATAAGGGTTTCATGCCCATCCTGTCGCGGGCCAGCAGGACTACGCGGCGGCGCGCGTCGAGTAGAGCCAGGCCGAACATGCCGTCGATGCGTTCTAGGAAAGCGTCACCGAACTCTTCGTAAGCATGTACGATGACTTCCGCGTCACTACGGGTGGAAAACACGTGGCCGTGCCCCTCGAGCTCGGCGCGAAGAATTTTGTGATTGTATATCTCGCCGTTGCAGACCGCGTGGATCGAGCCGTCCTCGTTGGCCAAGGGCTGGCGACCGCCGGCCGGGTCCATGATGGCGAGTCGGCGGCATGCGAGCCCCACGCCGAGGGGCGTATCGAGGTGCAAGCCTTCGTCGTCCGGCCCGCGGTGACGCATGGCTTGCGCCATAGCGCGTAGCCGCCGAGTGAGGTCCTCGTGCGATAGCCGCGGGTCGTAGATGCCGCCGATACCGCACATTTCTAACTCGTCTTCTTTCCCCCGATGCGAATGTGTAGACTGTAGCCCACCGGGCAGGCGACCACTTTATCATGCACCGACGCTCACTGCGCGCGAGACTCGAGGCTATCGCCTGGCGTCTTCACTACGAGGCGTTCTATCGTCTGGCTCTGCTATGGCGGCGCGTAGTATCCAAGACCGATTTCGTTGCTGTCGCTGGAAGTCGCGGCAAGACCACCTGCAAGAATCTCATCGCAGCCGCTTTATCGACGCAGGGACCGACCGTTGCCACGCCGGGTAATGATAACGGCCTGCTGGGGGTGCCACGCACGGTGATGAGGGTAAGACCGCGTACCCGCTTCGCCGTCGTGGAAGCGGGTACCGACGGTCCCGGTATCATGCGGCGCTGGTCGCGACTGCTTCGGCCACGTGTCGCCGTTCTTCTCGCCGTGTCGCAGGCTCATCGCAAGGAGTTCGCCACTCTTGCGGCAACGGCGGCGGAAAAGGCCCACGTGTTCGACTGTCTTCAGCATGATGGCTACGCCGTCATCAATGCCGATGACGAAAAGGTCGCCGGCGTGTCGGCAAAGCTCAGCGCGTCTGTCGTGCGGGTCGGTATCGGCGCCGACTGTGATCCGCGTATCGTTGCTGCCGTGTCCAGTTGGCCTGAACGCCTGCGCGTTACCCTCGCGGTTGACGGCCGAGACCTTGAAGTACGCACCTCGCTCGTCGGCACGCATTGGGCGACGGCGGTTGCCGCGGCGATTGCGGTTGCGAGAGCTCTGGGGATAGGCCCCGAAGCGGCGGCGCGAGGTATTGCAGCGGTCTTGCCCGAAGAAGGCCGGATGCAGCCCGTCTTGCTCCCGAACGGTGCGATCGTTATCCGCGATGAATATCAGGGAGGTGAAGACACCTATGCGCCGGCCTTCGAGTTGATGTCGCAAGCGCGAGTGCCGGGCAGACGTATTCTAATCGTCGGTGACCCGACCGATTCACGCGATGACACCTCAAAGCGTATCCGACGCATAGCCCGTGCGGGTGCTCATGCTTGCGATCTACTGATCTTCTTCGGCGAGCACTCACGTCATGCGATCGCTGCGGTGGCGGCGGCGGGCTTAGAGCCGGAGCGGGTTCGAGCATATGCGACGATCGAGGAAGCTGCCGCCTTCGTCCGCGAGGAGACCAGGCGCGGCGATTTGCTCCTTCTCAAGGGCCGTACGAACGATCACATTACGCGCGTACTGTTCGCCGCTAGCGGACGGATTGAGTGTAGCTTGCCGAGCTGTCGCAAGATGATCCTCTGCGATCACTGCGAGGAGCTCGGCTATAGCTCTCCTTTGCCGCGTGCAGCTTCGGGATCACGCGCGCGGTCGGCTTGGACCGTGCTTACGCCCGAATGCCGAGGCGGCGTTGAGAACGACGCCCTTTGAGGCGCTTCATCGTTCACTAGTCTCGGACGCCGTCGCCGGTGGCCGCAAGGCGTCGAGTAGGCTTCGCGCATGTTCGATTAACTTGCGGTCGACGATAAGTGCGAATGACCCGTACACTACGACGGCGATCAAGGCACGCGGGACGGCGGCATCCACCGCCAGCACTGCCGACCAGTAAGCCAGCGCCGCAATCAACAAGGGGCGTACGAGGGGGCCGAGAAAGGGCAAGCGGCGAACGCG
>CAZKLE010000079.1:0-8979 GCA_964553415.1 uncultured Myxococcales bacterium
AGCCATGATTCGGTCAAAGGCCGAACGGTCTACGACTAGGTCCTTGACGACTGGGAAGCTCTTGGCTCTCCACGGCTCGATGGTGATGGTGTCGCCGTCGTGAAAATGCCGCATGAACAATTGACAGACGGTGGTTCCGGGCTCCGGTCCGTGCGGGACGCCGTTGATAACCATGCCGCACGATCCACAAATCCCTTCCCGGCAGTCGAAATCGAAGGTGATGGGATCTTCGTCCGCTAGGATGATCTTGTCGTTGACCAGATCGAGCATCTCCAAAAACGAAGTGTCTTGGGAAATCCCGCCGATCGTGTACTCCACCAGCTTGCCGGGTGTATCCCGGTCGGGCTGACGCCAGACGCGCAGGTGGAAAGTCATCTCGCTCATGCCGGTCTCCGTCACTTGTAACTCCTGGTCTTGACCTCGAGGTTTTCGAATGTCAGCGATTCCTTGTGCAGCGTCGGCTCGCGGCCGTCACCGTCGACCTCCCAGCCGGCTACGTAGGAGAAGTTGGCATCGTCACGCTTTGCCTCACCCTCTTCGGTTTGGTATTCCTCGCGAAAATGCCCTCCGCAAGACTCTTTACGGTGGAGAGCGTCGCGGATGAGCAACTCGCCGAATTCCATATAGTCGGCCACGCGCAAGCCGAATTCGAGTTGCTTGTTGAGGTCGTCGGCGGTGCCCACGAGTTTGACGTTCTGCCAATACTCTTCGCGTAGTTTGCCGACCTTGGCGAGGGCATCGGTGAGCCCCGCTTCGTTACGGGCCATACCGACCTGGTTCCACATGATGCCGCCGAGTTCGCGATGAAACTCGAGGACGGTCTTGCCGCCCTTGACGTTGAGGATGGTCTCGATTCGAGTTTGCACGGCATTTTTGGCTTCCGAAAATGCGTCGTGGCTCGTTGATACGTCTCCCAGGGTCGTGTTGGCCAGGTAGTTGGCGAGTGTGTAGGGAATGACGAAATAGCCGTCGCCCAGCCCCTGCATGAGCGCACTGGCTCCCAGACGGTTGGCTCCGTGGTCGGAGAAGTTGGCCTCGCCCAAGACGAACAAACCCTCGATGTTGCTCATTAAATGGTAGTCGACCCACAGTCCGCCCATCGCGTAGTGAACCGCCGGGTAAATCCGCATCGGCTCTTCGTACGGGTTCTCTCCTGTGATTTTGCTGTACATGTCGAAGAGGTTGCCGTAGCGATCCTTGATAACGTCGGAGCCGAAGCGGTGGATCGCGTCGGCAAAGTCGAGATAGACGGACCGCCCGGTTGCGCCCACGCCGTAGCCGTGGTCGCAAAGCTCCTTGGCATTGCGCGAGGCGACATCTCGTGGAACCAGATTTCCGAACGTCGGGTACTTACGTTCCAGGTAATAGTCTCGCTCGTTCTCGGGGATCAAGCCGGCGGGGCGGTTGTCGCCTTGCTTCTTGGGCACCCACACGCGACCGTCGTTGCGCAGGCTCTCGCTCATGAGAGTCAGCTTTGCTTGGTACTCGCCGCTTTCGGGAATGCAGGTCGGATGGATTTGCGTGTAGCAGGGGTTTGCGAAGTAGGCTCCGCGTTTTGCGCATCGCCAGCCGGCGGTAACGTTCGAGTTTCCGGCGTTAGTCGACAAGAAATACGTGTTCGAGTAACCGCCGGTGCAGAGTAGAACGGCGTGAGCGGTATGCAGTTCCATCTCTCCATTGAGAAGATTACGCGTTACGATGCCCCGCGCCTTGCCGTTGATGATGACCAAGTCCAGCATTTCGCGTCGGGTCAGTAGGGTCACGCTTCCATGGTCGACCTGGCGCATGAGTGCGCTGTATGCGCCCAGCAACAGCTGTTGCCCGGTTTGGCCGCGCGCGTAAAACGTCCGCGAGACTTGCGCGCCGCCAAAGGATCGATTGTCGAGCAGGCCGCCGTATTCGCGCGCGAAGGGAACGCCCTGGGCGGTGGCTTGGTCGACGATGTTGTTGCTGATCTCGGCCAAGCGGTACACGTTGGCCTCGCGTGATCGGTAATCGCCGCCCTTGACGGTGTCGTAGAATAATCGGTAGACCGAATCGCCGTCGTTCTTGTAATTCTTGGCCGCGTTGATCCCGCCTTGCGCGGCGATCGAATGTGACCGGCGCGGACTGTCGAGAATGGTAAAGGCTTTGACCGAGTAGCCCATCTCGCCGAGGCTGGCCGCCGCCGAAGCTCCGGAGAGGCCGGTACCGACGACGATGATATCGTATTTGCGTCGATTGGTCGGATTGACCAACGACATATGGCTTTTGTGGTCGCTCCACTTATCGGCGATGGGTCCGCCGGGGACATGTCCGTCGAGAATCACAATTTGTCTCCGATCATGTAGATGAGTACGGGAATGAGGGTAAAGCCGGTCGCGATCACGACGGCGAGAATCTGTCCGAACAGCCGCACCCCTTTGCGGTAGCTCAGGCCGAGGGTTTCGAATCCGCTGGCAAAACCGTGCCAGAGGTGGAATCCGATTACGATCATTGCCGCAACGTACCAGAGCACCCAGCCGGGATTCTGAAAGGTCTCCATGACCAGGCGATGAAGGTCGCGCACACCGGGATGCGTTAGCGAATCGTAGTGTGGTCCGTACTTGAAGGTCCAAATGTGCAGGGGCACGAATGCCAGAACGATGAGACCGCTGAAGATCATCGTCGTCGAGGCGAGACTTTTGCGGCTGGTATGCCCGGCGGGCTGTTTTTCTTGGTAATTTTCAGGGCGCGCGGCGCGGTTCTTCAACGTCACCAGGATTCCATTGACCAGGTGGCCGACGAACAAGACCAGCAACACCAGTTCAGCTACGACGATTAGAGGATTGGAGACCAGCGCATCGCTGTAGTGGTTGAAGGTGTCGGCACCGGCGAAGATGAGCAGGTTGCCGCTGAGGTGGGTGATCAGAAAGCCGATCAGCAGCAAGCCGGTAACGGCCATCGTAATTTTCCGGCCTACCGATGATGTGAGAAATCGTAACAACGGTTCCACGACTAGGAATTAACCTCCCTGACTCGTACGGTCCTATCCCTTCTCGAGGTCCTCTGCGGTGCCGGCACGAATCGTGACGGATCTATACATTGCAGCGACAGCCGGAGAAAAAAAGCGACAGACCGGTCGCGATTCGGGGCGCTAAAATAACGTATAAGCAAACATCACCCCGCGTCCGTCAGCGGCGCACCGCCTCTTGCAGGTAAGCCAGCTCGGTGGAACTGAAGCTGGCTCGACGGCGGTGCTCGATCGATAGCGGGCCCTTGGGTGGGCAACCGATGTAGGTTTTGATCAAATCTCGGAACGTGGCTTCGGGTTCCAGGCCTCGGGCTTCGAGGCAGCGCCGTGCTCTTTCATGGAGAGTTGATTGCATATTATGGTCCGGGCGTGGGGCCGTTCCCGGACCCGGCCGGTGGGAGGACCACCGAAGCGATCATTGACAACCCGAGAAACACGCATACCGCTGCGAAAGAAGCGATGACGGGAACCGGGTAGACGCTTTCGATCAGCATTTTGACACCGACGAATGCCAATACGGCGGCCAGGCCGAAGCGCAGATAGTGAAATCTCCGAATCACGCCGGCCAAAAGAAAGTAGAGGGCGCGTAACCCGAGGATGGCAAAGACGTTGGAGGTATAAACGATGAAGGGATCCTCGGTGACGGCAAACACCGCAGGGATGGAATCGACCGCAAAGAGTACATCGCTGGCTTCTATGGCGACGAGTACCACGAGCAACGGCGTGGCGTACCATCGTCCGTCTACACGCGCGCAAAACCGTCCTTCGTGGTAGTCGCGGGTTACGGGGACGAAGCGGCGGAAGCACCGAACCATGGGGTTTTCGTTGGGCTGCGGATTCGGCTCGCCGTGTACGATCAGACGGACGGCCGTATAGACGAGGAAGGCCCCGAATACGTACAAAATCCAGTGAAAGTTCTGGATGAGAGCGGCGCCTAAGCCGATGAACAGGCCGCGCATGACGAACGCGCCGAAGACACCCCAAAACAGAACGCGGTGGTGAAGACGGTCGGGTACGGCGAATACGGAGAAAATCAGAACGAAAATGAACAGGTTGTCGATCGAGAGCGCCTTTTCGATCAGGAAGCCAGTCAGAAATTCGAGCGCTCGTTGGTGCCCGAACCTGTACAGAATAAATAGGTTGAAGAGCAGTCCGAGTCCGATCCAGACCGCCGACCATAGGAAGGCTTCGCGATGGCCCAGGGTGTGGGGCTTGCGTTGAAACACTCCGAGGTCGAGGGTCAAGCAGCTGAGTACGACGATCGCGAAGCCGAGCCAAAGCCCCGGAGTGCCGATACTTTCGATGGGCATGCAGACGGCATTACACCGCAGGCCGATGCGCAAGACAACGTCGTCCGCCTATGCCAGGCGACTGGAAGGAGACCCACATGGATATCTATGAGCGTTCTTTGCAAAGGCACCGAGAGACTCGCGGTAAGATCGAGGTGCGTTCGCGCATGCGCCTGGAATCGAACGAAGAATTGAGTATTGCCTACACGCCGGGCGTAGCGCGCCCTTGCGAGGAGATCGCTCGGGATCCCGCCGCTGCGTGGGATCTGACCTGGAAGGGGCGTACCGTGGCGGTGGTATCCGACGGCTCGGCGGTCTTGGGGCTCGGCGATATCGGCGCGCTAGCCGCGTTGCCCGTCATGGAAGGCAAGGCGGCTTTGTTTCACGAGTTTGCCGGCATCGACGCGGTTCCCTTGGTACTCGAGACGCGAGCGAGTTCTGAAATCGTGTCGATCGTCAAGGCCATTGTGCCGACCTTCGGCGGTATCAACTTGGAAGACATTTCAGCGCCGCGTTGTTTCGAGATTGAAGAGGCATTGCAGGATGTCGGGATCCCGGTCATGCATGACGATCAGCATGGCACTGCGGTTGTCTTGCTGGCCGCTGTGACCAATGCCGCTCGGGTGCGCGGTGATGCACTCGGGGAACTGTCGGTGGTGATCAACGGTGCCGGAGCCGCCGGCCGGGCGATCGCCAAGCTACTTGCCGGAGATGAAGAGTTGGAGCGACCGCCACGGGTCGCTAAGGTTCGGATCTGTGACTCACGTGGAATCGTATTCCCCGGTCGTGAGGGGAACAACGCGATCAAAGAGGAACTCGGCCGTTTGACCAATCCGAAAGCGCAAGCCGGCTCGCTCGCCGATGCTCTTCGTGGCACCGATGTTTTCATCGGCGTGAGCCGCGGCAATCTCTTGCATGCCGAAGATATTCGAACGATGGCTCAGGACGCGATCGTATTGGCTATGGCAAATCCCGTTCCCGAGATCGATCCCGAGGAAGCCGAGAGCGGTGGTGCTTTGGTGATTGGGACGGGGCGTAGCGATTACCCCAATCAGGTCAACAACGTGCTCGCCTTTCCGGGAATGTTTCGGGGCGCGCTTGAAGCTCGCGCGACACGTTTTACCGACTCGATGAAGCTTGCCGCCGTCGATGCACTGGTTGAGGCGGTCGATGAGCCGTCGGCATGTCGAATTCTGCCCGCCCCTTTCGACCGTTCGGTCGCCGTCGAGGTTGCAAACAGGGTAGCCGGAGCGGCACGGCAGTCGGGCGTCTGTCACTGATTATCGCCGCTTGGTGGGGCCGCGGGCTTGCTCGTTTTTGCTCGATGTATTCGCGCGCTCGCTGCCCCGATCTGTACTATACTGGTTCTGTCGTGAGGGTGCGGGCGGTTTTCTGGCTATTGGGTATGGGTATGTTGGCGGCTTGTACCGCACAACAGCCCCCTACGGTGCTCGTCGGCCAGTGGCCGGAGAGAGCTTCGGGCGGCGAGATCCGTAGCTACGAGAAGGCGCTCGAAGCCGATCCCGCCGATGTCTCGGCACGTGTAGCCCTCGCGCGCTCCTACGGCAGCCGCGGTCGTTGGTCGGATGCCGTGAAACAGGCGATCCTTGCGGTGGAATCGGATCCGAATTCGGCCGACGGATTCATCGTTCTCAGCCAGGCCTACGCCAACGAGGCCGACTGGGCGAGGGCGATGACGGCGGCACGCAACGCCCTGAAACTCGATCCCGGTCGTGCCGAAGGGTACTTCGGCTTGGGCTGGTCCTACGTCAACCTCCACCAATGGGAACAGGCTCGCGATGCGTTGGTCGAAGCAATCGCGATCCGACCCGATTATTTTGATGCCTACCGGGCGTTGGGGATTGCTTCGGCACGATTGCAGGACTTCCCGACCGCCATGCGGTCGTGGAACAAAGCGCTCGCGCTACGTCCCGACGCTGACGACCTGAAGAAGGACAAGGCGGACCTGATAGCCTCCCTAGAGAAGGCCTTGCAGCCTTTTCGCGACCGTGTGGCGATACGACCCGACGACTGGGCGTCCTACGCGGCCTTGGGCGATCGTGCGACGTTCTCAGGTCTGTTCGGAGAAGCATTGCCCGCATACTTTGAAGCGGTTCGCCTCGGGGTGTCTCCGCAGGAGCCCAAGCGTAGCGCGCAACTATTCTACAACATAGGAATCGTCTACCGAGAATCCGAGGACTGGAAGCGTGCGACGGTGATGTTCGAACGGGCGATTCTTCTCGATCCGAAGTCCGCCACTGCTTACTACAACGTGGGTTTGATTCAGTCGCGAGGCGGCGACGACCGTGCTGCCATCGTATCCTTCAAAAAAGCCGTCGAATACGAACACCATTCGGTCGTGCCGTTCGTCGCCCTCGGCGAAGCCTATGCGCGCACCGGACAAATCAGCGCGGCTCTTGACCAATACCAGATCGTCAAAGATGCCGACCCGGAGAAAGCCGAGGCCTTGCTCGAAAGAATCCGCGCCGCCCAGTCGGGGAAACGAAGGTCCTCCGGAACCGCTCACCGCTCGGGTGCCCACGCCCAAGCCCGCACGACCGCACAAGCGGACTCCGGCGGCGTTACTCGTTAGCAAACGTTCGTGCAAACAGTTCGTCGATGGCGCGCTCGCCGTTCTCGGCAAGGAATCGCGTTCCGGTACCGGCGAAGTGAGGGTGATGGATCTTGGGCGTATGCTCTTCCCAACGCCCGTCGGCCCAGTGCTGCCAGGAGTCGCGCACCTGATCGAAAACATAGAGAGGCTTGTTGCAGAGCTTGGCGAACTCGGCACCCCAACCCGTTCCGCCCATCACCGTGTTGTCGTCGAGGATTGCACCGACGACGAAAAGTTCTCCGGCGTTGTTGACCTGATGCCAGATCGTCTGCAGGACCTTCTCAATGTACTCGGTGTTGGGGTAGGAACGGTTCATCAACTGGGAAACGTAATGTAAACTCACCTCTCCCTGCCGGAGTTGCGCTTCTCCCAAGATCCTCAGTCCGCGCGACCGTTCCGGTTCGCGGCCCTGAAAGGTGAAGTTCACTTCGCGTATGCCGGCGCGTTCGGCGGCAGCACCGAACGCGGCCTCGGCGCCCCGCAGGCCGCCGCTATAGAGAACACAATCTGCCGAATTCATGGGAATCGCTCCTTAATGGCCTATTTCCATCCGGGTTGTCGTCTCGGATTGCAAACCGCGTTTCTGCTAGACTGGGCCGGTGCCCTCAATGGACCCAATGATCCTGTCGTTTTGGCAGGCCCTTGCCACTTCCATCGTCTGTGGGGGGATCGTCGGCTTTGAGCGTCAGGTCAGCGGCAAGCCGACGGGGGTGCGCACCAGCGTCCTGATCTGCCTGGGAAGCCAGCTTTTCGTACAACTCGGCGGTTCCATACACGGAGGCAATCTGGACCCCACTCGTGTGGTGGGCCAGGTGGTAACCGGTATCGGTTTTCTCGGGGCCGGGGTTATCTTGTCCGAAGGTGGACATGTTCTCGGTGTGACCTCCGCTTCGGCGATTTGGGTCACGGCCGCGATCGGGGCATGCGTCGGATTGGGACACTACGCCGCTGCTCTCATCCTCGCCGTCGTCACGGTAGTGGTCCTCAATGTCTTCGACCGGATCGGCGGCCGCTTGAGCGGGATCAGCAACGGCCATTCGTGAGCGCCCGGCCCCGCTGGGAACTTGCTCAGGGTTTGTACTCCAGGGTGTTCAACGCCAGTACGCGCCCGTCTTCGTCGACGGTCGAAGCCGTCCATTCGCCCGTCCATGTCGGCAGTAGCGTTTTTGCCGAATAGACTCTCCAGCGGGGGCCACGAATTTCGAAAGGGATCTCGGCCATGACTTTTCCCTGGTATTCCCAACGGTGGATGATGCGCCGTCCGGTCATGTTGGTCAGCTCGGTGAAATAGTAGACCTTGGTGTGATCCGTCGTCAGCTCGCTGATCGTACCTTGGGGCTCACGGTCGACGATCGATGTCGTGAAAGCCGCGCGGGCCACCTCGCCTCGGCGTGCCGAAACCGTGGTCGGGCTGTGGACGGTCGACTCTTGATCGGAAGGCTGGTCGAGCAGTGTGTCGAGGCCGGCGTGCGCACGTGGCACGAGAGAGGCGAGAGCGAAGACGAGCGCAACAAGGAAAGTAAAGGGAAAGCGATTTCCGCACCGTCTCCACATAGCGGCGTCCTCCTATCGAACCGGCATGCCGAGGCTTCGACCGCAGCCGGCAACCGTGCTCGGCGCCTCAAAGCACCGAGCACGGTTATCGTAACGAGCACCTGCAAACAAGACAACGGTCGGCATTTTGTGTTCTTACGGTAGGAATGGCAGGGTTCGGTACCCGGCCGTGGCCGGCCGAGATCGCGGAATCGAAGGAAAAGGAGTCTTCATGCGAGCATCCATCATTGCCGTCGCTGTTTTTGCTGTACTCACCTGTTCGTTGCTGACCGTACCGGCGTGTAAGGGAAACGATTCCGGGGTGACAACAGGTTCAGGTGCCGAGGGATCAAAGGCGGCGCCCGAAAAAACGGCAAAGGGACCGGTCACGATGCCGAGCGGTCTCATCTATGAAGTGATCGAGCCGGGTACCGGGAAAAGACCGAAACTGACCGATCGTGTGACCGTGCATTACCGCGGTACCCTGACCGACGGGACCGAGTTCGATAGTTCCTACCGCCGCGGTGCACCTGCCACCTTTGCCGTCAACC
>CAZKLE010000079.1:9079-11467 GCA_964553415.1 uncultured Myxococcales bacterium
ACCGAGTTCGATAGTTCCTACCGCCGCGGTGCACCTGCCACCTTTGCCGTCAACCGCGTCATCAAGGGGTGGACCGAGGCTTTGCAGTTGATGCGCGAGGGCGCGAAATGGAAACTGACCATCCCGCCGGACCTCGCCTACGGGAAACGTGGCGCGGGTTCGACGATTGGCCCCGATGCCACCCTCATCTTCGAAGTCGAGCTGATCAAGGTAGATTAGAGCGAAAGACGGCCGGTTTGCGACCGGCCGTCTTTCGCGAGCCTCGATCTAGCTCAGCGGTATCAGCGTAATCTCCACTCGTCGGTTCTGCCCACGGCCGGCTTCGGTATCGTTCGAGGCGATCGGATGGGTCTCTCCGTAGCCTCGAACATCCATGCGTGTCGTCAAAACATTCTGCGACGCCAGGTAAGTGGCTACCGTTTGGGCGCGGCGCTGCGAGAGGTCCATGTTGTATTGTTCGGTGCCGACTGAATCGGTATGGCCGGCGACATCGATCAGGGTCTTGGGGTACTTGTTGATGACGAGTGCCACCGAATGCAGGACACTGAAGAACTCGGGCTTGAGGTCCGCGCTGTCGAACTTGAACGTTACGTTGCTCGGCATGTTGAGCACGATGTTGTTGCCTACGCGGGTCACGCTGACGCCGGTGCCCTCCAGTTCTTGGCGCAGTTTGGCCTCTTGCACATCCATATAGTAGCCGATGCTGCCGCCGGCTAACGCTCCTACGCCAGCGCCGATCAGCGCGTTCTTGCGGCGGTTGCGTCCGCTGCCGCCTGTAAGCAGACCGATCGCGGCGCCGGCGGCTGCGCCGATGGCGGCACCTTTGGTTACCTTGCTGGTTTCCTGCTCGCGGGTGTAGGGGTTGATGGTCGTGCAACCGGCACCCATGACGACCGCCAAGCCCGCTGCGACGGCTTTTAGAAACAGTGTTCTGTTCATCTTTGCTACTCCTCTGCTCGTGTCCGCTTCTCTCCCGATCGCGGGTATGCGCGGCACCATACCAGGAACGGGGGACGGTTTATAGAAGCTTGCTGGCCCCGTCTCGTTTAGTGCCGTAGCAGATTGTCCGTCGAGGCGATGCCCATGCCGGCATTGCCGATGCGCCCGAAGGGACGGTAGACCTTCCATGTGGCGACGGCCGATCCGTCGCTTTCGTAGGCTCGTATCTCCGGGCTCGCGCCTTGGGCCGGGGCCAGGAGGATCTCACCCTTACCATCCAGATCAATATCGGCCACCGCAATACGAACGCCGGTCGGATAGTTGGCGTCGGCGGGAAGGAAGTTTACGGCTGATGCGGCTCCCGAGGGGACGAAGTCGCTCAAGTCGCCCCGGAACGCTTTGACACGGATCGTCCCCGATGTGGCCGGTGCGGTGACGATCTCATTGTTACCGTCGCCGTCGAGGTCGCCTATGGCCACGGATACTCCGCTGGTGCCGAGGCCGTACGCGGTTCGCGCAGCAATCTGGGCGCCGGCACCTCCCGTGCAAGCGCCGAGTGCCATTCCCGAACAATCGGAATCGTTGCTGCAGGCCACGGTAGTATCGAGTGAACAGCTAGTTGCGGAATAGACCCGTACTTCGGGAAATCCGTCGACGGGTGCCACGACGATCTCCGCCCTACCGCCTCCGCTGACATCGCCGACAGCAATGGACGCTCCATCCGCGTTGATGAGCGTGCTACCGGAGCCGACGGTGTCGGTGGAGCGAAAAACGAAGAAACTATCCACGAGTGCCCAATCCTCGCGACTGGTCACCGGGTTGGTATCGAGAAGACTGAACACGAGCGCCTGAACATCTCCCGTGCTGGAATCGGCCTGCGTCGTGACGATTTCGTGGACGCCGATGCCGTCGAGATTGCCTGAGCCGACGTTGACGCCACCGTTGTAGCCACCGCCGAAGGGCCGGAAGGATGCCAGACGGGCGCGCCTACGCGAAGCCCTGAGGATGATGATCGAGCTGTCGTCGCCCCCGTGTCCTGCACCGACCGCCAGACGAAGGTGGCCGGGGGTGGCGACGTCGACGCTGTCGATCACCGCGACCGAGGGTATGCCGTTGCGGGCGCGGCGTAAGATGTCGGCTCGTGGTGCGCGGCGTTTTCCCTTGAAATTTACACCGCGTACGCGCAGTTGGTGCCCGTGCCGCCAACCGGCCGCGAATACACGGGTCTCGATGCCGCGCTTCCCGTTGATGCGTAAGATCTCGGAACCATCGACGCCGGACAGCATACGAACGCTGCCGGCGCCTCGTCTCCCGTGGGGGGCATCTCCTGGTGCACCGACAAGAAAATCGGAGATGCCGTCGCTGTTGAAATCCGGTCCGCCCTCCAGGGTCTGTCCCATGCGCATCTTCGGGCGGTCTATGCGTCGTACACGGCCTTCTACCCCGACG
>CAZKLE010000080.1:0-11286 GCA_964553415.1 uncultured Myxococcales bacterium
GCCAGACCCGTACGGGCGCCGGCGACGATTACTGCTTCTGGCATTTTCTTGACCTCTTCATTGTCCTGTTCATGGCGAGCCCCGAGGCGTACGGATGATTCGCGAGATTCGCAGAGGAACCGGTCCGAAGCAACCGGATCCGCAGCGGGGTGCCGTGACTCGATTCCCATTCAGGTCCTGGCTATAAGCCTTGCGGTGGAACTACCGCCTGTACTCGGCACGGTCGAACGAGAGCCGGTCTTCATCCTCGTCACGGGGCGTACCGCCATGGCGCGCATGGCCGGCCTCCCTTCGGTCGCGCGACAAGTCCTGACCGTCACGCGTATCGGTATGGAGCCCGTCGTCGTATACCCGACCCGCATGCGTACCTTAGGTGCCGAGATTCGCGGGCAAATTGCCGACAGCGTACGCGTGCTCTCCTACCAACAGTTGGCGGGCGACTCCGACGGAGGCTCTCCGCCCCATGATCCCGAGCGCTTGGTCACGGCTCTGACAGCCGACTGGTACGTGTCGTTCCGTACCATCGCTGATTTCTGCCGAACCACGCGCGGAAGAGCGGCAATACGGTTCGACGATCGCGGGCGTACCGTGACGCCGATCGCACGGCTGCCGTTATCCGAACTCCGATCCGTACTACCGCGGCTCGAGGATCGGCCTTCGGGGGGCGTTCTCAGCGACGCGGCCGGTGCCGACGCCGCCTTGTTCCACTGCGACGTAAAGAGCCGGCATCGCCTGAGCGACAACGTCGCGATCGAACGCGCGGAGACGAAGTTGTTCTCGGCGCTGCAGCGCCCGGGACAAGCGCCGTTCGTCCAAGTTCTTCACAAGTACCTCTCCCTCGGACTGACACCGCGATTGGCACGAGCGGGACTCCGGCCCCTGCCCGTTTCTCTGCTCAAGCTCTTCCTCGGCATCTCCGCAGCCTCCATGCTTGCGAGCCCCGGTTTCACGGGCTTGCTCTTCGGCGCTCTGCTCTTGTGCTTCACCCGCGCCTTCGACGGCGCGGCGAGCGAGATCGCGCGAGCGAGAATCGCAAGGAGGACAACCGTCGAAAAGATCGATTTCGCGAGCGATGTTGCGGTCTTCATGCTCGCCGTCATCGCGCTGGTCTCACGTCCCGACCTCGGTCCGCCGGCGAATAAACTCGCCATAATCACTCTCCTCGGAATTTTCGCGAGCGCCGTGTTGGCCTATGTTCTCGTCATGCGCGGGCGGTGGAGCAATCTCGATCAGGCCGGCTACATCACCATGCCGGCCGGAGACTTCGCTTCGCGCTTTACGAACCGAGGCGGCGCCGCCTACGGATTGGTCCTCGCCGTCTTGATCGGCAGGCTCGACCTGTTCTTATGGGCGGCAGCGCTTGCGAGCCACCTGTTCTACCTCATTCTTCTTCGCGTGCGCACGCGGCAGACGGCTGCCGCCCGGACCTGAATGCCGTGAAAACGTCGGTAGAGCCTCACGATGCCATCGCCGCCCACGGCCTTGTGCACAGTTTCGGACGCTTGCGCGCCTTGCGCGGCCTCGATCTGCGTGTACCCGGGGCGACGACGCTGGTGATGTTCGGTGCCAACGGCTCGGGGAAAACCACGCTGTTGAGAATTCTCGCCGGACTCCTGCGTGCAGACAGCGGGCAGCTACGCGTTCTCGGTCAAGCCTACCCGACCAGCGCCGATTTCCGCTCCCGAATCGGAATGCTCGCCCACGAGAGCATGCTGTACACGGATCTGACCGCGCGGGAGAATCTCGAGTACTACGCACGCTTGTATCGAGTGTCGGACCCGATTCGAGTCGCGCGAGTTCTCGAACGGACGCAGCTCACCGACGCGGCCGAAAGACCGGTGCGAGGTTTCTCGCGGGGGATGCTGCAGCGACTCTCGCTGGCGCGTGCCGTCCTGCACGACCCCGACCTGCTG
Source organism: uncultured Myxococcales bacterium (assembly GCA_964553415.1). Taxonomy (GTDB): domain Bacteria; phylum Desulfobacterota; class Binatia; order UBA1149; family JAJCZL01; genus CAZKLE01. The sequence continues at coordinate 1,914 of CAZKLE010000080.1, forward strand.
TTGCTCGACGAACCCTTCAGCGGTTTGGATCCGGGAGGTTGTGAAATTCTCAGCGAACTCCTGGCCGAGCAAAAACAGATTCGCCGCACGGTGATCCTGACCACGCACGATTTCGCGCGCGGCCTTTCGGTCGCCGATCGCGCCGTGATCATTCATCGCGGTCGCACCGCGTGGAAATCGGGACAACGCTTGCCCTCCGCCGCCGACATGGCCGACATCTATCGTCACACGATCGCCAACGTGCAGCCCGCGGCCCGCGAGAACCGCTAGCCTTGTTTGCCCTGATCCGCAAAGACCTCCTTCTCGAGGCACGCAGCAAGGAAACGGTCGCATCCCTGTTTCTCGTCGGTCTTTTGATCCTGTTCATCTTCATTCTCTCCCTCGACGTAGAACGATCCCAGGTCTTTGAAATCGCCCCCGGAGTACTGTGGGCGGCAATCGTGCTTGCATCCCTGCTCGGCCTCGGCAGGACCTTCCTCATCGAGCGCGAAAACGGCTGTTTGGCCGGGCTTCTGCTGGCCCCGATCGACCGCAGTTCGATCTTCCTGGCCAAGTTCCTCGTCAACCTGCTTCTGATGCTGGCTTTCGAGGCTTTGCTCCTACCTGCTTTTGCCTTGTTTTTCGCCCTCGACATCCTACCGATGCTCCCCTTGCTATGGGCCGTACTGCTGGCGGGATCGGTGGGGTTGGCGGCAGCCGGGACCTTGTTCGCGCTGGCCGCACTCAACACCCGAAGTCGCGAACTCATGCTGCCGGTGCTGGTCCTGCCCCTGGAAGTCCCGCTTCTACTCGCCTGCGTACGGGCCACCGAAGTCGTGCTGCGCGGCGAAGGTCTGGCCGCCGCTGGCAGATGGGGCGTCTACTTGCTAGGCTTCGACGTTCTCTTCCTTGTGAGCGCGTGGCTTCTGTTTGAGTACCTGGACCTCGACGGATGAGCACGAGGCGGTCGACGTCGGAAACGTAGCAGTGAACATAGACGCGATAAGCAAACGTTTTGAGAAAACCATTCTCACCCTCGTCCCGATCCCCACCAGTCTGGTGGTGCTGGCGAGCCTGTGGGCCGTGTTCCTATGGGTTCCGACCGAACGCCACCTGGGCATCGTGCAGCGGATCTTCTACTACCATGTACCCTCGGCGCTGGCCTGCTACGTGGGATTTATCATCGCCGCTCTGGCCAGCATGGCTTACTTGGCACGCGGCAAAATCGTTTACGATCATATGGCTCGTGCCGGTGTCGAGGTCGGGATGCTGTTCGCGAGTATGGTTCTGATCACAGGGCCGTTATGGGCGAAGCCCTCCTGGGGCACGTACTGGACCTGGGACGCGCGGCTAACCACGATGTTTGTTCTTTGGCTGGTGTACTTCGCCTATCTGTTGCTGCGTGCGTTCTCCCGAGATGACGAAATGGGCAAGCGCTTCGCCGCGGTACTTGCGATCATCGGTACTCTCGATATCCCACTCATCGTTCTGGCCACCAGACTATGGCAGGGGGCACATCCGGCCGTTTTGCAATCGACCAAGGCCGACTCGGGTCTCAAAGACCCGGCCATGGGGATCACCCTCGGCATTTGCATGATAGCCTTCGCGCTCCTGTTCACTTGGCTTTGGACGCTGCGGTTCAGCGTTCTTCGCATGACGGAAACCATCGAAGACCTCGAATATCGCAGCGATGAGGCACTTGCACCATGAGTCATCTGGGATTTTTAGGAGCGGCGTACGCAGCGGTCTGGTTGTTGATCTTCGCCTACGCTTGGCGGTTATCGCGTGCGACACGAAAGCTTTCCGAGCGGCTCGACGAACTCGAACGTGTGGGCAAACAAGGCTCCGGCACCTGACTCGGTGCGTTCTCGTACTTCCCTCTCGCTCTATACCCGCATCGTTCGATTCCTGGCGGTCGCGCGCATGGTCGTTGCCGTGTACGGGGGCTACAAGATCCTACAAATCGTCGGCACCCTGGGCCGTCGCAACCGCCGCAAGGGATACTACGACCGTCAGCACGAGCGTAGCGCGCGCTTGGTTCGCAGGACGGCGATCCGACTGCAAGGCCTACTCATCAAAGCCTGCCAGTTCGCCGGTAGCCGCGCGGATGTTTTGCCCGAATCCTACGTCGAAATTCTCTCGCAGCTTCACGACCAAGTTCCGCCACGGCCGTTCAGCGAGATACGACCGTGGCTGGAGTCGCAACTCGGCAGGACCGTCGAAGAGTGCTTCGCCGAACTCGAGGCTGTACCGATCGCCGCCGCCTCGCTTGCTCAAGTCCATCGTGGCCGGCTGCACGATGGCAGCGAAGTGGCTGTAAAGATTCAGTATCCCGACATCGATCGCATCATCGCCGCCGACCTGCAGAATCTCGCCTTCTTCGTACGAGTGTTGGCCCGTCTGGAGAGGCGTTTCGACCTTCGTATTCTCCTGCGCGAGATCCGCAGATACATTCCCCTGGAACTCGACTTTCTCAACGAGGCCGACAACGCAAGGAAATTCGCGGCGAACTTCGCCGATGACGACCGTGTGATCTTCCCGACGCCGATCGATGCCTACACATGCCGTAGCGTCTTGACCATGAACTTTATCGAAGGTGTCAAAATCTCGGACGTGGCGGCGCTGGAAAAGGCCGACATCAACAAGCACGAAGTCGCCGAGTTGCTCACGCAGGTGTACATACGCCAGATTCTCGTGCACGGATTCTTCCACGGCGATCCCCATCCCGGCAATTTACTCGTGCAGCCCGGACCGAAACTCGTGATCCTCGACCTCGGCCTGGCCAAAGAGTTCACGTCCGAACTCCGCACCGGGGTCATCAAGCTGGCGATGGCCATCATCGCGCGCGACGCGCGTAGCATCGGTGAAGCCTTTCGCGAGTTGGGCTTCGAGACCCGCAGCGGCAGGGATGATACGTTTCTCACCCTCGGTGAGGTCTTCCTCGGCCAAGCGCTGCGGGCCGGCAAAGCCTACGCCGACCTCGCCATGGTCGAGCGCATCAACCGCGAACTCATGCAGGCCCTACGCGAGAATCCCATCGTACGAGCCTCCTCCGACCTGCTCCTCGTGCTACGCGTGATGGGCTTGTTGAGCGGCATCGGAAAGATCCTCGATTCGAAGGTCGATCCGATGGCCGCCATGGTTCCTTTTCTCGTCAGCGGCGGCGCTCGAGACGGGAGTCTCGGAACGCAGGCCGGCGCCGGCGGTCAGGCCGCGTAGAGAAGTACCGCGATAAAGTGGCAGGAAGTGCCGGCGAGAACGAACAAATGCCAGACGAAATGGCTGTAACGAATCCGCTTGGAAGCATAGAAAGGTATGCCCGCCGTATAGGCCAGCCCACCGCCGAACAGCCAAACCAAGCCCCAAGTGGGCACTTGCAGGATCAGAGGCTTGAGCGCGATCAACGCCATCCAACCCATGCCCAGGTAAACGACGGTCGATAAGGTATCGTAGCGGATACCCCCCACCAATTTTAGGATCATGCCGGAAACGGCCAGGCTCCAGATCACGCCGAACAGGACCCAGCCCCATGCTCCGCTCAGCACCCCAAGCGTGAAAGGGGTGTAGGTACCAGCGATCAGCAGGTAGATCGCGCTGTGGTCAAGAACCCGCCAAGTAGCCTTCGCACGAGTACGTTGCGGCGGTAAAGCGTGGTAAACGGTCGAGGCCAGGTAGAGGAGAATCACGGTCGTGGCGAACACCGAGGCCCCGACAGTGTCCGCAGTTTGCCCCCGACGCAGCGCCGCCACGATCAGGACCGGAAGCCCGGCCAAAGCCGCAACCAAGCCCACCCCATGGCTGATGCTGTTGGCGAGTTCCTCGCCGCTGCTCTGTGTGCGGTGGATTTTGAGGGCCATCCGAGTCATTGCTGAGTCTTGCTGCAACGCGCCAAGGTCACGCCGGTGATGCTCTCGAGCAAGCGAGAGGCGCGACGCTTCCCTGATAGCATACAACGATACCCGTAGGTACGAAAAGGACTTTTTCGATAGATGCCCAAGATTCCCGAGCGCCGAGACGACATACGCAACATTGCGATCATCGCCCACGTCGATCACGGTAAGACCACTCTGCTGGATGCCATGTTGCACCAGAGCGGCATCTTCCGTGCCAACCAACACGTAGCCGAACGCGTCACGGACTCGTTCGCGCTCGAACGCGAGCGCGGCATTACGATTCTCGCCAAGAACACCACCGTCGAGTTCGAAGGGGTCAAGATCAACATCGTCGACACCCCCGGACACGCCGATTTCGGTGGTGAAGTCGAACGCACTCTGGCGATGGTCGACGGCGTCATGTTGCTCGTTGACGCGTCCGAAGGGCCGTTGCCGCAAACCCGTTTCGTGCTGCAAAAGGCGCTGGCGCTGGGATTGTCGCCGGTGGTCTGCATCAACAAAATCGATCGTCCCGACGCCCGTATCTCGGAGGTTCTCGACGAAATCTACGGCCTGTTCATCGACCTCGACGCCACCGACGAGCAACTAGAGTTCCCCGTGGCCTATACCAACGCACGTGCCGGTACCGCAACGATGGAGTTGGCCGATCCGGCCTCCGACCTACGCGCTCTGTTCGAACTGATCCTCCGTGAGCTACCGGGGCCCGAGGCCGACGAACGCGCAGCAACGCAGTTTCAATGCAACAATTTGGATTACGACGATTACATTGGTCGCATTGCCATCGGTCGCCTGCGCAACGGTCGACTGAACAAGGGCGAACGCTACGCCTTATGCCACGAGGGAGAAGAAGCGCGTCCCATCAAGGTTACCCAACTGTTTACCTGGAAAGGGCTCAAGCGCGTGGAGACGGGCTCGGTCGCAGCCGGCGCACTTGTGGCCGTCGCCGGCATCAAAAACATCTGTATCGGTGATACCATTGCCGACCTCGAGCGACCCGTACCGCTGCCGGCCATTCGTATCGATGAGCCGACGATCTCGATGGTGTTTAGCGCCAGCACGGGACCATGGGCGGGCCGCGAAGGCGAGTACGTAACTTCGAGCAAGCTTCGCGAACGACTTCTGCAAGAAGAGCGCCGCAACATCAGTATGCGCGTCGAGGACGGCGATTCCTCCGAATCCCTCAAGGTCACAGGGCGAGGCGAACTGCAGTTGGCGATTCTGATCGAGACCATGCGCCGCGAGGGTTACGAGATGCAGGTTTCCAAGCCCAGCGTCGTCATCCGTGAGGTCGACGGCGTGCGGCACGAACCGATGGAACTCCTCGTGATCGACGTCGCCGAAGACTACATCGGTGTCGTCACCCAATTGCTGGCGGTGCGACGCGGCAAGATGATCAAGATGACCCACGCCGGCTCCGGCCAGGTACGCCTGGAGTTCCACGTCCCTTCGCGCGGGCTCATCGGCTTTCGCTCGCGCTTTCTCACCGAGACGCGAGGCACCGGCACGGTCAATGCCCTGTTCGAGGGATGGGCGCCCTGGCACGGCAGCATTTACTCGCGTACCAACGGCTCGATGGTCGCCGATCGCGAAGGCACGGCAACCGGCTACTCGATTTTTCATATGCAGGAACGCGGAACCCTGTTCGTCGCGCCCGGCACGCGAGTATACGAAGGCATGATCGTCGGCGAATATTCACGCAGCAGCGAACTCAACGTCAACATCAGCCGCGAGAAAAAGCAGACAAACATGAGGGCCTCGGGGCACGACGAAAACATCATCATCACGCCCCATAGAGAAATAGGCCTGGAGGCGGGCCTCGAATGGATCGGCGACGACGAACTCGTCGAGGTCACACCGAAATCCATCCGCTTGCGGAAGCGGGTCCTGAGTCAGTCGGGACGTCCCAAACATCGCCGCGAGCGGGACGAGTAGAACCGACTATTCTTTGAGCTTGATGCGTAGGCGTCCATCGCTGACCTCGAGATCCTCGACGCCGGCCGCGAAGGCTTTCCACAGCCCCTCGTCACCACCGAATTTCTCGACCAGATCGATGTTCTTGAGACCGCCGAGCCAGGCGTTGGGAACCGGCACCCCCATGACGCTCACCCCTTTCAGGGCCACGACCGGACGCTGGTTCTTGTAGTCGAGAACCACGCCGGTACGCACTCGGATCGTCCGGCCCCCGAACACCGGGAAATCTTCATCGACAGGAATCAACACTTTTGCACTGATGAGATCGCCGGAAAGGTCGATAGCAACCTTCCGTGCCAGGTCCGTGTTTTTCGATAACAGGGCATTGACCTCGCGTTCACTCAGCGTTATTTCCCGCGCAGAACCCTCTTCGGTGTACGGCTCGGGCTGTAACGAACCCGTCGTGGAACCTGACGGCGAGCCTTTGCCCGGTGCGCGGCCGATTTCCTCCAGGCGCTCGAGCTTGGTGTCGAGAGTTTTTTCTTCTCCCGCGCTCAGACGAACGGGGTGAAACTGTGACGGGAAGACATAGGTCTTCACGATCCAGACGGTGGCCAGAGTCGCCAGCGCAACGGTGAGGACAAAGATACCTACGCGCCGGGCCGCGGCGATCATCGCGCAAGACGCTCCGCGATCGCCGCATCGACAAGCTTGGCCACGTACTTGCCGAGAACGTCATTCTCGAGGTTGACGCGTGCCCCCGGCCGTTTTTCACCGAGACTCGTAGTTCGGGCCGTGTGACCGATGACGGCCACCTCAAAGCCCGTGGGAGTACACGCGAAACAGGTCAGGCTGATGCCGTCGACGGCCACCGATCCCTTCTCGACAAGAAAACGACCGAGAGGCTGGTCGAGCGTGAACCGGTAGATCCAAGAATCCCCTTTGGTCTCAACATCGTCGATTTGCCCGACACCGTCGACATGCCCGGAAACGAAATGTCCGCCCACACGATCGCAAGCCCGCAACGATCGTTCCATGTTCAGACGGTCTCCCGGTTCACGCTCGCCGAGGGTGGTACGCGACAGTGACTCGGCGGAAATTTCGATATCGAAAGTGTTCTCCTGCGCCCGCACCACCGTCATGCAGGCGCCATCGAGAGCTATGCTCTCGCCGATACTGAAGTCCTCGGCAGCAACGCCGCTCTCGATCCGAAACCCGGCGCCGGTGTCGAGCGGCCATCGTTCTTTGAGGCGGGCCACTTCCTGGATGATGCCGGTGAACATGTGAAACCCAGATTCAGCCGTCGAGGACGCTGCGGACCCACTGGCTGAACCAGCTCTCCGAATCGCGGGTCACGACGGCCTCCAGCTCCCCGGCGTCCAGCCACACGCCGTTGCACTGGCTGCAGCAATCAATTTTGACACCCTCACGGTCGTGTTCCTGCAATGGAATCCCGCACCGCGGGCATCTGCCCAGGGCGACCTCCGGCCCGCCTTGATCCCGTAAAGCCTCGAGCCGCTGCTTGTCCTTACGGGCGAAGTAGCGATCCTCGTCGGCCTTCTCTTTCTTGCGAAACGTATCTCCTAGTTTGTCTTTCTCTGGCACCATGGTCAGTCCCCTTTCCGCCGCGGGCTGCACCCGGGTTCGCTCGTGGCCACGACCGGTTCGGCCGCTTTGTCCGCAGCTCCCGCCTTGGTTCTCGCCCAGTCGAGCAGACGTCTCGCGCGCCGGCTTTCCGGCGCCACCAACGTCAATCCCGCGACCACGAACACCCATCCCTGAAGAATCGGGATGAAGCCGCCGATCACGCCGAACAAGATCAGCACCGTGCCGGCGGCCAATCTAGCGTAACGGATGACCTGCTTTCGTAACAACCTCTCAACCTTGGCGCGATCGCGGCGCTATTGTACGCGGCACTTCCGCGGTCGGTCAATCGGCCTTGTCGGAACGTAAATCGTGCTTAGTCTAAGGCCGTGGATCAGCAGCTGACGGAAAAATCGCGAGCGGCCGTCGCCGAGGCCCAGGGCCAGGCCATCGACCGCCACCACCCAACCCTCGAGCCTGAGCACGTGCTTTTCGCGCTCATCGAGCCTGCCGATGGGCTGGTATCCACCATTATCCGCAGAATAGGCCGAGAGCCGTCGGCTCTGCGAAGCAAGCTCGAACAGGTGCTGTCGGACGTGCCCACGACATCCGGCGGAGACCAGGAACTACGCGCCGGTACCCGCTTTACACGTCTAATGCGCGAGGCCGGACGCGTCATGGGACGCCACGGAGACGCCTACATCAGCGTCGAGCACCTGCTCTTGGCTCTACTCGCCGACAAGGGGCAGGCCGGTCGTCTGCTCGCCGATTTCGGCGTCGAGGCCCGGCAGGTGGAAGCCATCGTCAAAGAGATCCGTCAAGGGCGGAAAGTCGAGTCGGAAAGCCCCGAAGCGGCTTACGAAGCCTTGGAGAAATACAGCCGCGATCTCACCCAACTCGCCGAGCAAGGCAAGCTCGACCCGGTCATCGGCCGTGATGAGGAAATCCGCCGGACCATCGAAGTTCTGTCACGCCGCACGAAGAACAACCCGGTACTGATCGGCGAGCCCGGCGTCGGCAAAACCGCCATCGTCGAGGGACTCGCGGGCAGGATCGTCAGCGGCGACGTACCCGAGAGTCTCAGGGACCGGCGCCTCGTCGCTCTCGACATGGGAGCGTTGATCGCCGGAGCGAAATACAGAGGCGAGTTCGAGGAACGGCTCAAGGCCGTGCTGAAGATCGTCCAAGAGGCGGAAGGTCGCATCGTCCTGTTCATCGACGAGCTGCATACCGTCGTCGGCGCCGGTGCATCCGAAGGCTCGATGGATGCGAGCAACCTCCTCAAGCCCATGCTCGCACGCGGCGAACTGCACTGCATCGGTGCAACAACGCTGAGTGAGTACCGGAAATACGTCGAGAAAGATGCTGCTCTCGAGCGTCGCTTCCAGCCGGTTCGAGTTGATCCACCGAGTGTGGCCGATACGGTTTCCATTCTCCGCGGCCTCAAAGAACGCTACGAAATCCATCACGGCGTGCGGATAAAGGACGCCGCTCTGGTCACCGCAGCCGTGCTCTCAGACCGCTATATCTCCGACCGCTTTTTGCCGGACAAAGCCATCGATTTGGTCGACGAAGCCGCGGCGCGGCTTCGCACCGAAATGGACTCAAAACCCGTCGAACTCGACGAGGTTTCACGTCGTCTGATGCAGCTCGAGATCGAGCGCGAAGGGCTCAAGCGCGAAACCGACGAGGCCTCAAAACGTCGCCTCGATGTTTTGCAGGAAGAACTCGCCGACCTCAAAGAGAAGCATGACGCTCTCAACGCCCGTTGGGAGGTCGAACGCGGCGACATCGGTGCCCTACGGCAGTTCAAAAGCGACATCGAACAGGTCCGTACCGAGATCGCCCAGGCCGAACGCGCCTACGATTTGAACAAAGCGGCCGAACTCAAGTACGGCACACTGGTTGAGCTGGAAAAGAAACTTTCCGAGGCCGAAAAGCATGCGTCGCAGAGCGGTTCGGGCCGACTCGTGCGCGAGGAGGTTTCCGAAGACGACATCGCCGAG
>CAZKLE010000081.1:0-11248 GCA_964553415.1 uncultured Myxococcales bacterium
CTAGAAACAACGGACGACGAAAGTAGATGGAATGAGAAGGCAGCCAGGACAGTTGCCGGCAGCGTCTGTGGCCACCCCCAGTGGCCGGTTTAACCCGAACTCTAACGGTCCTTGGAAGATCTTCGTGATCGTCTGTGCCGCACCTATCGAGGGCAGCAACACCGAACCCGAGAGGGCAAACATCGTAGCAGTGACGAGGTCAATGGATAGTCGACTGGTGATCGATCGACAACGCACGAGAAGCACCTCCTTTGCCTAGGCGCGACCCCCCGCCACACACGCACACTCTCCCCGACAGAAACTGAACATCCTGAGTGCCACAGAAGCATAACACATGTAGCACCCTCGAGGTCAAGGGCGACGACCCCCTAGATGGGTGCTATGCGGCGCGTGGAATCCGCTCCGCCGGAAGTACCGTCAGCTAAGCCGCTTCTATCTCTACCCGGTATTTCAACCCGGCCGCATCGAGTTCGCTCTGGATCGCCAGTCGCACCAGTACCGCCTCCGGGTAACCAAGAACACGGGCCCACCTCGCCGCACGCTCTGGGCTGACTGTCTTGCGGCCTTTCTCTACATCACACAGGTGCGATTTCGAGACACCGAGTTTTTCTGCACATGCGTTCTGCGACAGTTCGTCGCAGGACCGAATCGACTTGATAGCCCGCGCAAAGCTAAGCGACCCACCCGAGAGCCTCTCCAGGAGTTTCATTGTCTCGCTTTTCTTTTTCTTCGGCTTGCGCATGAGACCTCCTTCTCGATTGACACGAATTCGATCGTGCTTCGCTTGATCTCGTATATAGATCGATAGCTTAGACTCAGACGAATCGAACGCTGCCCGGATCGCTTACCCTTCAGGGCTTCATCGTGGTAGCCGCGAACGCTACGAACCGCTTCTCCGGGCAAAGCGCCGAAAGCACCATGGCCAGTCGTATGCGAACGAGTCGAAGCGCGCTAGACCGCCTTCTCGACCCGGGGGATCCGTCGGTTTCCCTTTATACCTGCGTGCGTGCGGCCCCTGCCAGTTCCCTGCGGTAGTCGTGCCTGCTCAAAACTGATACGAAAGCTCTATCGATCCTGAGGCGGCCGGCCAAGCATCATAGGGACTTTGGCACCCAACGAGCAAAGGATTCGATCGAGGAAGCTCTAAGTGGAGAAACGCCTGTTTTTTGTCTTCGGAGATCTTCTGACCAATCTCGTCATCGGAGGCTGTGCAGCGCTTCTCGTCAGCCTGGCTGTACCGCAGAGCTGGGGAATGTTTGTCGGCATGCTGGCGGGCATGGTCCTCGGGATGCTGTTCGCTTCGCTACTGAGTTTTCTTTTCATCCCGTTTTTCGGGGCCATGGAAGTCATGATACCGGCGATGACGACCGGAATGCTTTCCGGAATGGTCGCAGGGCACTTGGCCGCGACCTACCATTTATCTGAGGCCAACCTCCTGTGCGTGGGTTCGGTGTTGGGTGCGACGGTCGTGGCGGTAACCTATGCTCTCAACGCGTTTCTGAAAGGCGAGGCGACCGACCAATGGATGACCTGACTAGGGAAAAGTGGAATCGAGCCGCCAAGTGTTTCGATCTCATGAACGCCGGCGGGCCGGAGAAAAGATGGGCTCCGGCGAAACGCGAGTTCTTTTCGAAAATGAAAGGGCGGATTCTCTTCCTCGCGACGGGGACCGGACTCGATATCCAATTTTTCCCTCCGGGGCAGACTATCGTCGGCATCGATATCAGCCCGATCATGCTCACTCGGGCCTCGGAGAAAGCGGCTTCGTACGACGGAACGATCACCCTGGAAGAGATGGACGTACACGATCTACGATTCGAGGACGCGAGCTTTGATCAAGTGTTCACGTCGTGCACCTTCTGTTCGGTGCCCGACCCTGTCCACGGCCTGAAATCATTGCGACGCGTACTCAAACCCGCCGGCGAACTGCGGATGTTCGAGCACACCGGAAGTCGCCTGCCACCCTTCAAATGGATGCTCGATCTGATGACCCCCTTAGCACGGAAAGTCGGCCCCGACCTGAATCGTGATACACCGCACAACGTCGAACGCGCCGGCTTCGTCGTCCGCGAAGTGTGCAATATTTATCTTGACGTCGTGAAGACGATCTTCGCTACCGCCCCGGACGCGTAGCAGGCCTGATCACAAGTTCGCAAACTTCGGCCTCACCAGCCTGAAATCGTTAACGAATCACGGGTGAGAGTCATTCAATTTGACAGCGGGGCAAGAATATCCTATTGAACGACTAATCACTGACCGACCGTTCATTCAATATGGCTACTGCGCGCGCTTAGATCGAGTGCCGCAAATGAAGGCGGGGCGACAACCGCACTGTCAGCCGGAGTGGTAGTCGGTAACAAAGACGATGGCAATGCAAAAACGACTCGTCTCGGATACGGCGCCGCGGCGCCGCACTCTGCCGCAAATACGTAAAATGCAGACTCGCACGCGCATTCTCGATGCAGCGCGCAAGGTGTTTGCCGCACACGGCTACGATGCCGCGAGCGTGGCACAAATCGCGCAGGCAGCCGACATCGCCAAGGGCGCTCTGTATGTGCATTTCGATAATAAGGAAGCGCTGTTCCGCACCATTTTACTCGAGCATGTGCAGCGCCGCTCAGCGGCCACTGCCGCGCGGCTCGGCCCGGATGTACCGCTGCGTGAAGCCATTGTCCAGATCATTGAAGGGGCCTGGACGATTCATCAGGACGGCACGTCCTGTTCGCTCCTTTCCACCGAGTTTTTTGCACTGGCCGCGCGCAGCGCTTGGGGCCGCACCGCCATGGCCACGATTTTCGAGCATTGCTCGTCGGCACTTGTGCGGTTTCTCGATCACGCCAAAACGCGGGGCGAGGTGCGCAATGATGTGGACAGTTTGACCGCAGCGAGGCTGATGCTGGCGCTGCACGACGGTCTGGTCCTGCAATGGCAAAGCCAGCCGGAAAAAGTGGACCCGGAAGCGTTCATCGTCCCCATGGCCGATATGATTTTCGCCTATGTCGGCGTCACCAAGGGTCCCCGATGACACCAGCCCATTCCCCAGCCCATCCGAACGCGCACTACCTCGCCGAGCCCGACTGGGTGCACGCGCATATCGATGATGAGAGCGTGCGCGTCGTTGATACACGCTTCGATGTGGACGCCCGTGCGGATGGCACCTTCAAGGAGGTTTCGGGCCGCGCCGATTACCTGGCAGGACATATTCCGGGAGCACTGTTCGTAGACCTGCCTACGGATCTGGCCGATCCGCAGGACCCGACGAGCATTATCGGGCCGGAGGCGTTCACGACACTGATGAGACGCCTGGGCATCGGACCGCAGAGCACGGTGGTGGTCTACGATGATCGCGGCGGAGTTTGGGCGGCGCGGCTTTGGTGGGCTTTGCGTTACTATGGCCATGACAGGGCGAAAATTCTGAATGGCGGGCTGAGAGCTTGGCGGGCGGCGGGCCACGAGCTGCAAAGCGAGATCGTAACGCCGCCACCGGCTCTGTTCGCCGCCTGTATCCACCCGCATTTGCGGGTCACCAAAGAGGACGTACTGGCAGCCATTGATGCGCCGGCCACGCGCATCATCGATGCCCTCCCTGCACCTTTTTATCACGGTCTGGCGGGGCTATATCCGCGCCATCGTAAGGGTCATGTGCCTGGCGCGCGCAACGTACCAGCCGAAAACAATCTTGATTCCCGCAGCTTGCGAGTCAAACCGATGGCTGCCCTGCAAGACTTATGGCGCGGTGCAGACATTGCGCCCGAACAAAACGTCATCACCTATTGTGGAGGCGGCATATTCGCGTCTTTCGACCTCTTCATACTGGCGCTGATGGGGCATGAAAATGCGATGCTCTACGACGCATCATGGATGGAATGGGGGTGCGATGACAGCCTGCCGGTGGAAACCGACCGCCCCGCAGCACAACAAGGAACAGCAAAAGGAGATTGAAATGGCGCGCGTGAAAATGATTGATCCCGACAATGCCGAAGGCCGCACAAAGGAAGTCTTTGAGCGGGTCAAAAGCTATTATCATATGGTTCCCGGCCTACAAAAGGGCCTGGCCTACCTACCCGAGACTACAGATGCGCTGTGGACTCTCAGCCTGATGACCGCGGGCGAAGGCTCTATAGGTGAAGAACTGAAACGGGTTTTCTTCGCCGTCACTGCCCATGAGGTCGAGTGTGAATACTGCACGGCGGCGCACATGCTGGCCTTGCTCGGCAAGCAATGGTCACAAGAAGAATGCGTTGAAGTGATCACGGGCAAACCCTCGCCGCGCCTGACCGACAAGGAAAACGCCGCTGTAAATTTCGCCCGTCAGGTGGCACGCCGCCCGGCCGGCGTCACCGATGAGATGACCGATACGGTGCGTGCCGCCGGCTGGACCGATGCGGAAATTGTCGAAATCGTCGCCTCGGTCGCCCTCATGCGCTACACGAGCACGGTGGCCAGCGCACTTGACGTGCCGCTGGAACCGGCCATGGAAGGCGTGGGGGTAAGCTGCGGCGTCCCCCTCGACAAGCTGTCCTAGCTGACCTAGGCAGGTTTTGTCGCAAGGCCGGCCCTCGCCTACGAGTTCCCTCGATTCCCACCACAGCGTCGCCCCCCAAGCGGGGTAGACGGTCTCGCCTCCAGTAGGTTAGTCTCTGCGCCCTATCGAGCCCGCCCGAGGCGGAACGGGGCGGCTGTGGTTTGGTGACGATATCGAAGAAAAATCCGCTTTCAGGGCCAGTCGGCAAACGTGCGCCACTTTCCGCACTGCTTGCGGCAGCCTTTGTCTTGACTGCCTCCCCGGCCTCAGCCGTGCCCGTCGCCGATCATGGCGCAATGGATGTCTACATCTCGTCGAGCATCCGCGACCCGTTCTCGTTCACTACCGATGGGGTGAGCGATTTTTCCGGTGGCGGCGAGCCGGTTTTCAGCCGGTCGAGTTCTACTCGGATCTCGGTCTGAGAAAAGACCAAGTCGTGGACGCGATGGCACTCGACAGCACGCTGGTCAACGGCCAGGTGGCCGATTTCGCCAAGGGGCCGATCTTCGATGGCTACTGTAGCAACACGGTACCGGATCTTGCCGCAGCGGTTACAAGCGGGCTGCGGTGGTCGACATTCTCGGATAGCGACTATCGCAACGATGCGCGCAAGGTATCCGACCTCTTGCGCAAACTCAGTTCCGCAGCGACGGTGATCGGCAAGGCCCAGGCGATTCAGATTGCAGCTGACGGGCTCGATCGCGGCGGGGAACTCTCGGTCAGTCGGTAAAGTAGGCACGTCGCACGTAAACGTAGGCGACGAAGCCCCACCAGCTGACCAAGACGGCCAAGGTTACAATCGTCGTCGCCATCCTCACCAACTCGGGTTCGAACAAGGAGAGCAGCGCGCCGTATCCGAGGATCGGGTCTTTTATCAGGCACACGAACTTGTCGACGCTGTATAAGACCGTGCCGGCGAAGATCGCCGAGGGGCCCCAAGTTTTTGCCCGCCACAGACCAAAGCCCATGCCCCCGAAAACCGCGATGTATACAACGTGGTAGGCCACGGCCACCGAGCCCCCGCGCATGACCCCGAACAACGGTGCTTCCGAGTTGATCGAAGCCAATTCAAGCAGCGCCGAGAGCAGAAAGAACAAGCCGGCGAGCCGAATCGTCATGTAGCCCTTTGGCCGGTCGTGTTCCATCGCTACACGTGTCGTCCAAATTCCGCGAAGCGTCAACCGTTCCCTGATTTGCCGATCATCGGAGCTTGGAAGCTCGCGCTTCGTCACAGCCTGTCCGCAAGAGCGGCCCACCTCCGGTATCCTCGGCCGTCTTTACGACGGCCGAGGATACCGGCATCGCTCAGGCCGTGGGATTGGTCTACAATGCCCTGTCCTTTCCGAGGTTTCCGATCGTTCTTCGAACCGGCGTTTGATTTCCACGCTCCTTAGTCCGCTCGCTCGGCGCTAAACCGCGGTGTTATGTGCTGCGGACAATTGACGTCCCAGGCTTCGATGCTGAACACGATCGCGTGTTCCGGCTTGCCGCCGTAATCGGGGTCGTTCAGCTGCTCTAGTAGCCCGTCGTCACCCTCAACCGTTTGCGCGCGCCCCCAGATCTTGATCCGCCGGCGATTCGGATAGTCCATCAGGAAAATAAAGGCCTTGTCGTTCTCGCTCAGGTTGCCGACCGAAATGTACTGTCGGTTACCGCGAAAATCGGCGAAGGCGACGGTGTGCTCGTCAATTACCTTCAGGAACCCCTTCGGGCCACCACGATGCTGAATGTAGGGCTGCCCGTCGGCACTCGCGGTTCCCAGATAGAAGGAGTCTCTTTCGGCAATGAAGGTCGCGAGTTCCGGGGTTACCGTGTCCTGCCAACCGCGCCCTTCTTCCATTTTGCGATAGTTATCCCGCGAACCACGCTTTTCCTGTTCGCTCTTGACGGCGGGAGTAAAGCCTATGTCGCTTACGTATTTTTTCACGATCATTCTCCTTTGCGCGCGAAACGGGACGCGCGCGTTGTATCGGGGACCCGACGCGGCGGCTGCAACTCTGGAGAGTGAAACCCGGCGAGCGCCCGCAGGGATCACGGTCACTCAGCGGTGACCAGGTCATTGCCTCCGACAAGTTCAGCGAAGGTCTCAACAGACCCTCCGGCATCTTTCCGAAGCGCCAGTGCAGCATCTTGATCGGCAAAAGCGATCGTGCTCGGCATACATCGGTCCCAGGCCACTGCTACGGACTCACGCCGCGTTGACGGTGTCTCTGCATCCGGGCCAACGCAGGGCGTAATACTACTGTCGGTGAGATAGAATGCACGCTCCGGTCGAATCTGTTTATGGCTAACGTAGTCGGTAACCGACTCGACCACGATCCTCTTCCCTGTCTGCAGCGAGTAGCTGAGCGCGCAACGCACGCAGCACAGTTTGATCGACGAACGGTCGCCCTCCACTCGTACAACGGCACCCATATTCGGATGGATCGCCCGGCCGCTGAACGGGCATTGATTCGGCTTGAGCAAGGACCGGGCACGGTCGCAACCCGACATGGAAGCCGTAGTCATTAGCAGTGCCGCAACAGCTATCAGCGCTGTCGCCCGAAAACTCTTCACAATCGCCTCTTTACATCGTACGGCCCGTGGTTGCCAAACGGCAAGCGTACGCGTCGAGGCGGCATCAGTCGAAAACCTTCGCCTGCACCTTGAACCTTTTTCGCAAGCTCCCGCAGACCGAATCGCATAGAGCGAAGATGCTCGGGTCAACGATAGAGTAGTAGACGTAGAGGCCGTCTTTGCGACGACCGAGAATACCGGCCTCGGTCAGACTTCGGAGGTGCCGCGACGCGTTGGCTTGGGTGCAACCAATCGTCTCGGCAAGTTCCGACACGGTTTTTTCGCCGTCCTGCAGGGCCATCAAGAGCAGCAAGCGGTTGGGCTCTCCGAGCAAGCGGAATCGCGACGCAACCATACCGAGGGCCTCAGGCGAGAGCTCATCGCGCCGGTGTCTAGCTGCCATGGCTTGACAATCCGATCATCGTGTTCTATTAAATACGCATACAGTTGATTAGTCAACTATGAATACAATACCACACGGGAGGACGAGTCGATGGGAGTAGAACAGGCGGTTCGGATCCTTGCTGGCACGCTCGTCCTCGTAAGCGTGGCCCTGAGCGCATGGCTCAGCCCTTGGTGGCTGCTGCTCGCGGTTTTTGTCGGCACCAACCTCATCCAGTCGGCGTTTACCGGTTTTTGCCCCGCGGAAAGGATGTTTGCCAGGCTCGGCATGGCCGGCAGTAACAACCGCTCGGGCACAGCAGCCGGAGCCCGCTGAATCATGAGCGCGACGATATCGGCTGGTGTCAGCAACCGGCATGCCGCCAACGTCCACTGCAGGCTCGAGCGCCGCTACGGACTGACACTGATCGCTGCAACGCTACTGCTGCTTGCGACGGTTATCGTGAGCTTCGCCGAACAGACATGGACCCTCGATGAGTCCATAAGCTACGCTCTCGAGCACAACCCCGAGGCCAGAATCGCCACCGACCGTATCGCTGTAGCTCGAGCGCTGCTCGGGCAAGCAAATGCCGCTTTCCTCCCGCGCCTCGAGTTGCGCTCCAGCTATACCCGTACCGACAACCCGGCAACGGTCTTCGGAGCGATACTCAACCAACAAGCGTTCAGCAATAACCTGGATTTCAACGATGTGCCCGAAGTCGACAATGCGCGCATTGGCGGCATGGTCAGCCTGCCTCTCTACGCGGGAGGTGCCCATTTGGCCGGGCGAAAGGCGGCGCACGCCGGTACAGCCGCTGCCCGGGTAGACGCCGAAGCCGTTCGGAACCGGCTGGCTTTCGAAGTGGCCCGCACGTTCTACACCGTTGTAAAGACACGGGAACTCATTCGCGCCACCGAGGCGGGCGTAGGCGCGTTTGAAACTAATCTACGCGTAGCCCGCAACCGCTTAAACTCGGGGACGGCACTCAAAACGGACGTTCTCGATGTCGAGGTGCGTCTGGCACGGTCACGCGAAGAACTGGTTCGCGCGCAGAACGCCCGCGCGCTGGCATTGCGGGCACTGAGAAACCTGCTCAGTACGGACCAGGACGAGATCCACATCGCCGACACGGAGGCGGAACCCAGCATTCCGCCGACGGACGATTTCGCTAAACGCCCCGAACTGACGGCCGCGAACAAGCGTTTCGAAGCGGCCCAAGCACTCGTACGCGCCGCGAAGAGCGGTTACCTGCCGCAAGTAGACGCTTTCGGAAGTGTAGACCACGATCGCGGATGGGAGCTTGATAGCGGCGCGTGGAGCTATACTGCAGGCGTGACGATGCAGTGGAACTTGTGGGACGGCAATCGAACCCGCACGCGAGTCGACCAGGCCCGTGCGGAGCTCGAGACAGCGCGTGAACAAAAACGCCGTGTGTACCTAGCCGTCGACCTCGAAGTCGAGCAGGCGCGGATTCGTGTGAACGATGCGAGCCAGCGCCTGAGCGTCACTGAAAAAGCCGTGGCGCAAGCGACCGAAAGTGCCGCGCTGACCCGCAGCAGATTTGAACAGGGGCTGGCAATCTCCTCACAGCTGATCGATGCGGAGGCGGCACTGACGACTGCGAGTGTCCGTCGCGCCGAGGCTCTTGCCGACAGGCGCATAGCGATCGCGGCTTTGCGCTCCGCCCTGGGACTGCCACAGCGTTCCGGCACGCGAGCAAGCCTATGAAAAGATATACAAACAGTTTTGCGGCGGAGCGGCCGGGGTTTCCGTCCTCGGGTGCGGCCGCGCTCTGTGTACTGGTCGCCGTGACGCTCGTCCTCGTAGCCGGCTGCCGCGATCGCGACGAAGCGAAGCATAGCGCTGAGCACATCGTGCCGGCCCGGGTCCATATCGCCACCGTCACGGTGAAAACACGACCAGCCACCGAAGATGTAGTCGGCACGGTTCGCGCACAATCGAGGGCGACCATCGAAGCGAAGGTCAGCGGGCGCATCACCGAACTGGCGGTCGACGCCGGGCAGCAGGTCAAGCGTGGCGATCTACTGCTGCGATTGGAGGCTCGTGAAATCGAAGCGAAGCTGGAACAGGCGCGTGCGCTCCTTAAACAGGCCGAGCGCGATCGCAAACGCTTTGCCAACCTGCTCGCTCGCCAAGCGGTTACGCAGCGCCAATACGACGAGGTCGAGGCACACGATCAAGTAGCGCAGGCGGCCGTCACCGAAGCCGAAACGATGTTCGGCTACACGACCGTGAACGCGCCGTTCGACGCCGTCGTCACGCGCAAGCTGGCCAACGTGGGAGACCTTGCAACGCCCGGAAAGCCTCTGTTGATGCTCGAAACTACCACCGCCATGCAGGTCGAAGCTCACGTTTCCGAAGCGTTGATCGGACGCATCCATATAGGCGACACCACCTCCGTCGACGCCAAGAGTCTCACGCAGCCTATCTCGTCTACCGTCAGCGAGATCGCACCCGCAGCCGATCCGGCCAGCCGAACGTTCCTCGTCAAACTCGACCTACCCGCCACCGATGGACTGCGCAGCGGCCAGTTCGTACGAGTAGCCGTTCCGGTGGGCAGCGTCACCGCTCCTTACGTTCCGGAAGCGGCAGTAGTACGGCGTGGGGAACTCGAGATGGTTTTCATCGTCGATGACCATACCGCGCGCATGCGGCTGATCAAGACCGGGAAACGAGATAACAATGAAGTGGAGATCCTCGCGGGTCTCGAGGGCGGCGAGACCGTCGTCGACGACGGCGCTCAGACACTCGACGACGGCGATCTCGTCGTCGTCCCAAAGTAAGGACGCGGATCCATGGCTGTTAGGACTCCGACCGGCTCACATCCACGCCTCGGTCCTGCCGGCACCATCGCCCGTGCGTTCATCGCGTCGAAGCTGACACCACTGATCATCGTCTCCTCGATCCTATTGGGTATCGCCTCGCTCCTATTGCTGCCGCGTGAGGAAGATCCGCAGATCAAGGTCCCCATGATCGACGTTCTCGTCGCCATGCCGGGCGCAACCGCGAGGGAGATCGAGGAACGCGCGACACGTCCGATGGAGAAGCTTCTGTGGGAGATTCCGGGCGTCGAATATATTTATTCCACATCGAGCCCCGGCCGGGCGATGTCCGTCGTGCGATTCGAGGTCGGCGAAGACGTTGAGCGCGCGCTCGTGCGTCTCAACCAGAAGCTGCAGTCGAACTTCGACCGTATTCCGCACGGCGTATCATTCCCGTTGATCAAAGCACGCTCGATCGACGACGTTCCGGTTCTGTCGCTTACCTTTCATAGTCGCCGCTACGATCATGTGACCTTGCGCCGGCTGGTCGCGCAGGTCGATGATACGGTCAAGCGCGTGCCGCAGGTTGCCGAGACCCACATCATAGGCGGTTTGCGCCGTCAGGTACGCGTGGTGATCGATCCCGTCGCCCTGGCTTCCCGCAATCTTACTCTTGCCGGCCTGGTCCCGATGCTGCAGCAAGCCAACAGGCAGGTCACCGCCGGCTCCATGACGCGAGATAATCGCGAAGTCATAATCGAGACCGGGGGTTTTCTCACCGGTGCCGAGGATGTCGGTAACGTCGTCGTCGGTGTATTCGGCGGCAAACCCGTCTACCTGCGCGAAGTATCCGACATAAGCGACGGCGCCGAGGAAGCCGAGCAATACGTGTTCTTCGGCTACGGTGCGGCAACATCGTCCGTCGACGACGAACAGCCCGCCGTGACTCTGACGGTCGCCAAACGGCCGGGATCCAACGCCGTCACCCTAGTCCGCCGAGTG
>CAZKLE010000082.1:0-4067 GCA_964553415.1 uncultured Myxococcales bacterium
AAAACCAAGACGAATGGCTGTCAGCGCGGAGGAGAATGAGAATGCAAGGACGCTCCTTTCGCGGAAAACCAGGCCGATCCTGTGCTTGCCGTCTGCGCACGAACTTTGCATTGGCAATTGCCATGACTTTGCGGCAGGTTCCCGCTCTGGAGGGCGGGGTATGAGGGGTGTCTATTCAGCTTTGATGGTTGGTGCGGCTCTCGCCGGCCTCGTCTACGCGTGCGCATCGGTTAGCCGAACGTTTGTGGCTCCGCCACAGATCGCCGGGGCCGAGTTCGTCGGTTCCGAGACCTGCGCGGATTGTCACGAGTCGAAGGTCACGCGTTTCCAAGGTGCCACGCATGCCCTGCTCGTTGCCCAGGGTGCCAACGTGGTCAACATAGGCTGCGAATCCTGTCACGGCCCGGGCAGCGTGCATGAGGAGTCGGGGGGCGAGCGTGGAACGATCGTAAACCCTCGGCGTTCGCCCGAGGCCTGTTTCCAATGTCACCTCGATAAGCGTGCGGAGTTTTCCTTGCCGCATACCCACCCCGTAGCCAAGGGCCCTCTGGAACTGACGACGGCGAAAGTGAGTTGTGTGGATTGTCACAATCCGCACGAAGGTTCGACGGTGATTGCGGGCGGGACGGAGATGGCCTCGCAGGCCGACGTTTGCGGAAAATGCCACGTCGCCCAACGGGGTCCCTTTGTGTACGAGCACGAGGCGATGCGCGAGGGGTGTGTAACCTGCCACAGCCCGCACGGTTCGCCGAATGCCAAGATGTTGACCGAGCGCAACGCGACACTCTGTCTGAAGTGCCACTTCCAGGAACAGACCGACCCCAACACGATTCTCATCGGTGGGCGTGATCATTCGAGCTTCCTGTCGCGTGGAACCTGTTTCAGTGCCGGGTGTCACGAAGCGATCCATGGCTCCAACGTCGATACGTCGCTGCGATTTTGATGGCTGGGCGAAGAGAGAGGTGACAACATGGAAACTGTAGTTCGGCTCGATCTAAGGCGGGTTCTCATTCTCTTGGGGTTCGCTCTGGCGGCGGTGTTTACGGCGATGTTCGTTGCGGTGGGGGCTACCTATGCCGACACGGAGTTGGTGGACTCCGAACTCGTGGTCTCGACGACGGGGGCCTTCGTGCATGGCGATGCTTCGCAGTTCAAACAGCGCCAGCGCATCGACGACAATGCCATCGGCGGTATAGAGAAGCTCTACATGGAGTGGCTCACGGGTGAGGACGGGACCCTTCGTTTGCAGGGAAGGGCCATCGCCGGCAACAACGACTACCTGCTGAAACTGGATTACGACGCGCCCGATAAGGCCTTCGTTTCTGCGGGCTACCGCGAGTTTCGCGCCTGGTCGGACGGATCGGGTGGCTTCTTTCCGCCGAGCGCGACGTTTATTTCGCTTTTCGACCAGGATCTGTCTCTCGACCGCGGCCAGGCCTGGCTGGAGGCCGGCCTACGCGTTCCGGATCTGCCTGAGTTGACGTTGCGATACGACCACTTCGACCGCAGCGGTAAGAAGGATTCTACGAGTTGGGGGAGCACGGATCTCACTGGCGGCCTGGGCGCCCGGGCCATCGCGCCGACCTTTCTCGATATCGACGAACAACGCGACATCGTCGATCTACGCGTTTCCGATACGCTCGCCCGGGTGGCCGATACGGAAGTCGGTCTCGGTCTGCGTTACGAGTCCACCGCCGTTGACAACTCCCGAAATATCCGCCAGCAACCCGGGCAAGTAGGCCTCGACCGCTTTGTGACCCAGCGCGACAGGACCAGTTCGGATCTCTACAACTTGCATGCCTATAGCCGCACGGCTTTTGCGGAGAATCGCGCTGTATTCTCGAGCGCGTATTCCTACGCGGAACTCGACAACGACCTGGGAGGTTCGCGGATTTACGGCAACAGTTTCGGCGCGGCTTTTGATCCTGCCTACAGCAACCGCCAGCCTTTGGACAGTGGCATGGTTGGGTTGGGCGGTCGCAGCAGGCTGCGGCGTCATACCGGATCGCTCAACTTCCTTCTTCGTCCGCGCGATTCCTTGCGTGTGATCGCCGCCGTCAGGGGCGAGGCTGAAGACATCAACGGAATTTCCGGTTTCTCGGATACTCTTGTTCTTTTCCCGCCCACGTTGGCGACCATCCAGACGCCGCTGGCTGTTAGCAGTGCGTCGGATACGAGGTCCTACGCCGAGAGTTTGGAACTCCGCTACAGCGGGCTGAGGAACTTGGTCGTTTACGCGCGCGGTGATTGGGAGCAGGAGGACGGCAGTCTGCGGGAGATCGAGACCAACACATCGACCGCGGTGGTCGATGTCCAGCGAGATACGGACAGCAATCTCAACGCGACGAAATACACGGCCGGCGCGGTCTGGTACCCGCATCGGCGTGTCAGTGTCACGGGCCGTTTCAGCTACGGTTCGCGAGACAGAGATTATCGCCATAGCGTAGATTCGACGGCGGACCCCGCGAGTAGCAATCAGTTCCCGGCTTTCATCCGTGGCTTGAAGCTTGACGAGCGGAAAGGGAATCTACGCCTGGCATGGCGGGCGCTCGATGTGCTACGCGTAACGCTCCGTTACGATATCGGGCTTGCGACGGTGGACAATTCATCGGGGACTTTGGCAGAGGTCGAGAGTGCGGACGTGAGGTCCGATACGGTCGGCGCCGCGGCCACCTGGAGTCCCTCACCAAGCTCCTACGTCCAAGGCGATATCGGCTACACGAGCAGCCGGACCGATACCCCCGCCGACAGCCTCGGCGGCTCGGCGGCCGGTCTGGTGACGGATTTTGACAACGATTATTGGAACGCGGTTGTGAGCGCCGGTCTTGCATTGGACGAGCACACGGATCTATCGGGCCGCTACTTTTTTTATCGGGCGAGCAATTACAAGAACAACTCTTCGGTCAGCCAACCCTTCGGGTCCGATGCCGAAGAACACGGTGTGAGTGTGAGCGTGAAGCGAAAACTGAGCGACAACACCCGGGCCGGCCTTCGCTACGGATTTTTCAGTAACAACGAGGGTCTGACGGGCGGACGCAACGATTACAATGTCTCGGTAATTTCCGGAACGATGGAGGTGTCATTTCAATGAGATATGCTACGCAGATTCTTCAGGGCTCGTCACGGAACCTCGGGTTCGCCGCGGGCGTGGTTCTGCTCGCTGTGTCGGTGGTGATGTTCGCGTCGCAGGCAAGAGCGGAGGACGCAGCCAAGGGTGTCGCCGCCGAGCCGGCCGCCGCGGCGATGGAGACGGACAAAGCGCCGGCCGCGTCGGCGGACACAGCGGTAGATGTGGCCGCTCTGTGGAAAAAGCATTGCAAGTCCTGCCACGGTACGGACGGCAAGGGGAGGACCAAGGCGGGGCGCGCCAAGAAGGTGAAGGATTTCACCGACCCCAAAGTCGTCGCCGAATTTGATCGCTGTGAGATGATCAAACGGGTGACCGGCGGTGTGCTCGACGATAAGGGCAAGGCGCGTATGAAACCTTTCGCCAAGAAGCTGTCGAAGGCGGAGATTGCGGCTCTCGTCGATCACGTCATCGGCCTTTCAAAATGACCCAGGGGTAGAACAGGCAGCCGCAAGCGGCTCGACGGTGAGGTCGAGGTTCCGGTCGCGGCTGGGAGGACGGGGCTGCATAAAGTGGTGCGGACGCATACAAGAAGGAGCTTTCTCGATTGGCTGCTCGGCACGACGCTGCTGGCTTGGCTGGCGAGCATCGTATACCCGGTCGTTCGCTACCTGACGCCGTTGCCGGAGCAAGTCCACAGCGGTCCGGCGAGGCTGACACGCGGAGATCTGAACAAGTTGGATGAGCAATCGTTTGCCATCGTCCCGCTGGGGCGAAGGCGTGTCCTGGTGTTTCGCGACAGCGACCAGAAGCTGCACGCGCTGAGCGCGAAGTGCACTCACGAGGGTTGCACTGTCCGATACGTGGCTGCCGAGTCGGTGGTTTGGTGCGCCTGTCATAACGGCCGTTTCGACAGTGAAGGCCGCGTCATCTCGGGACCGCCGCCGCGACCTCTTCCTCCCTATGTTGTCACCAAGGATGCTGACGGCAACGTGTTCGT
>CAZKLE010000082.1:4167-10974 GCA_964553415.1 uncultured Myxococcales bacterium
GAAACGACCTCCTACGAGAGCATTCGCTACATAACCACCAAAGTCCCCTTCGGTTGGCTGATTCGTTCGGTTCACTGCTGGAGTGCGCATCTCATGATCGTGTCGTTGATCGTGCACATGTTCAGCGTGCTTTTGCTCAAGGCCTACCGGCCACCGCGGGAACTTACCTGGGTAAGCGGCTACGCGCTTTTCGTTCTTGCTCTGTGTTTTGGCTTTTCCGGATACCTGCTTCCTTGGAACGAGCTTGCGTACTTTGCGACCTCGGTGGGGACCGATTCCGTGAAGTCGGTACCGGTGGTCGGGCAGTGGGTCTTGGAGGTTCTACGCGGCGGACCGGACGTGACTATAAACACTCTGTATCGCTTTTTCTCCTTCCACGTGGTGATCCTGCCGCTGGCGATCGTCGGCCTCATTTCCCTGCATCTTCTCTTTATCCAGCGTCAGGGAATGGCGCCACCGATTGATGATCACGGTTCGGGACGCGGCATGAAGTTCTTTCCCAACTTTGCCATGCGCGATCTTCTCCTGTGGCTCGGGTGCTTGCTCATCTTGCTGTTGCTCGCGGTGTTCCTCCCCTACGGCGCGGGAGTCCCGGGCATGGAGTGGCAGTTGGGGCTGAAGGCGGACCCGTTGGCGCCCGCGTATCCCGGGATCAAGCCGGAGTGGTATTTTCTCTGGGTGTATCAGCTTCTCAAGGAGTTCCCTCCGCATATTCTCGGTCTCGAGGGGCCGCAGCTTTGTCTTCTCATCGTCAGTGTTCTGGGGGTCTTCTGGGGCTTGATTCCATGGCTGGACAGGCGTGCCCGCGCGGATCGGCAGTCGCCGGAGTTCAGCGATCTCGGCTTTGCCGCCGTCTTTTTCTTGCTCTTCTTAATGTTGAAAGCCTGGGACATTGGGGCGACCAAGGGCGCGGCTGAGGCGGCGAATCTGATGGCGGTTGCACGTAGCTGTGCCTGGATCGTGGTCGTCCTGGCCGCGGTGGTGACCGTGGTTCGCGCGACCGTGTATCAACACCGCTGGTTCTTGTTGAGCGGGACGGAAGTTCTTCATGTTGTGTTGCATGGTTTCATGGGCTTCTCCTATCTCGGGGCGGCGGTGATCGCCTGCATTCTCGGATCGGTGGCGATATTTGTCAGCTTGTGGCGTGCGGCGAGTAGCGGCGGGGTGGCACGGGAATGAATCGTCGTGGACGGCAATGGGGCCTTGCTCTTGCGGCGCTCACCGTGCTCGCGCTCGTGCTCGTGCTCGTGGTCGCTCCGCATGCCGATGAGCCGGCGGCGCTCTCGAAATCGGTGCTGGCTGCGCTGAAACAGACTGTCAAGCCCTCGAAGGGCTTGGCCGCGTTGTTGAACGGAAAGGACGAGCAGGGCAGTCCGGTTCTTGACGCCGACCAACTTGCCTACTTCGAGAGCTTGCCCGGCAGTGCGACGGAGCTGTTCAATCGAGCGGTGGCCGATGAGAATATCACCTCGAGCGAACACTTGAGTGAGCTCTTGCGAGTGAAGATGACACCGGACCGGCTCGATGTCGTGTTGCAAGACAACTGCTTCATGTGTCACACAGATCCCGAGTCGCAGACGGAGGAGACGCTGTTTTTGATGGATCCGAAGGCGGCGGAGTCACCGCCGTTCATGAATTTGGCGTCTCTTACGCAGGACGTGCATATGCAAAACGGACTCTCATGTGCCGGTTGTCACGGGGGCGATCCGACCGATGTGATGGATCACGACTATCCGGAAAGCTGGCCCGATGATGCGGACACGCGAAAGGTCGACCGGACGTGGGTCCCTGTCTTTTGTGGAAAGTGCCACGCCGACGTAACTCTCGTTGGGCATTTCAATTCGGATCTCCCGACCGATCAACTGGCCAAGTACAAACTCGGTGCTCACGGCAAGGCGCTTCTGGAGGACAAAGACAGCCGCTCGGCCGAATGCGTGAGTTGCCACGGTGTGCATGGAATCCTCGGCAAGAAAGACCCGCGCTCGCCGGTGTATGCGAAGAACGTCCCCGCTACCTGTGCCTCGTGCCACGCCGATGCGCAGAAGATGAAAGGCTTCACGCTCGCCGATGGTTCGCCGCTACCGACCAATCAATTCGAACGCTATCGGACGAGCGTGCACGGAAAGGCGTTGCTCGAGCGTGGAGATACCGGTTCGCCGGCTTGCGACGACTGTCATGGAAACCATGCGACGAAGATTCCGCCCCAGCGTGTTTGTGAGGAATGTCACGCCGGCAACGGCAAGCTGTTTGCCGGTAGCAAGCACAAGAAGGCGTTCGAGGAGCACGGGTGGGGGGAATGCGGCAAGTGCCACGGCTACCATGCGATCGAGAAAACCGACGATGACATGTTGGCCGTCACCGAAGGGTCGTTGTGTCGGGACTGTCACGACGAGTATTCTAAGGACAACCCCGCGTGTATCGCTACGGCGGAATTCTTTCATCAGTCCATCACCTCGCTGGCTCTGGGGCGAGTGCGTATGGAAGGAGAGGCCGAGGAGTTCGCTCGTCAAGGGCTGGACGTCGAGCCTCTGCAGGACGGTCTTGGTCAACTGGACGACCTTCTGCGCCAGCTCCGCTCGCAAATCCATACTTTTGACCCCGACCGTTTCATGGAAGTCAGTGAACCGGCGGAGAAAGTCCTGGCTACGCTCGACACCGATGCAGCTCAGGCCCGGCGAGAATATCGCCGCCGCCGACTGGGGCTCTACGCAGCCATAGCCGTGATCGCCATCCTCATGCTTCTGCTGGGACTCAAATTACGCAGTCTCGAATAGGGTTGCGAGAACCGGGCTCGTTCCCGGCCGCGGGAAAGGGCCGACTTTCGCTTCCCGGGTGTGGGAACCCGCGTGGTGTAAGTTGGCTGACTGTCTGCACTTGCGGCCCGAGTACAGCCTCCTCGTTGTGGTCGATCCGGGCGGGATGTTTGGCATGACTTGTGCTGCGTGAGGAAGTGGTTAGACAAGAGAGTATGGGCGGTGTGTCGAACGGACGTGCCACCGAATGGAGGTGCCGATAATGTCACGAGTGATGCCAGGTTGGATTGCAGGGTTGATGTTGCTCTCCCCGTTCGTAGTGGCGGCTTCTACGCCCTCAACGGTTCCCCCTTCGGCACAAGAGATCATGGAACACATGAAGGCGGTGATGGAGCCGCCTGCAGCGAGCAAGCGAGTCGTAGAGGTGACGGTAAGCGTTGCGGGCCATGCGAAAGTCCAATGGACGGCGCGGCAGGTCTACGACCGCAAAGACGGTCTCGCTCGGTTGTTGACCGTGTTGGTCGGGCCGGAGAGTGTGCGGAGTTTTGCGGTGCTTGCACGTGAAAGCGCCGCCGGTCCCGACGAGATCTGGGTGTATCTGCCGCCGGTCAGGCGGGTCCGGCGGATCGTCGCCGGTGGTAGCGAACAGTTTTTTCTGGGAACGGACTTTACGCTCACGGACCTCGGATTTGTCCGGCTTACGGGACGGGTGTTTCAGCTCGTAGGCACCGACGGGAGCGAGGGGCACGGAGCCTATGTGCTTCGGGAGACGCTACCCGCTGGCTCTCCGTATGGCAAAATCGAACTGCGTATCGACCGTTCGGACTATCGACTTCTCGAACGAGACTACTACGATCCTTCGGGGGATCCGTGGCGCACCGAGCACTTCGAGGATTATCGAGTCGTGAACGGAGTTCCCGTTGCTTTCCGTGTACGAATGGAGAATCACCAAGAGGGTGGCAGCAGTGAGTTCCGTGTCGTCGACGTGGACGAAAAGGCCGAGGTGCCGGCGAACTGGTTCGAGCCGACCGGTTTGGGGAAAATAGCCACCGCCTCACACTGGTAGACGTTGTTGGCGAAGGAGACCATCATGAAGCGATTCGAGCATATCTTGGCGACTACCGACCTTGCCCCGGAATCCTGGTCGGCGGTGCAGTACGCGGCGCATTTGGCGAAGCTCGACGGTTCGGAGCTCACGGTGCTTCACGTCCCCCATAGCGTAGCCCTTGTGTATTCGCATTGGATGCCCGCTGCGTCGATGATCGAGATCGATCGCGAGATCGAAGAAGGTGCGCGCGAAGAACTCGAGTCGTGGGTGGCCAAGCACCTACGCGACCCGGCGGCCAAGACCCTGGTGCGTAGCGGTCCGACCGCCGAGACGATCTGTCGGGTTGCTGAAGAACTCGGCGTCAATCTGGTGGTGATGGCTACGCATGGTCGCGCTGGTGTCAAGCATGCCCTGTTAGGCTCGATTACCGAGGCGGTCGTGCGCTCGGCTCCTTGTCCGGTCCTGACGGTGAATCCCACCCGCATCCGCGAAGCTAAGAAAGACGGCGACTGAGCGGCACGGGGCCCGTCGGATCTACTCGATACCGAGTTCCTCGATTTTGCGATACAGCGAGGACAGGCCGATCCCGAGTTTCTCGGCGGCCTCGCGCTTGTCGCCCCCGGTTTGATTGAGGATGCCGGCGATGTGGTGACCCTCGTAGCTGTGCATGGCCGACTTCAGGTTGTCGTCGATGCCGGTGACGGCCAGTTCCTCGGCGCCGACCACGCGCGCGGGTAGGTCCGCCGTCGTGATCCAGTCTCCCGTGGCGACGATGAACCCGTGTTCGATGGCGTTGTCCAATTCGCGGATGTTGCCATCCCAATGCAGCGTCGAGAGCAATTTCATCGCGGCGTTGTTGACGCCGCGTACGTGACGATTCATCTCGACGTTATGGCGATGGACGAGGAAATCGACCAGGAGAGGAATATCTTCGCGACGCGAGCGAAGCGGGGGGATTGTGATTCCGAACACGTTCAAGCGGTAGTACAGGTCTTGACGGAAGCCGCCGTCTGCGCAACGCGCCTCGAGATCTTGATTGGTGGCGGCGATGATCCTCACGTCCACCGTTCGCGGCTTGTTGGCTCCTACCGGAAGGATCTCTTTCTCTTCGATCGCGCGTAGAAGCTTCACCTGAAGGGGCATGGGGAGTTCGCTGATCTCATCCAGAAACAGGGTGCCACCGCGGGCTCTGGAGAACACCCCGTCGTGCGATTGCGTGGCGCCGGTAAACGCGCCGCGGATATGCCCGAAGAGCTGGGTTTCCAGCAACTGCTCGGGAATCGCCCCGCAGTTGATGGGAAGAAAGATGGCTCCACTGCGCGGACTCTGCTTATGAATTGCGCGTGCGACGACTTCCTTGCCTACGCCGCTCTCGCCGGAGATCAACACCGTCGAGGTCGTAACGGCTACCCGCTGGATGCGCTCGCCGATCTGCTTCATGGCGTTGCTCTCGCCGACCAGATTGTCGAAGTCGTAGCGCGCGTCTACTTGACGGCGCAGATCCTGTAGCTCCCAGGCGAGGCGCTTCTGTTCGAGGAGGCGTGTGACCTTGGTGATGACGTCGTCGTACACCAGGGGCTTGAGCATGTAATCGTGTGCCCCCTGGCGCAGGGCTTCTACTGCCGATTCGATGCTGGCGTGGGCGGTGATGATGATGACTAGGGTCTGAGGGCAAAGCCGTCGCACTTCGGCGAGAACCTCGAGGCCGTCGATGCCCGGCATGCGTAGGTCGGTGAGGACCAGGTCGAAATCTGCATCACGCAGCGCGTCACGGGCCTCGATGCCGTCGGCTGCGGCCGTGACTGTATAGCCGGCATCGCCGAGAACGTCGACAAGACTTTGCCGGCTGGCTTCGTCGTCATCGGCCACCAGGATCGAACTCGCCATGGGAAGGGTAGTAGGGTGGGGACTACCGGTCTTGTCAAGCTCGGATGCCGGCAGGCCAGCGGACCGGGCGGAGGATTCCGTTGCCGGTGGATTCAAAGCGTCGCTCACAGCTTCCCTTTGTGGAAGCAATGACCTTGCCAAGGGAAAAGAGAAAGAAGGCCTAGCAAATTCGTAGGATTCGGCGCCCGGCGGAGGCCCCGCATTCCCGAAAGCGAGAGGCCGCCCATCCGTGCTTTCTCGTAATCTGGACAGTGTGGACCGAGCCGGGGCTGATGCGCGCGGATTGAGGCGGGGGGCTACGCAACTTTTAACGGCAGCAACTCCTCGCTACATTGGCAGCCGGGTCGGCGAAGTGGATCTTGCTTTGTGATCTTCCTAGATGGTCGAGTCGAAAAATAACCCGCCGGAGGCCGGAATAGACGTCGGAGACGATCGGCTCATCCGGGCGCAGGCGCAGGCTATCCTCGATCACGCGCGCGATGCCATCGTGTCGATCGATAGCAACGGCGTTATTATCGGCTTCAATCGCGAAGCAGAGCGGATGTTTGGCCATGATGCCGCCGACGCCCTCGATTCGAAGGTGGGTCTTCTCATGCCTTCGCCGTATCGAGAGCGTCACGACGGTTACATGGAGACCTACCGGGAAACGGGCCGCGCCAAGGCGATCGGACGGATCCGCGAAGTGGAGGGTTTGCGTAAGAACGGCGAGGTCTTCCCGATCGAGCTTTCGGTCGCGGAGGTACGCGCGCCCGATGGTGCGGCGCCGGTCTATACGGCGATCATCCGTGAGGTATCTGCTCAACGGTACGCGGCGGAGAAGCTGCGCAAGGCAAACGCACTGGCCCGACAACACGAGCGACTGGCAGACCTTGGCGCCATTGCCGCGAAATTGGTGCACGACTTAGCCAATCCGCTTTCGGGCCTGTCGATGCAAGTACAGAACCTTTTGTATCAGTTCGAACGCTCCGGTTCTCCTTCTCGTGAGAGGCTCTTGACGGCGCTCGGTCGTATAAAATCGGCGTCTGAGACGATGGCCGGCTTGATTCGTAACCTCATGGATTTTGCCAGGGAGCAGAGGCTCGACAAGCGTCCGGTGGACATGCGTGTATTGCTCGCTGG
>CAZKLE010000083.1:0-8907 GCA_964553415.1 uncultured Myxococcales bacterium
TGACGCAACGGCAGCCGCTGATCACGGAAACGAGATCTTCAGGGACCGCCGCTTCCCATCGGCGATCACCGGCCTGGAGCTGATCGCGCACGTCCCGCGGCCGCACGTGTAGATCGGCCTCGCTCACATGCTTGAGCGGCTGGATACGTCCCGTCCGGCGAAGATACTCGTACAAGGGACGAACTTCCTCTCGAACGTCGAAGTTGTGCGTCGTTATGAGTGGCGCCGACACGCTTTCTTTAAATGGGTAGACGTACAGTTGCACGTCGCGTTGGAACAGCCTTCCGAGAGCTTCGAGTACGCCGCCACCTACGCCGCCATAGTACTTCTCATCGAATACCTCCTGCAAACCGGGAATACCCATCGCAAAAACGATTCGCTCCTTGGTATGGCGCCGCAGCCAGCCGGTCAGCTCGTCGTAGCGGCCGTAGGCAGAGATCGCGATCGCCTTTCCCAAAGTGCCGAGCATGTCCACAAGATCGAGAAAGTCGGAGTGCTCCAACCTCTCGCCGGCGAGAAGATTGTGAAGGGTCATCTCCAAAATGACCACCGGAGGTTCCGTTCCTTGCGCAACTCGCGATGTGCGCTCGTCATGCATCCGCGCCTCGGCACACTGGAGCATGTCGAGAGCGGGCTTCACGATCGGCCGAAAGCTTCCGCGTTCTACGAGAAGAGGCTTGCCGTGCAGCACGTCAGCGGCTTCCACTACTTCTCCGCTGGGCGCAAACAGCGTGGCATCGGTGAGGCGCTGCTCAACGAGTTCGAGGCTCATCAAACGATTGTCGACTGAGGAGAATGCCGGACCCGAGAAGCGAACCATATCCAGCTCGACTCGCTCACGGTTCAACCCGTCGATCAGAGAGCCGATCAACTGTGCCGGCATCGAGTGGTGGTAAGCGGACCCATAGAGCAGATTAACGCCGAGAATACCGACCGCCTCCTGTTGTTGGACCGCCTCACGATCGCGCAGCGCGAAGTGGAGAAGAACGCTCGAAGGTTGGGCGCGCGGCTCATGCTGAAACCGAACGCCCATCCAGCCGTCGCCGTTCCCCGGTCGGCTATAGCTCCGCGTAGCCACCGTATCGGCGAAAACAAAGAAGGCAGTCTCGGCACCACGCTTACGGTCGAGCCGCTCGAGCAGGAGCCGGTACTCGTGCTCGAGCATGGCCTCGAGTCGAGCGCAGCTGACGTAACGATTCGTGGAACCGTAAACGGCATCGCTCACTTCCATATCGTAGGCAGATATCGTCTTGGCAACGGTTCCCGCAGCCCCGCCGGCATGGAAAAACCACCTCGCCATCTCTTGTCCCGCCCCGATTTCGGCGAAGGTTCCATAGAACCGTGCATCCAGGTTGAGCTGGAGAGCCTTCTGGCGGGGCTCAGTGGCTGTAGTGTTTCGTCCGGTCATTTCGCGGGCTCGGCTTTCGCCGTCTTGGAGTCAAGAGCACCTCACGTCTATCGATCAGCGGGATCGATCGGGGTGGACGCTGGTCCGTTCTCCGTCGGCGGAGGCGCGTCGTTCCATGGTCCTGGTATTTTCGCCGCCACGGCGAACACGCCCCACGATCCGCAACGGTCGCAGTCAACGTCGTTACCATAGCAGCAAAACGGCGTGGTGAATCGGTTGCCTTCGATGTAGAGAGGCATCGTAGTACGAAGAAGAGGGCAGTGATCGGTGACCATCTTGGCGGTCGCCGGGCGCATTAACTCGAGACTGCGGCTCGAGTTCCAAATAAATCCAGGATGGCGACGCTTCAGATCCACAATCAGATCGACCGCTGCCTCGCGCTCCCCGACGCTGTCCCAAGCGCGTGGCGAACGTTCGCCGGCCCGTGGAACGTAGAAGCTAAACACGAGTCCTTCGACCTTGCTCGGCCGAAGGACCGAGACGAGTTCCTCGAGACGGCGCTGGTTCTCCCGGTGTACCACGCACTGCACCGTAACGGTTGGTCCAAAGCCGCCAGGTATCGCAGTGATCGTTTTCAGTACCCTATCGAAGACGCCGACACCTCGCACGGCATCGTTGATGTCGCGCGGCCCGTCGAGCGAGAGAACGTAGGTCACGCCTGCGCCGAAATCCCTGAGCGGAATCGTTCCGTTCGTGGTGATCGTATTGCGCTCGAACAACGCGACGCCTCTCTCGAGTAGGCGCCAGCGGATCATCGGCTCACCGCCCATCCACAGCACGTAACGGATCCCGTGGCGGCCCCGCAGTCGTTCGAGTTCGGCAAGCAGTCGCTCGGGCGACATCTCCCCCTCCGGGTCGTTCGGGTTTCCGTCGCGGAAAACGAAGCAGTGCTCGCAGGCGAGATTGCAGCGGTTGGTCACGTTGACCATCGCAGCGGGGTACTGCGGCGGCGGATCGCGAGTCATGCGAACAGCTCCGAGAGACTCAGGCTGCACCCGAGCCCGGGCCTCTCCTATCGCCGGCGTAACGACTGACGGCATAACGCCAGTGTCAGGGATCCGACCGGCTGGCGCAAGGCTCGCCCCGGTCGAGCCGCCTATTGGAACTGGTAGCAGAGGCAAAAGCCCGCTGTCTTGCCACCGGTGAGTACTGGATCGTGGTAGGGGCTCCTAGATTTTGACCCTGCGTAACCGCAACGCGTTGACGATGACCGATACCGAACTCAAACTCATAGCAGCAGCGGCAATCATCGGAGACAGCAATAAACCGAATACCGGGTATAGAACACCGGCAGCTACCGGCACACCGACAGAGTTATAGATAAAGGCGAAGAAAAGGTTTTGGCGAATATTGCGCATAGTGGCCCGACTCAATCGGCGCGCTCGCACGATACCGCCCAGATCACCTTTCACCAGCGTAACGCCGGCGCTCTCCATGGCCACGTCGGTACCCGTCCCCATGGCGATGCCGACGTGCGCCTGCGCCAGCGCAGGGGCATCGTTTATACCGTCACCGGCCATGGCCACGGTGCGTCCTTCGGCCTGCAGAGCCTTGACCACTTCGGCCTTCTGGTCCGGCAACACTTCAGCCTGCACCTGGTCGATATTCAATTTGGCGGCAACGGCCTCGGCCGTCGTTCTACTGTCACCGGTGAGCATGACGACCTTCAGGCCTTCATCGTGCAGGTCACTTATCGCCTCGGGCGTAGATGCCTTGATGGGATCGGCGACACCGATCAAGCCGGCCGCCTTACCGTCGATGGCCAACAACATGACGGTCTGTCCCTCAGCACGCAGGGTGTCGGCCTCACGAGGAAGATCGCCAACGTTGATATCGAGGCTCTCGAGCAACTTGATATTACCCAGCGCCACCCGCCGGCCTTCCACCCTGCCCGTAACGCCCTTGCCCGTGACCGACTGGAAGTCGTTCGCCTTTGTCAGTTCCGATCCACGCTCTTCCGCACCATGCACGATAGCCTCGGCCAGCGGGTGTTCGCTTGCACGCTCCAGGCTGGCAGCCAGCCGCAAGGCATCTCGTTCGTCAAAGCCTTCTTTCGCTACCACGGTCACCAGCTTCGGTTTTCCCTCGGTGAGGGTGCCGGTTTTGTCGACTACCAACGTGTCGACTTTCTGCATTATCTCCAGCGC
Organism: uncultured Myxococcales bacterium; assembly: GCA_964553415.1. GTDB lineage: Bacteria > Desulfobacterota > Binatia > UBA1149 > JAJCZL01 > CAZKLE01. Next base: position 3,556 of record CAZKLE010000083.1, read on the forward strand.
TTCGGCATTCTTGATCAGTACGCCCGCCATGGCGCCCTTACCGGTGCCGACCATGATGGACATAGGCGTCGCTAGACCCAACGCGCAGGGGCAGGCGATGATCAATACGGCGACCGCATTGATGACGGCATAGGCCAGCGCGGGTTCGGGACCCCACATACCCCAGACGATAAACGTAACGATAGCGACGAGGACGACTATCGGAACAAAATAGCCGGCAACGATATCGACCAGTTTTTGGATCGGTGCCCGCGAACGCTGCGCATCGGCCACCATCCGTACGATTTGCGACAGCAGAGTATCGGCACCGACTTTTTCCGCTTTCATCAATAGACTGCCGGTACCATTGACTGTGGCGCCAATCAGTTTTTCGCCGGTGGATTTCTCTACCGGTACCGGCTCTCCGGTCACCATGGATTCATCCACGTTACTTTCACCTTCGAGGACCATTCCGTCCACCGGCACTTTCTCACCGGGACGAACGCGCAGCGTATCGCCCGGCTTGACATGCTCCATGGGGATATCTTCTTCGCTGCCGCCGTCCCGGACGATGCGTGCTGTCTTAGGTGCCAGTCCCAGCAGCATCTTGATAGCGGCATTGGTCTGGCTGCGGGCGCGCAGCTCCAGCACCTGCCCCAGCAGCACGAGCACGGTAATCACAGCCGCCGCCTCGAAGTAAACCGGCACGACCCCCATCGCGTCGAAAACCGACTCGGGGAAGATGCCCGGCAACAAAACGCCTGTCATACTGTAGATCCAGGCTACGCTGACACCCAGACCGATCAGGGTGAACATGTTCAGATTGCGCGTAAGCAGCGATTGCCAGGCGCGCACGTAAAATATCCAGCCACCCCAGACGACCACCGGTGTAGCGAGTACAAGCTCAAACCATTGACGGTAGCGTGGGTCGACGATCCCGGCCACGGTTTCCGGCCAAAATTCCCCAGCCATGGCGCTTACAAATACCGGAACGGCCAGCAGACTGCTCACCCAAAGGTGACGCGTCATGTAGTCGAGTTCACTGGTATCTTCTTCCGCTTCGACAGTCCGTGGTTCAAGCGCCATACCACATTTCGGGCACACACCCGGGCCCCGCTGTTCTATCTCCGGGTGCATGGGACAGGTATACAGGGCCAAGCCGAGATCGTAGCCGCCATCGGCACCCACGCCGGCTGGGGAATCCTCACCCTGGCGGACGGTGTTCGTCGTTACATAGCTTTCGGGATCTGCCTGAAACTTACTGCGGCACTTTTCGGAGCAAAAATACCAGGTATGTCCCCGATAGCCCTCCCGTGCTGCCGCAGACTCAACCTCGACGTTCATCCCGCAAACAGGGTCTTTATCGCTAGCCATGGTTGACATCCTATTGGTGGATTCTTGTATCGCTAATCTGGTGAAAGCTCCCGCGCCGTGATCGGGCTTCTTCTGCAAAGCCTCCGGCGCGTATTTCGCTCTCGTGCTGCGCTACAGGCTGAGAATCTTGCTCTTCGAAATCTCCACCAATCAATCGCCGTTGATTCCATGGTGGTCTCGACGGTCCGGTTCTCGCCTCTGTACGTATTCGTCGTTCTCGATCATGGGCGCAGACCTATCCTGCGCGTCGCGGTCACGGCCCACCCGACAGCCGAATGGACGGCGAACGCCGACCCAGCATCGCGGCCGCGTTGTCGCCAAGGCGCAAGTCGGTGGACTGCACCATCGCTACGACAGACTCGCAGCTTAATTATCGGCAGATGGAGTTTTGAGGAAGGACACCGGTCTCCGGAGCTCAGCCAAGGCTTTCCAGGTCGAAACCTCACACGGAACGTAAACCCGCCATACGCCGCTCGTTACCGGCGTGGTTACCGGCAACGACACCCTCGACGCTGATCTCGGCACCTTGGCGTGCGATTTGCCTGAGCCAGCCTTCGAGAAAGCTACAGGCATTGTCGAGGTCAACCCCGGAAAGGCGGATACGAACATACTTGACCCCGTACGTCGCGGCATCCCTGAGACATTCGAGATCGTAAGCGTTAAGGTTCCCCGACACGAACACGAGTGTACGGTCGGGACTTGACGGCCTAAGTTCCGCATCGAACTTCGCAGACTCCGCAGAGATCATCATGGCTTCTACCTCCTCCGATTGACTACCCGCTGAGCACACGAGCCCGGCACTCGAAACAACTGCAAGACGAAGGCCAGTCGCGCACCATACCTGCCAGCGGCCTCGTCGGGAGGGTTCCCGCAGGCCGACGCCCAGCTGGCGTATCGCCGTGCCCGACGGCGGTACCACCCGCTTTGCGCCGGATCATGAACGCGTGGTCACGACGCTTTCGGTGTCCGCTGCCAGACGCGGAATGGCATCGCGTGTTAAAGACATGGTACGTCGCGGCATGTAGGGTTTCGCAGCAATAAGCGTGTGGAGGATGGAGCAATCACGACCTTTGTCACACCAATGTCGACCTCGTTCGGTGCCAAACGTCGGCCCACTGTCACGCTGCCCTGCGGAGGTGGTAGTGCTTCGTATACTCGTTCACGGCGTTCCGAAGGCGCCGCTCGCCGAGCGGGATGATCTGCGCCAAGCATTCCGACTTGATCAAGCGAACAAATCGGTCCGCGTATGCATTCAAATTCGGACTTCGTGCCGGTAGCTTCACCGTATCCACGCCCACGGACCGCAGAACATTCCGGAAGTCCTTGCTCAAGAGCGGATCACGATCATGGATCAGATAGAGCACCCGGCTCAGGGATCCGGCAGAGGCAGCACCTCGACACCGAAGAAATCCGTCGCTGCTATGGCACCCCGATGGGCTTGGAGAAACGTCTCCCACGACATTCCCCTCTTGCGCTCTGGTGCCGGCTCGATACCGTTGGCAAAGAGGATTCGCTTGATCGTGTTGCGTCCGATCTCGTGACCCAGATTGTACAGTGCCCCTCGGGTGCGTGTGTAACCCCAGCCAGGATTCTCACACGCCATGGTCACGATCAGTTGCTCGATCTCGGCCACGGTCTTGGATCGCCCCGGCCGCCAAGCGGCGTCGTTGCGCATCAGGAAACAGTAAACGCTGGTCTCCGAGTTGTTCGCGTAGAACCCGGTTCTCCTCTTGCAGATACTCGATGACATCTTGCTGGTTGCGGTTGACCCATCCGACGATGACGGTGGCTCGCAAGGAGGCGATATCGCTGCTGTTTCTACCGGACGAATTTTGGCACCAAACACCGTCCGGCAATGCCGAGTTCGGCGGGTTCGACCACACAGAGGGCAAGGCAAGCAGCGCACCGTCGTGCGCAAATAGACGTAAGTAGTCTCAGTGTTCGTCGCCGCCTCCGCTACCAATTTGACACTCACAGGCGCTGCACCTCCCGGGCGGATTCAGTAAATTCGCGTACTTGTCTCCGCTACCCCTTCGGCAGGCGGATTGCACTAAGAGCAACCGCGAAGGCATGTCATTACGCTTCGGCTTCGAGCCGACATGCCGCCGAACAAATCGCGAGACGATCGCAGAGGAGAAAGAGATCCGATGAGCAGAAAAGGATTTACAGCCATCTTGACCGCCGCCCTGGTGTTGCTGATGATGGTCGTTGCCGGTCCGGTGCAGGCCGGTTGCGGCGACTTCAACGAAGACGGTACAGTATCAGCCACCGATGCCCTGGGCATTTTGATCTCAGCGGTCGGTGTCAACACCTGCCCGAAGGCTCGTTGCGATATCGACAACAACGGATCCGTCGCTGCTACCGACGCCCTGCGCGTGCTGCAGAAAGCCACCGGTCAGTCCATTGCCATGACTTGTCCGGGAGTCGCGGTGACAACCATCGACCAGTTGCCACGCGCGACCTCGGCGGTTCTGTCCGAGGGGACAGGACCCTCTGCTATGATTGCGGCCAGCTCGGCGATCGCGGGCACTCCTTACGGACTCAAGCTTTCCGAACTTAACACGGATTTCGATTCCACCAGTAGTATTGCCGCCTGCCAGATCGCCAACATGACGCGGACTGCGGTCGAGGGTGCGGCTTCGGCCGACCAAATTCTCTGCTACATTCAAAACGCTTTCCAAGGCATCGCTACCGCCGGTAGCGGTACGGTCGATATCTACGACGGCCAGTATCATCTGTTCGCGATCGACTCCGGTAGCGCAGCGCAGGATCCGAATGGCGGTCCGGGAGGAGGCCCCGGCGGAGGGCCCAGTCTCATCAAGATGAAGCTCGACAAAACCGGCGACACCGTGACCGGCTTGGAACTGTTTGCCTGTAAAGACACCGCTGCCGGCCCCGTCCAACAGGAGTATATCCGCCAGACGATTTCGAGCACGGATTTTTCCATGGTCGCCAAAGGCAACGGCAACGGCCCATGGGGGAGCGAATCTCATCAAGTGGTCGTCGACGGCGATCTCAACGACGACGGTGACTTCGTCGGCACCAAGACCATCACGATGAGCCACTCGAATACGATGAGCGACGGCAACACCGTAAACGGAGAGATGGTCGTTCGCCAAGGTGCTAGTTCTCTGGATCTGGACGGGTTCGATGCCGGCAGCTTTACCAACGGTACCGAAGACATGATCTTTGCGAACCGGGTGACCTCGAACGCCGAATTGATCGACTTCAACACGCCGGGGACGACCTATCAGATAGGCCAACTCGCTCTCGGTCACGGTGCAGCGAAGATGTCGATGCGTAACGGTACGCGTCTGCAGTGGACCGACTTCACGCAAGTGGAAGGCTGGAACGCTGCGACTACTCAGGTCGACCTTGATACGGCCAGCAGCTTCGTCGACGCGGTCCTGGACAAGGTCTTGCCGGAGACAGCCGACGTGGTCATTACCTTCGACCCGTCTCAACAATTTGACTGTACCGGCACGCCGGAAGCTACCATTCCGATTGATCAGCTCGTGCTCGATCAGGCCTGTAGCGCACTCGACCTAGGCCACGAGTGGCTCGATTGTTGGAGCCTGATCAAGGGCGGTGGTGGAACTCCCGGTGGGGGAGGTACTCAGCCCCCGGCCTGCCAAGGCCCCGACTGTAGCTGCAAAGCTGCCAACATCTGCAGCGGCCAGACCCCCGGCGGTTGCTGGTGTGACTCCGGCTGCGTGAACTCCGGCGATTGCTGCACCGATGCCTGCGACGTCTGCGGGTCCTGTGGTGGGCCCGGCAATGGCTGTGACCCGGCGGTTGACCCAAATTGCCCGGCCCCGTGCGATCCGGCCGTAGACCCCAATTGTGTGGCACCATGCGATCCGGCCGTAGACCCGAGTTGCGCACCGCCGTGTGATCCGGCTACCGACCCGAACTGCGCGCCGCAGTGTGATCCGGCTACCGATCCGAACTGCGTGCCACCGTGTGATCCCGCAGTTGACCCCAACTGCCCGAGCGGTT
>CAZKLE010000083.1:9007-10962 GCA_964553415.1 uncultured Myxococcales bacterium
CCACGGACCCCAATTGTGTGGCACCATGCGATCCGGCCGTAGACCCGAACTGCGTACCACCGTGTGATCCGGCTACCGACCCGAACTGCGTGCCACCGTGTGATCCCGCAGTTGACCCCAACTGCCCGAGCGGTTTCTGCGGGGACACTGTGTGCGATCCGCAAACGGAAGATGGTTGGAATTGTTCCGTGGACTGCGGTCTGCCTTGCGACCCGGCCACGGACCCGAACTGCGTGCCGCCGTGTGACCCGGCCACGGACCCCAATTGTGTGGCACCATGCGATCCGGCCGTAGACCCGAACTGCGTGCCGCTCTGCGACCCGGCGGTCGACCCAAACTGCAACCCGGGCGGACCGTGTAGCGGTCCCGATTGCACTTGCACACTTGCTCCGACCTGCGGCGACCAGGCTCCTGGCGGCTGTTTCTGTGATCCGGGATGTGTCGTCGCCGGCGATTGTTGTGCAGACGCCTGTAACGTGTGCGGGTCCTGTCCCTAAATTCGCCCCGCTCCTGGGCCATGACCCGGCTGCCGATTACGGCAGCCGGGTTGCCCGCGTCTCCTACCGAGCTGATGGGATGGAATCCTCTCGTGACTTAGTCGGCATCGTAGTGCCAAAGTCGCGGGAAGAGCCCATCCCATCAGCTCTTCGGATCGGCAAAGGCTAGTTGCGCCGGAACGGTGAGTGGGGGGGGGACAGCCGCAGGCCGACGTGTCGAGTACTCGTACAGAAAATGCTCGAACTTGCTTGGAATCTGCTGGGCGGAGAACCCCTCCCGCCGGGAGGGCACTCCTGCTACAAGGAGCGCAGGACTATATTACCGCGCGAGGGCTGTACTGTACACGAGGAGAAATAAACCGTTGAGCGATCAGACACGATGATAATGCACGACCGGCTCTTGACCGGCCGCTCTCGCCTGGGAAACGAGACGACCTTCGAATACATCGCGGATGACCTGGATGACGACTTCTTCGTCGAAGGGTTTCGTCATGTATAGATCGGCGCCGAGTTCCAAAGCTTTGAGCTCGTCGGATTTCTGGCCCTTGGCCGTCAGCATGAGAATGAAAACGCCGCCGAATTCCTCGTCGGCACGAATGGCCTGACAGACCTCGTAGCCGTCCATACGGGGCATCATGACATCGAGCAGCACAATTTTGGGCTTGACGGCGCGGACTTTTTCCAGCCCATCGACGCCGTCAACTGCCGTGACGACATTGAAACCCTCGACTTCGAGGACGAACGCGACGGTCTCTCGGATGTTCGGCTCATCGTCGACAAGCAGGATCCAGTTTTGTAGCTCGGTGTTTCCCATACAACCTCCGCCCGTTTGCTTCTTCCGGATCGGATCGTCCTGGGCGGTCGGATGGACGAGCCGGAGTCGCAGGTAGATATATTATGCCATGCGTGCGGTGGGTACGCTGAAAAAACGTACTGCAAAAAGCGGTTACCACTTGACCTGTCCTGGCTTCGCTCGACCGGTCGGTAGTGGATCAGTTTGGCATTGGTGCATGAATCGAAATCAGCGCAAAAGGCCCCCGATATTCAGATCGTCATGTAGCGAGTTTCTGCGAGTTGGGCATCGCGAGCTCAGACATCCAGTTCAGTCAGTTCCATGCGGCCAACATCTCATTTCGTTGAGCCATGGGATGGCGAGCCCGAAGGCCTGATCCAATAATTCTTTTGTATCGATAGAAAGTGTTTTCGGCTCGGGCTTGACGGTGTTGCCCTTTCTCGCGTCGCCACTGCGCTCGGCCAACACGAGCGATCCGCCTGATGTGTCTGCCTCTCGTCCGAAGAATCGGATCCCCTGATATGTCCGCGGCCACAATGTGTCCCGCTTCATCCACCGCCAAGTGTAGCTTTCGCCACCCTATACAGCGGCGACCGTGCTTCGCAGCCGCCCATTCACCTTGGCCGAATACTTTGAGTCCTGACGCATCGACGACCGGATGGATC
>CAZKLE010000084.1:0-10957 GCA_964553415.1 uncultured Myxococcales bacterium
GGTTGGCGCGCCGACCCGGGTCGAGCGCCCGTCGTTTGGGATTTCGTGCCACAACAGGGTTGGGATTTACAGCAATCCGGGTGTTGTCTACTATTCTTGGACCTATGGGTAAAACCCTCCGCCGTTACCTCCTGCTGGAGGTAGCGAAATCCTTTGCTTCGGGCTTGGCCGTTTTTACGTTCATCCTCGTCGTTGCACGCATTCTCGACTTGATCGATCTGATACTCTCCCGTGGGGTGCCCATCGGCCAGGTCGGCCGTCTGTTGGCATTTACCCTGCCCGGGTTCTTCGAAATCACGATGCCGATGGCTTTCCTACTCGCCGTCGTCGTTGCCTTCGGGCGTCTTTCTAACGACGGCGAGATGATCGCCTTGCGGGCGGCAGGCGTCAGCCTGTACCAAATGATCCGCCCGGTCTTGCTTTTCGCCGCCTTCGTCTCGATCTCGACCTTTTTTCTTGCTGCCTATCTCCGCCCTTGGTCGAACCAAGCCGTCGAACAGACCCTCTACGAGATCGCCAAGGTGCGCGCCACCGCCGCACTGTCGCCCAAAGTGTTCAACTCCGACTTTGGCGGTATGGTGATGTACGTAACCGACGTGGACCCTCAAAGCGGCCTTCTCGACGGCGTCATGCTCGCCGACGAGCGCGACAGTTATAGGCGAACGATCTCTTTCGCCACCACCGGGCGGTTGGTGTCCGACGAAAACGCGCGCAGCGTTCATCTGCTGCTTGTCGATGGCACCAGCATGACGTTTCAGGCCGAGCAAGAGAGTTACGATGTCACCCGCTTTCGAACACTCGAAGTCAGTCTCGACTACAAACGGGTACTCTCGACACCCCATCCCCTATCGGCCAGGCCCAACGAAATGGCATTGCCGGAATTGCTGGCCGCCAAAGCCGAACGTGAAGCAACGGGGAGTCCGGCTCTCGAGGAACGCATCGAACTGCAAAGCAAGTTCGTGTTGGCGACTGCCGCTTTCCTTCTTGCTTTTCTCGGCGTACCGCTGGGCATGCGACGTTCCCGTGCCGTACACGCGCACGGCTTCAGCGTGACCTTGGGTGTGATCATGGTCTATTACTTGATGACGAGCGCCGCTCTCACCGTCGCGCGCAAAGGGATCGGCGTTCCCGAGCTGGACTTGTGGACGCCAAATGTGATCCTGGCACTAGCCGGTCTTTGGATGATGTCTCGCGCGGCCCGCGAGCGGTGGCAGTATCCGTCGCTGCTGATGCAACTTTACCGACGCGTGAGACCACGAAGCGCCAACTAAAACCATGTCGGTCCTCTCACGCTATATCGTTCGCCACTTCCTCCGGGTCTTCGTCGCCTGCACCGTGGCGGTCGTCGGGTTGTTCGTCTTCATCAACTTCTTCGGCCAGGTTGGCCGCTATCTGAACTACAACCCCCGTGCCGTCGACCTTATCGCAATGTTCGTGCTCAGGATTCCCCATCTGTTTTCCGAGCTGTTTCCCCTGGCCTGCCTGTTCGCCGTCCTCATCAGTTTCGGGATGCTATCGCGCCATCGTGAAACGATGGCTATGGCAACCTGTGGGATATCCACCTGGCAGATCGCCCGGCCGCTGCTGGTCCTCGGCGCGATCTCTTGTTTGGCGGTGTTAGCCTGGAACGAGGTGGTCGTCCCCGCGACCAGCACCCAGGCTCATTTCATCGAAGACATCGTCATCAAAAAGAAACCCTTCCGCGGACGCTTCAACGCAACCTCGGTGTGGCTGCAAAGTCCCGAGGGATTTCTCAACATCGACTACTACGATGCCAACAACAAATCCGTATACGGGCTGACCCTTTACGAGATAGACCCGTCGTTCCACTTGACTCGGATGGTCGAGGTCCCAGCGGCCCGCTGGCGCAACGATCGCTGGGAAATCACGGAAGGCTCGATCAAAAACTTCGGTCCGGAAGGTCAAGTCAGCGCGCGCGAGCTCGAGCCCGGCGAGTTCATCTTCACAGCCAAGCCTTCGGAGCTGGTCAGCCGCCGCCGCCGGGCAAGCGACTTCAGCTTCAAGGAACTCCGCAACCGCATCGCAGTTCTACGTGCGCGCGGTCTCAGCACGGCGTCCTTCCAGGTTGATCTGTACGAAAAGCTTGCGCGTCCATTCGCCGGCCTACTGATGATCATTCTCGGATTGCCGATTGCCATCCGCAGCGGACGCAACACAAGCCTGACCTATGGGCTAGGCATCGGCATGGCAGTCGGTTTCCTGTACTGGACCGTCGACGCGGTGGCGGTTTCGGCGGCCAAGAACGGCAGCCTCTCCCCTATGCTTGCAGCGTGGGCGGCCAATGTTCTGTTTGGGACCTTCGGCGCGACCTTCTACGTCACCTGGAACGGACATCGACAGTCCTGAGCCAAGCCCCGTTCCACGGATCGCCACCCTAGGGTAGCGCCGCGATCTGCTCGAGCGCCGTGGTTTCCGGCCGGCCCAGCATGGCGTTCATGTTCTGGACGGCTTGCCCGGAGGCACCCTTGCCGAGGTTGTCGATGGCGCTCAACAACACCGTCAGCCCGCTGCCCGAGTCCTTCAGCCAGCCGATCTCCGCACGATTGGTGCCGCGTACGTTGCGCGGCTCGGGCAGGTCGCCCTCTTCAAGAACGCGAACGAACTCTTCCCCTCCGTAACGCTCGGTCAGAGCCGCCCCGATATCGCTCGCACGGAGATCGCCGAGATCGCAGTAGCAAACCGTCAACAGGCCGCGCCCCATGGGGACCAGGTGCGGGGAAAACAACACAGGGACCGACGCCCCGGCGGCAGCCTCGAGCCGCGAGGCAATCTCGGGCTGGTGGCGATGGGCGGCAATTTTATAGGGGCGCACGTTGTCGGCGACCTCAGCATAGAGCTGCTGTGTATCCGCAGTCCGCCCGGCTCCGCTGGTGCCCGATTTGGCGTCAATGATGACGTTGCCGTGAATGTGCGCCGCCAGCGGCAGCAGAGCCAGTAACGCACCGGTAGGATAACAGCCCGGGTTGGCCACCAGACGGGCCTTGGCCAGCCGGTCCCGGCAGAACTCCGTGAGACCGTAGACGGCCTGGTCGATCAGCCCCGGCTCCTCATGCGGACCATACCACTGTTCGTACAAGGCCCTGTCTTCAAAGCGGAAATCCGCACCTAGATCCACCACGCGAAGATGCGACTCCAGAAGCGATCGAACGAGCCCCGCCGAGGTTCCGTGCGGAAGGGCGGTGAACACGAACTCAGCACGCCTGGTCAATTCGGCATCGGCCACCGAAACGAGATCGAGGCCGAGAAACGCCAGGCTCGGGTGTACCCGTGCGAGCGGCTTACCCGCATCGCGTTCGGAGGTCACGACGGTGATTTCCACACCGGGGTGACGGGACAGTAGGCGCACGAGTTCCGCGCCCGCATAGCCCGTCGCTCCCACGACGGCCACTCGGGCCTTGGACGCGGTACTCATCGGGCTACCTCTTGGAGTATTGCGGACGTTTGCGGGCCTTGTGGCGCCCGTATTTCTTGCGCTCGACCTCACGCGCATCGCGGGTGAGGAAACCGGCCTTCTTCAACGCCGGCCTATATTCTTCGTTCACCACCAGCAGCGCACGGCTGATGCCGTGACGCACGGCGCCGGCCTGGGCTGAGAGCCCACCACCGCGAACCTTGGCTTCGACGTCAAAGCGATCTCCGGTCTGAGTCAGCTCGAGGGGCTGGCGCAGGATCATCCTGGAGGTAGGACGCGCGAAGTATCGTTCGATATCGCGCGTATTGATGGTGATCTTGCCGGAGCCCGGCTTCAATCTGACGTTGGCCACCGCAGTCTTGCGACGTCCAACCGAACTGGGAACCTTTTGTACTTCCGCCATGGTCTCTATCTGGTCCTCGTTTACGCGGGTAAGGGCTCGGGCTTCTGCGCTTTGTGGGGATGATCCGATCCCGCATACACTTTGAGCTTGACCGCCAGTTGTCGGCCCAACCTATTCTTAGGAAGCATGCCCACGACCGCTTTCTGTATGAGCTGTTCCGGATCACTTTCCAAGAGCTGGCCGGCGGTGCGGCTGCTTATGCCGCCCGGGTAACCCGAATGCCGGTAGTAGATCTTCTTGTCGGCTTTTTGCCCCGTCAAACGGACCTTGGCCGCATTGACGACGACGACGAAATCGCCGCAGTCCACGTGCGGAGTAAAAGCCGGATTGTTCTTGCCGCGAAGCGCCGATGCGATGCGTGTGGCCAGGCGCCCGAGCACCTGACCGTCGGCATCGGCCACAAACCAGCGCCGACTCTCGCGAGCGTCCTCGACACTGAGACTTTTGGTTACCTTCTGCACTTTCGCTGCGCCCCTTCGCCGGCCTAGCCTGCCTGCCTCCGAGCATCGTTTCGGCCGAAGTCCGTTACCGGACCACAGCCGAACCTGCGTGGCGGGGTCGACGAGACTCGAACTCGCGACCTCCGGCGTGACAGGCCGGCGTTCTAACCAGCTGAACTACGACCCCAAACCCGCGCCCGGAAACCTTGGCAGTCAGTTTTGATAACAGCAAAGCTCCCAGAGTTCAACCGGGGCGCAGCCAAGGGCGCATTGCCGCGCATCCGCGCCGGGCGGGCCCGGGCCGCGCCGGTTCCCCTTTCGGCCGCTGCTCGCGGGTTCCAGTCCTGTGGCGATGCCTACAGGAGGCCTTCGTGATATAAATCGGCCGCGTTTCTTACGCTCGAGGAGGCGACAATGAAAGCAAAAATCGACATCGGTGCCCAGTTCCTCTTGGGACTCATATTCTTCGTGTTCGGCCTCAACGGCTTCTTCCATTTCTTGGCACTGCCGCCGCTGGGGGAAAAGGCCGGCAACTTTATGGGGGCGCTCGCCGCGACAGGCTACTTTTTCCCCGTCATGGCATCGCTGCAGACCATCGCCGGGCTATGCCTGCTCGCGCGGGCTTTCTCGCCGCTCGCGCTCGTGTTGTTGGCGCCGATCGTCGCTCAGATTCTGCTCTTCCACCTCTTCCTCGATCCCGCTGGATTGCCGATCGCCGTCGTCGTCACCGTGCTCGAAGCCTATCTCGGCTTCGCGGTTTACGGCAGCGCGTTCGCCGGAATTTTGCGACCGAGAGGCTGACCCCCGCGCAGCGCCGTCGAAGCATCAATCGGCGGCAGCAACGAGGGACGCCCGGGGTTCCGTAACGAAGCCGACAGGTCGGGCTTACTTCTTAGTTTTGTTCCTATTGTGACAGTCGTCGCAAGTCTGCGAAGTCTGCTCAAACAATTTCGCTGTCTGATCCGCGTTGCCGTCTTCTAGCGCCGTGTGCAAATCCGCAAGTTGTTTCATGAGTTGACCGTGGAAAAACACATACCGGTCGCTGTGCTCATAGTTATCAACCGATGACTCGGCAAACGTCAGCCGGGCCTTAGCAACCTCGGCCGCCGCGCCCGTGTAGTCTGCCGCGGCGGCGAGCCGCTGGGCGGCTTTGTAGTGCTCAGAGCCATGTTTCATCGTCATAAAGACTCTTATCAGCCCGCAACCGGCCAGCGTGAGAGCAAAGCACAGAGCCAAGCCTCGTTGCCAACGCAAGTTTCGAAACGAATCGGTGGGTGAGTTCATAGAAGTGATCCGTGAGTCGGCCAAGGTCGGGGCAAGTTTACCAAAACGGGCCGTCGAGTCGATGAGGCCGACGGATAGGCCGGCAATGTCATCCGTCCGTTCCGATTCGAGCGTTCACGGGCTTGGCACTCAGTTGCAAACAGCGTGCGACAGACGCACTAGGGCCAGGTGGGCAGCAGCGAGAAGAAAAAGGAACTAGGGCTACCCGAGCTGATCGCAATCGGCGTGGGTGGGATGATCGGTGGAGGGATCTTCTCGATCCTGGGCCTTGCCGTCGACGTCAGCGGTCACGCTGCGCCGCTGGCTTTTTTGATCGGCAGCGCGATCGCCGCAACCGCAGGCTACAGTTACGTACGCCTGGCACTGACCTATCATAGCGACGGCGCGAGCTTTACCTATCTGGAGAAGGCCTTTCCCAACACGCTGTCGGTTGCCGGCATAGCCGGATGGACCGTCGTGATCGGCTATATCGGGACGCTGGCCTTGTACGCCTTTACCTTTGGGGCGTATTCATCGCACCTGTTCGGCCTCCAGAAGTGGGCGTTGGCCCGCGCGTCTCTATCGGCCGCCAGCCTACTGTTCTTCTTGGTGATCAACCTAATCGGGACAGCCGCGATGGGAAGGGCCGAAGATATAGCTGTGTACGTGAAGATACTTCTGTTGGCGGTCCTGGCGGCGGTGGGGCTCTACACAGCCGATCCTTCCCGCTTCCAGCCGCTTTTCGACCACGGTGGCAGTTCGGTTCTCTTGGGTGGAGCACTCATTTTCGTCGCATTCGAGGGCTTCCAGCTCATCACCAATGCCGTATGTGAAACGCGCGACCCGCAGCGCAACATTCCGAGAGCTGTGTACGGGGCAATCGCCATCACTTCCACAATCTACGTTGCGATCGCCGTAGTTGCTGTCGGAAACCTTGATGCGTCAGCGATCCATGCGGCCGAGGAATACGCCCTGGCGGCCGTTGCCAAACCTATTCTAGGAAGGCTGGGAACGGTCCTTGTCGACCTTGCCGCCATGCTCGCCACCGCCTCGGCGATAAACGCAACGATCTTCGGTGCAAGCCGCATGGCTTTCGAGATGGCGCACGACGAGCTTGCACCGAAGGCTTTTGCGTTCCGGAACCGAGCTGAGGTGCCCGCGGCTGCGGCGATCGTCATCACGCTGCTCTCTCTCATGCTGGCTGCGCTCGGGGGCCTCCAACTCATCGCGTCGTTTTCCAGTTTGACCTTCCTGTTGGTGTCGATCGCTGTCTGTGTGGCCAACCTGCGGCTACGCAAGGAAACGCGGACCGCCAAGACGCCGATCCTTCTCGGGATCGGGCTTATGGCAGCGACGGTTGGACTTCTCCTCTACTACCTAGCAATGCACGATGTCGGTGCGCTCTATTTCGCATTGTCCGTCTACGGCGCGATAGGCGTCGGCTTTGTGGTATTTCGTCGCTTATCGAGTCCCAAAAGAATGCTTGGGTCTAAGAGGGCAGGATGAGCGTGTTGTTTAACGCCTGCGCACTGGACGGCTGGGATAGGAGGCACGCTGAGTGACTGTGAAAAATGGTGGGCGGTGCGTGGCTCGAACACGCGACCCCCGGCTTGTAAGGCCGATGCTCTCCCAGCTGAGCTAACCGCCCGAGGCACGCACGTTAGCGCGGCTGTACCCCACGCACAACGCGCGGATTCACACGTGCGAATCCGCAGCCGCAGCGCAGTTCAGTGGGTCACCAGTTCGCCTTCGTCTTTGTGGGTCTTTTTCGCCCGAATCGCCAAAGGCGGCAGATCGGCGGGACGTTCGACGAGGATAAATGATTTGCGGCCTTCGGGCAGCACCAGAGCTTCGTTTAGAACATCGTCGAGCTGCTCAACGGGTTGGATCTCCACCTGCTTGAGAACGGCCGGCGGAATATCCTTGATGTCGTTGATATTCTCGGCGGGGATCAACACCTTCTTGATGCCGGCGCGATGAGCGGCCATGACTTTTTCTTTGAGCCCACCGATCGGCAGCACCCTACCCCGCAACGTAATCTCACCGGTCATGGCGATATCGGGCCGTACCGGCAAACCGGTCAGCGCGGATACCAGCGACGTCGTCAAGGTCACGCCGGCCGAGGGACCGTCCTTGGGGATGGCGCCCTCGGGTACGTGGATGTGGACGTCGATGGACTGGTAGAAGTCCTCATCGAAACCTAGTTCGTAGGCGCGCGAGCGCACGTAGCTCATGGCGGCCTGTGCCGACTCCTGCATGACGTCGCCGAGCTGACCGGTGATGGTCAACTTACCCTTTCCGGGAAGAACGGTGGCCTCGGTGTTGAGCAGCTCTCCGCCCATTTCTGTCCAAGCCAAGCCCGTGGTTACACCGACGATGGGATCCACCTCGGCCAAGCCGTAGCGGCACTTCGGCGGCCCCAGCAGTTTTTCCAGCGCACGCGAACCGACGCTGACCGGACCTTGAATCGCGGCCGGTTGTTTCGCACCCTCGCCTGCATCGGCATTGGACTCCGCGGCCTCACCGGCTTTCACAACCTGCACGGCGACCTTACGGCAAACCGAAGCGATTTCTCGCTCGAGGTTACGCACACCGGCCTCTTTCGTGTAGCGGCGGATAATCGTCAGAAGTGCGTTGTCCGAAAAGGTAATGTCATCGGCTTCCAAGCCGTTGGCTTCGCGCTGCTTGCGGAGCAGAAACTTGATGGCGATATTGAGTTTTTCCGGCTCGGTATACCCGGCGATGCGAATGATCTCCATCCGGTCCTGCAAGGGTCGGGGGATGCGCTCGAGACTGTTCGCCGTGGTGACGAACATGACCTTCGAGAGGTCATAGTCCAGATCCAAATAGTGGTCGTTGAACGACCTGTTTTGCTCAGGATCGAGTACCTCGAGAAGCGCCGAGGAAGGGTCGCCGCGGAAATCGGTCGACATCTTATCGACTTCATCGAGCAGGAACACGGGATTGCCCTTGCCGGCCTTCTTCATGCTCTGCATGATCTTGCCCGGCATGGCACCGATATAGGTTCTACGGTGGCCGCGAATCTCGGCTTCGTCACGGACGCCGCCGAGGGAAACGCGCACGAACTCCCTTCCCATGGCTCGGGCAATCGATCGTCCAAGCGAGGTCTTGCCGACTCCGGGAGGGCCGACCAAACAAAGGATCGGTCCCTTGATAGCACCAACCAGCTTGGTCACGGCCAGGTACTCGAGTATCCGCTCCTTCACCTTGTCCAGCCCGTAGTGGTCTTCGTCCAGCACCTTGCGGGCGGCATCGAGGTCGAGCTGATCCTCGCTGACATCCTCCCACGGCAGGCTCAAGATCCAATCGATATAGTTCCGCACGACGGTGGCCTCGGCCGACATCGGCGACATCATCTTGAGCTTCTTGATCTCTTTCTGCGTCTTCTCGCGCGCTTCCTCGCTCATCTCGAGCCGCTCGAGTTTGTCTTCGAGTTCCTGGATCTCGTTGCGGAACTCGTCTTTTTCGCCCAGCTCCTTCTGGATGGCGCGCATCTGCTCGTTCAGGTAGTACTCCTTCTGGGTCTTCTCCATCTGCTTCTTGACCCGCGAACGAATACGTTTCTCGACCTCGAGGATTTCCATCTCCGAGCGCATGTAGCCGAGCACCTTCTCGAGTCGCTGGCTCACCTTGAAGGTTTCGAGTAGCTGCTGCTTGTCTTCGAGTTTGATGCCGAGATGAGAGACCACCGTATCGGCCAATCGCGCCGGATCCTCGATCGCCCCGACGGTCATGACCATCTCGGGAGGAATCTTCTTGTTCAGGCGAACGTAGGCTTCGAAGGCGGTGTTGATCGAGCGCACGAGAGCCTCGACCTCGGTTTCTCCCTCTTCCTCATCCTCCACGATCTCGGCCTGCACCGAGAAGTACGCGTCCTGGGACTCGTACTTGACAATCTTCGCCCTCTGCTTGCCCTCGACAAGAACCTTGACCGTACCGTCGGGCAAACGCAGAAGCTGCACGACCGTGCCCAGGGTACCGACGTGGTGGATGTCCCCCTCTCCCGGCTCGTTGGTCTTGGCGTCGAGCTGGGCGGCCAGCAAGATAACCTGGTCGCTCTCCATAGCAGCCTCGAGTGCCGCTATCGATTTTTGCCGTCCCACGAACAAGGGAACCACCATGTGAGGGAACACGATGATGTCTCGCAGAGGAAGCAACGGTACGCTTCGCGAAGCGCCGGGGGGGGAGCCTGAGGGACTCGAAACCATAGATTTTTTTTCCTTCTTCGCCATGGAGGTAACGACGTGGGCCTAGCCGACCGCGTGGTCAGCCGGTCTTCGAAGCACTAGCATACACGATTATGGGGGTTTCCTGCTTCTCTACTACCTCTTGGGAGATGACAACTTCCTCGATTTCCGGCTGTGACGGAACATCATACATGACGTCGAGCATAATCATCTCCATAATCGCACGCAGGCCCCGGGCCCCCGATTTGCGGGCCAGTGCCTCCCTGGCGATGGCCGCGAGGGCGCCCTCGGTGAACTTCAAGCGCACGTTCTCCATCTCGAAGAGCTTTGAGTACTGCTTGACCAGCGCGTTTTTCGGCTCCTCTAAGATGCGCACTAACGCCGATTCGTCAAGGTCGTGCAGAGTCGCCAGGACCGGCAAACGGCCGATAAATTCCGGAATCAGACCGAAACGCAGAAGATCCTCGGGCTGCAGGCCCATCAGGATGCGCTTGTGGTCGGGGTCGGCCGCACCGCGAACGTCGGCACCAAAACCCATGCCCTTCATACCCGCACGCCGCTTGATGATGTCGTCGAGCCCGACGAAGGCACCGCCGCATATAAAAAGTATGTTGGTGGTATCGACCTGCAAGAACTCTTGCTGCGGATGTTTGCGGCCGCCCTTCGGCGGAACGCTGGCCGTCGTGCCCTCGATGATCTTGAGCAGAGCTTGCTGTACCCCTTCGCCGGAGACGTCGCGCGTAATCGAGGGGTTGTCGCCCTTGCGGGCAACCTTGTCGATCTCGTCTATGTAGACGATACCGCGCTGACACTTGTCGACGTCGTAGTCCGCGTTTTGCAGCAAGCTGAGAATGATGTTCTCGACGTCCTCGCCGACGTAGCCGGCTTCGGTCAAGCTGGTGGCGTCGGCGATTGCGAACGGAACTTGCAGCATACGCGCCAAGGTTTGCGCCATCAGCGTTTTGCCCGACCCGGTCGGGCCGACCAGAAGGATGTTGGACTTCTGCAGTTCCACGTCGCCGGTGACCATGGAGGACTCGATGCGTTTGTAGTGATTGTGTACGGCCACCGACAGCACTTTCTTGGCGTGCTCCTGGCCGACAACGTACTGGTCGAGGACCTTGCGTATATCTTCGGGCTTGGGCACCGAAGAGACGGCGTTGATCGCTTCTTCCTGGTCGCATTCCTCTGCAATGATGTCGTTGCAAAG
>CAZKLE010000085.1:0-8712 GCA_964553415.1 uncultured Myxococcales bacterium
GAAGCCGTCGAGGTATTCCGTCTGATCGGCAAGGGCAAAGCCGCGGTCCTCAGCTGGGCGGCCTGCATTCCCACCCCCTCGGCCGTGCAGGGGAACGACGTTGCCGCCGCGCCGGACGGAAGCTTGGTCGTAGCCAACTACCAGCCCAATGACTCGCTGGCCAACATGATCTCGGCCGTGCTGCTCGGGCGCAGCAGCGGTGACATCATCGTTTGGTCTCCGGACTCCGGCTGGCGACACCTGCGCGACAGCGAAGCTCTCATGGCCAACGGCGTCGCCGTGTCCGCCGACGGACGCATGGTCTTTTACACGGAAACCGGCAACGGCCGCGTCCACCGCCGACCGCTGACGGCAAAAGGGCCCGACGTGCATATAAGCATACCCGGCAAACCCGACAATTTGACTTGGGACCGCGACGGCAAACTCCTGGTTGCAACACATACTTCGGGACTCCGTTTCGCTCTCTGTCTTTTCGGTCAACACCCCTGCGAGAGTCCATGGGCAACCTACGAAGTCGACCCTGTAACGCTGGCAACCCGCAAAATCCTGGAGCATAACGGACACTTCATCGGCGCAGTAGCAACGACACTACAAGTGGGCGACAATCTGTATTTCGGAAGTGTTTTTGACGATCGTATCGGCGTGGTGCCCGTACAGGAACACGACTGAACCCGTGACTTGGCGACTCGCTTTGCTAGTCTGAAGGCGAGAAGCGAAAGGACGCAAACATGGCAAAGAATACGCTTACAGTAACCGACAACCGGACGGGCAAATCGTACGAGCTCGAAATCGAGAATGGATCCGTGCGGGCGATGGATCTGCGCAACATCAAGGTTGACGATGACGACTTCGGGCTGCTGTCCTACGACCCGGCCCTCGTCAACACCGCAGCGTGCAAGAGCACGATCACCTTTATCGACGGCGACAAAGGCATTCTCCGTTATCGAGGCTATCCGATCGAGGAACTCGCCGAGAGCAGCAACTACCTGGAGACCGCGTACTTGGTCGTCAAGGGCGAGCTACCCGACCAAGATCATCTCGACGCATGGACCCACAACATCACCATGCACACGATGGTCCACCACAACGTCGAAAAATTCATCGAGGGTTTCCGCTACGACGCCCACCCGATGGGAATGCTCGTCAGCACGGTCGCAGCCATGTCGACGTTCTATGACAGCGATAACGACATCTTCGAGGTGGAGTCACGGCGACTGCAGACACGACGTCTGATCGGCAAAACGCCGACCCTGGCCGCCATGTGCTACCGGCACAGCCTCGGGCTGCCCTACGTACTGCCCGACAACAACCTCAGCTACACCGGCAACTTCCTGTCGATGATGTTCAAGATGACCGAGCAAAGCTATACCCCCAAACCGGTGCTCGAGAAGGCGCTCGACGTACTTTTTATCCTACACGCCGACCACGAGCAGAACTGCTCCGCCAACGCCGTTCGCGCCGTCGGCAGCTCGCACGTCGACCAGTACTGCGCCGTCTCGGCTGCTGCCGCAGCGCTGTACGGCCCTCTGCACGGAGGCGCCAACGAAGCCGTGATCCGCATGCTCACCGAGATCGGCTCCGTAGACCGGATACCGGCTTTCATCGAATCGGTAAAGGCCGGCGAACGACGTCTCATGGGATTCGGTCATCGCATCTACAAGAACTACGACCCGCGTGCCCGCATCATCAAACAGATCGCCTACGAAGTTTTCGAAGAAACCGGCAAGAACCCGCTCATCGACATCGCCCTCGAACTCGAGCGTATCGCCTTGGACGACGAGTATTTCGTCAGTCACCGTCTGTACCCGAACGTCGACTTCTACTCGGGGATTATCTACCAGGCCATGGGATTCCCGGTCGCGATGTTTCCCGTGTTGTTCGCGATTCCGCGAACTTCAGGCTGGCTCGCACAGTGGGCCGAGATGATCCAGGACCCCGAGCAAAGGATCACCCGCCCGCGGCAAATCTACTTGGGGGAAGCGACGCGGCACTGGTCGCCGATCGAAGGGCGTCCCGATCCGAAGACCCAAGAGGTACGCGAACGCTTTTTCCGCCGACTCTGACGCAGGCGCTGCGCGGCCGGTCAGCTGTAGATACCCATCACCGTGCCGAGGAACTTCAGGGCATCCTCACGCTTGCGCTGGAAACTGTTGCGTCCGATGATCGAGCCGAATCCACCGCCTTCGCGGATCGCCCGGCACTGGTCGAAGATGACCTCGTCACTGACCTTTCCGCCGCCCGAGAAGATCACCATGCGGCGGCCGTCAAACGCCGACTGGACGACGTGACGAACCCGATCGGCCTGCGTGGCGATGGGAATACCCTCGGATTCGTAGACCTTGCGGGCGGCATCGAGTTCAATGTTTTCGCTCGGCAGTTTTACCTTGATCAGGTTGGCGCCCATTTGCGCGGCAATCTGCGCGGCGTAGGCCGACACATCGATGGCGGTCTCGCCTTGCTTGGAAAGACCGGACCCGCGCGGGTAGGACCACACGACCACAGCCAAACCTTTGGACTTCGCTTCGCGTGTGAGATCGCGAAGATCCTCGTACATCGATTTGAAGTTCGACGAACCGGGATAAATCGTATAGCCGATCGCCGAGCAGCCGAGTTGCAAAGCATCGTCGACCGAAGCGGTAAGCGCCGGAGCCGGATCCTTACCGTCGGGGGCCAGAGAGTCGTGGTTGTTGAGCTTGAGGATCAACGGAATGCGACCGGCATACTCGACGGCGCCAGCCTGTAGGAAACCGAGCGGTGCCGCATAGGCGTTGCAGCCGGCACCGATGCCGAGTTCGAAATGATAGCGCGGATCGTATCCGGCAGGATTGGCAGCAAAGCTACGGGCGGGACCGTGCTCGAAACCTTGATCGACGGGAAGGATGACCACCCGGCCGGTACCGGCCAAGGTGCCGTGGTTCAAAATGCGGGCAAGGTTCGTCAGTACGCCGGGGTTTTCGCCTGCATACCATGAAAGGATTTCTTTTACGCGTTCACTCATCTTGGTTTGAACTCTCCGATCTTAAAATTTGCGGCCCCAGGGCCCCCCACACGCCCGTGCCTTAGGTCAGCAGATGCCGGGCGCAGAATCAACGGCTTGGCGGGGCATTAGCGGGGCTACACGAGCAGCGACCGCCGTCTTATTGTAACGCAAGCGCGGCGAAAGGATCGTCGTTTTCTTTCACGCGGCGCGACAGCTCCTCCAGCGCCGCAGGCATGTCGTCAGAGCTCGAAAAGAACCGGTCGAACGCGGCCGCGTGTTTCGCGTAGCGGTACATCGCCAAAAAACGCGCGTTGTCGAGTTCGCCCTGTGAGAAATCGTTGTCGAAGGGCAACGCCAGTCCGAGTTTCCGGTATCGCTGTTGGGCTTGCCCGTACAGACGCTGACGGCCCGCCAAGAGCTGGATCGGCCCGCGGCCTTGCCCGCGGGCTGTGCGAAAGTACTGATCCAGCTGTCCGGCCAGCTCATCGTAAAACGCCCCGCGTCGGAGCCACGCTCGATAGCGGTCGGCTGCGGCCTTTGCATTTTCGTCATCCCCGCTCTCCCGAAAAAACGCAGTCGCCAAGCGCATACCAACGGCATTGGCAAAGGTTTCGTTGAAGGCGATGTGATCGCGAACGAACAGACGTTGGTGAGAGAGTTCGTGCAGGACCGTCGCCGCCAAGGTAACGGAGTCGCGCTCGAGCAGCGACGACGGCAAAGGATCATCGAACCATCCGAGCGTCGAGTAGGCCGCCGCGCGAACGACCAGGGTATCGTAGCCGCGCTCGGCTAGTTTGGCCGCCAGCACATCGGCTTCACCGGCATCGAAGTAGCCGTGATAGGGAATGGCGCCGACAAACGGATAGTGCCATTGGTAAGCTTCGAGCTTGTCTCGGTGAGCGGCGGTCACGACATGAGCGACGGCGAGCCCCGTGACGTCGGAAACCGTACGATAACTGCCGCCCGGATCCAGTCCTTGCGCCGCCGCGAATCGGCGCACGTCGAGAACCAATTGCAAGCGCGCACGTCGTTCTTCGCTCTTGGTCGTCGCGATGACGTCTTCGATCGGCTTGGCACGGCACAGAAAGCGCCCTTGCTCAACGGCGAGACGTGCATAGTAACCGAAGCCGCAACCCGAGAGTACGGCAGGTGCAACCAACGCGAGTGCAAGAGCGATCGCACGCCCGGTCCTTGCGGCGCGCGGTTCCGTCGGCTCACCGCCGCCGCTATAAGGGACGGCTGACACCTCGTGAATCGCCTCTGGAAATATCTCAACCATTACAAGCTCCGTTACGCGGCCGGCGGTGCATGCCTGTTCGTTACCGCCACCCTGGTCATGATCATCCCGTCCCTGACCCAGCGAGCCGTCGACGCCATCCGACTCGACGGCGCCAGTAACTTCGGCTTGTCCGAGGTCACTCGTTATGCGGCCTGGATCGCCGTAATCGCGGTCGTTCAGGCTCTGGTGCGCACGGCCTCTCGGACGCTCATCTTCAATACCGGCCGCGATGTCGAATACGATCTCCGCAACGACCTGTTCCGTCACCTCGAGACTTTGCCGCAAGCATACTATCAGAAACAGCGCACGGGCGACCTGATGTCGCGGCTCATCAACGACATCGGCGCTGTCCGCCTCATGCTCGGACCGGGCATCCTGACCGTCATCAACACGCCGGTTTACTGCGCCTACGCTTTCACCTTGATGATGATGATGGACGTGCGCCTTACGCTGGCCGCCATGCTGCCCTTTCCGATCCTGTTATGGGTGGTCAAGCGTTACAGCGCCCGCATGATGGAAGCGGTCGTGCAGACCCAGCGCTCGCTCGCCTCCATGTCGAGTTTCGTCCAGGAACATCTCAGCGGAATTCATTTGGTCAAGGCCTACGGGCTCGAGGGAACTCGCGCCCGCGCGTTCGCCGAACTCAACGAACAGTTCAAGGCCCAAACCATGGAAGTGGCCAAACTGCGCGGCAAAATCTTCCCTTTCATTCGCGTTGTTTCTTCTCTGGGCGTCCTAATCGTCCTGTACTACGGTGGAACCCTGGTCGTCGCCGGCCGTCTGACGCTCGGCCAATTGGTCGCCTTCATCGCCTATCTGCACATCCTGGCCTGGCCGATCATGGCCTTGGGTTGGATGATTTCCATCTACCAGCGGGGCAAAGCCGCGCTCCTGCGTCTGGGGCAGATCCTCGACGAGGTGCCTTCGATACGCAGCCCCTTACATCCCGCGGTGATCAACCACGTGCGCGGCGACATTCGTTTCGAAGACGTCGAATTTGCCTACGCGATCGCCGGCAACGGACATCCGGTGCTCTCCGACATCAATTTGGAGATACCCGCCGGATCCCGCATCGGTGTGATCGGCAGGACCGGTTCGGGGAAATCAACCTTGCTGGCCCTGCTCGCGCGCGTATTCGACGTCACCGCCGGCCGTGTCACCGTCGACGGCATCGACGTGCGCGACTGGGATCTCGGACGTCTGCGCGAATCGGTGGGTTTCGTGCCGCAAGACCCCTTCCTGTTCTCACGTACGATCGAGGGCAACATCAGTTTCGGTGCCGATCCCCTGGAAGCCGACGAGATGACCAGGCTCGTGGAGATGGCGGGACTCGACTCCGATCTTTCCGAATTTCCCGAAGGCCTATCGACCCAGGTCGGCGAACGCGGATTGGCGATGTCCGGCGGGCAAAAACAACGCATCACCCTGGCACGGGCCATCGCTCGGAATCCGAAAATCCTGGTCCTCGATGATTCGCTCTCGAGCGTAGACGCCGAGACCGAACACCGCGTGCTCGAGGAACTCGAAACCGAAATGAAACGCCGGACGACCATCATCGTTTCCCACCGCATCAGTGCAGTCTCCCGTTGCGACCGGATCTTCGTGATCGACGAGGGCAAACTCATCGACCAAGGGACACACGCGGAGCTGATTTCCCGCCCGGGGCTGTACGACGAACTGTTCCGTCGGCAACGCCTCGCCGAAGAGCTGGAGGCGATGTAGTGCAAGCACGAGGCGAACATCGCGAGCAACAGATCGCCGGGACCCGCGATACGCAGATCCTGCTCGGGCTTTGGCGCTTCATCCGTCCTTACAAGCTGGTGTTCTTTGCCGCCCTCGCCTTGCTGCCGCTCACCTCGTTTTTCCTGCTCGCACAGCCCTGGATCGTCAAGCGTGCGATCGACGGATACATAACCGCCGGCACCACCGATGGCCTGGGGTGGTGGGCACTGGCCTTTGGAGGCGCCATCGCAGGCGAGTTCGCCGCTCTGTACTGGCAGCACTACCTTACCATGCTCGCCGCCCAGCACGCGCTGGCCGATCTTCGTGTGGCGGTTTTCGACAAGGTCCAGTCCATGCAATCGGCGTTCTTCGATCGTAACCCCGTGGGACGCTTGGTCACACGCATGACGACCGACGTCGACGTCATCAACGAGATGTTCGCCGCCGGCGCGCTCACCATCGTCATGGATCTCATAACCCTCGGGGGCATCGTCGCCATCATGCTGGCGATCCAGTTCAAGCTCGCCTTGGTAACGCTCTCGGTGCTGCCGTTGATGGCGGTTCTGATCAACTTCTTCCGCCGCAAAGCCCGCCGTAACTACCGTCGCATCCGCGAACGTATCGCCAAACTGAACGCCCAATTGCACGAAGCGATCAGCGGCATGGCAATCGTTCAACTGTTCGCCCGCGAGAAAGTCGTGGCCGAGGAATTCGACTACCTCAACGGCTCACACCGCGACGCGAATCAGCGTTCCAATTTCTACGAAGCTTCCCTCTTCTCGGTCGTCGAGGCCGTGAGCAGCATATCGATTGCGCTGCTCCTATGGTACGGAGCGCATCTGGTCGTCGGCGAACATGTTTCCGTATCGTCTTCGGTCGCTCGTGCGGTGGGATTTGGAACGCTCGTCGCTTTCATCGAGTACATCAACAAGTTCTTCATTCCGATCCGCGACTTTTCGACGAAATATGCGGTCATGCAATCGGCCATCACGGCCGGCGAAAGAGTCTTCGGGCTTCTCAACCTCGAGCCTTCGATCCGATCGCCCGAACATCCCGCGTCCGAACCACCGGCAGCCGGCTCCATCGAATTCCGCAACGTCAGCTTCTCCTACGTCGACGGCGAGAGCGTGTTACGCGATATCAGCTTCCGCGTCGCCGCCGGCGAGCACCTGGCGGTGGTCGGTGCCACCGGTTCGGGCAAAACCACGATCACCAAACTCATGGCTAGGTTCTACGACGTCGATCGAGGCGAGATCCTAATCGACGGTGTCGATGTACGACGTTGGGACCTCAGCGCCTTACGCCGACGGATCGGCAGCGTTCAGCAAGACGTGTTCCTCTTTGCCGATACCGTCGAGGCCAACATTTCGTTGTGGAGCAAAACCATCGACGCGGATCATGCGCGCCGCTCGGCCGTCGACGTCAACGCCGACCGCTTCATACGAACACTTCCCCACGGCTACCGGTCCTTGGTTCAGGAACGGGGCAGCAATTTTTCCACCGGCCAACGGCAATTGCTTTCCTTCGCCAGGGCTCTGGCCCAAGAGCCGAACATTCTCGTGCTCGACGAGGCCACCTCGAGTGTCGACCCGGAAACCGAGGCCCTCATTCAAGACGCCGTCGAGCGCATCCAGCACGGCCGCACCTCCGTGGTCATCGCCCACCGCTTGAGCACGATCGAAAACGCCGATCGAATTCTCGTTCTCCACCACGGCGAAGTACGCGAGCAGGGCACGCACGCCCAATTGATGGCCAAGGGTGGTGTGTACTGGCGCTTGTACAAGCTGCAGGTCGGGGGTGACGAGGATGGTCGCACGCAAGCTTCGGATCCGGCGCCGGCCTAATCGCTATGCGTATCGGGTGCTTGCGCCTCCACGTACGGCGTCGGCCCGTGGCCCAAGGCGTGCTGCCATTTCTCACGTCGCGCCGCCGCTTGCTTCGCCGACAGAGTTTCCGCCGACGCACCTCGCGCGACCAAAGCCTTGCCCGCCCAAGCCAGCGCAACCGAGGCCGGTTCCAGAACACGAGCCGCGTCGTCCGCGCCGTAAACTTTTCGCATCGCCTCGATCCAGTGTTTTTCCTTCTTGTCCGCCTTCGTCACGACGACATAGTTCTTCGCCAGAAAGCCGTCGGGATCGACGGACTTGGCGATAGCCACACACTCATTAAAACCACTGACAAATCCGCGACGAACCGGGGTTTGCATATCGGCCCAGGCGGGCGCCTTGGAGCCCAAGTGAAGCGCAAACAGTTCGCGCGCCTTCTGCAGACGCTCTTTTGCGGTGAGCGGCGGCGGCTTTTCGGCCGGAAGCGCTTTGCCCTCGACGAGCTTGCCCTCGCGCTTGAGCTGTTTCATGCGTTCGATCAAAGCCTTGTGACGCCGTTCCACCATGCGGCGCATGCTTTCCAGACCGGGGTCCTGGTAGGTGGCTTCCCCACCCATACGAGACGACAGACGCTGACCCGCGATCTGCAGCACATCGGGGAGAAACAATTTCTGAAAGCGTTTCTCTGAATAGATTTCTTTCACCTCGTGCGCCCAATGGATGGCCTTGGCAGCCGCCGGGACGGGATAATTGAGCGCCAGGTAGCTCTGCGGGCTATGGCCCTTGGCCATACGCACGGCATCGATAAAGCCGGCCACATATCCCTGCTGGAACATCGGGCCGAAACGTTCCCAGCCCTTCTTGCCGAAACCGGCCAGCGTTTCGGTGGCAATACCGGCGATCAA
>CAZKLE010000085.1:8812-10939 GCA_964553415.1 uncultured Myxococcales bacterium
AGCGAAAACCTCTGGCGGGTGCATCATCTGCACGACCGTATCGAGCTCGTCTTCGGGGATTTGCTCGATCAAAACTCCCTGATCGGCGCCCTGCAACAAAGCCAACCCGATGAGGTCTACAACCTGGCCGCACAGAGTTTCGTGCCGACCTCCTGGAACCAGCCCGTGCTCACCGGCGAGTTCACGGGCCTCGGTGTCACGAAGATGCTCGAAGCGGTCCGCCTCGTGAATCCGAAGATTCGATTCTTCCAGGCATCGACCAGCGAAATGTTCGGCGCAACCGGGCAGTTTCCGCAAAACGAAAATACCCCTTTCCACCCACGCAGTCCTTACGGCGCCGCCAAAGCCTATGGGCACTACCTTACGGTCAACTACCGCGAGAGCTACGCGATGCACGCTTGTTCCGGCATCTTGTTCAATCACGAATCGCCCCGGCGCGGGCTGGAATTCGTAACCCGCAAGATCAGCTATGGCGCCGCTCTCATCAAACTCGGTCTGCGCCGCACGTTAAAACTCGGCAACCTGGAAGCTCGGCGCGATTGGGGATACGCCCCCGATTACGTCGAGGCGATGTGGAGGATCCTCCAGCAGGACGAAGCCGACGATTACGTCGTCGCAACCGGTGAGACCCACAGTGTGCGCGAGTTCGCCGAACGCGCGTTCGCGCGTGTCGGTTTGGACTGGCAAGAGCACGTCGAGTGCGACCAGAGCCTGATCCGACCGGCCGAAGTCGACCGATTGGTCGGCAACGCCGCCAAGGCGACCGAGCTACTCGGCTGGAAACCGAGCGTTCGTTTCTGCGAGTTGGTCGATTTGATGGTCGATGCGGACATGGAACAGGTACGCTCTGAAATCGAGCGCGGCGGACTGACGCGCGCACGCCTTTCGACCACACGGTGACGGACCTGAGCAACTCCTCCCGCAGCTCGCTGGTTGTCGCCTGCTTGCTGCTCATCGCGGTCACCGCGGCAAGGTTGTGGCCGCTGATCACCTGCGGTGGTCATTGCGTCGTCGATTTTACCGCGCTGAATCCACAGGGAAGCCTCGCATCCCACCTTTTGGCCGCCGACGTTCGCTTGAACAGTTGGATTCTCGCCTGGGATACCCACATCTTGGCCACCCATGCCGCCGGCCTCTTCAACGCCGACATCTTCTATCCCGCGCGCGGGGTCCTGACCGGATCCGAACACCTTCTCGGCACCGCCGTGCCGCTCATGCCTCTGGCCGGCGCTGGTGCCGGCGCCGTCGTCTTGCATCGGGTGGCGTTGGTCGCCTCGTTTCTTCTCACCGGCCTGACCACCTTCGCGTTGGTACGTTGGCTGACAGCCTCGACGTGGGCGGCTACGGCGGCCGGCGTTCTTGCCATCCTGGCTCCCTGGCGTATCGGCGAACTTTCGCATCTACAACTTCTCAACACTTCCTGGGTAGCGCTCATATGGCTGTTGTGGCTACGCACCATGCTGCAAGGTCCGCGTGTAACGGCGATCCTGGCGCTGACGATCGTGCTCGTCCTGCAACTGCTCAGTTCCTACTACCTGGCCTACTACTTGCTGGCGAGCTTGGCGCTTATTACCGTCGTCGCGATCGCTTTCGGGAAGCTCGCGCGCAGGGGCCTGCTCACCGTCTGTGCGGTCGCTGCGCTGTCGATCGCCGTGTTCGCGATCGTCTCTCAGCCCTACTCGGCCCCCGGCTTGCCACACGCCGCCTCGAGTCTCGCGCCTTTGTGGGCCACGCCGACAAGCGCTCTGCCAGCGACGGGCGCCTACGCTCCGCCGCTTCTTTGGCTGTTGGCAGCCCTGCTGAGTCTGCTGCCCGCCATGCGGCTTCCACCCGAGCCATCGGCGGGCGACGGACGCGCTCGCATCATAACCCTTGCTTTGTGGCTCACCGTGGTGCTCGCCATCGTCGTGAGCGTAGGACGCATGCCTCTGTGGGGTATTCCGGTCGACCTCGCCCTGCCCGTCTTGGCCGGTATCGGTATGGCAAAACTGCTTAGGCTTCGACGCCGGCCGCACGGACTCGCGGCCGCGCTCATCGTATTGCTGGCACTCAACGTCTCCTGGCGCCCCTTGCCCACGCGCTCCCTGTGGTCGTCGGCGGCGGGGCGGGCTCCGGCCTACGACGTAC
>CAZKLE010000086.1:0-10863 GCA_964553415.1 uncultured Myxococcales bacterium
ATACCGCCGGCCCGTCGACTGCCTCCCCCCGGTCGACGATAACCGCGGACGCTGCGGTTATCGCAAGCGCATGCCGGTACTTAGCGTTGGCCAGAAAGGTCACCTTCCCCGGCCCGGCGCTATCGACCGGTGCGACGCCGTCGATCTCGATTCCCCCGTCGCCCTCGAGACTCGCCCCGATCTTCTCCGCCAGATCCGCAAGACGCATGGCGAGGATTTAGCCCAGGGCCGCTCTCAGAACAAGGCGGCTCGCCGGAACCGCAACGGCGGTTTTTGCGTTTCGATTTTCCCTCCGTAACTATCGCGGCCGAAAATCACCCACGTCAACGAACACATCCCGTACGGAGAACCGCTTTTCAAGGAACCTCTAAAACTGGGCCTGCCCAAGGGCAGCCTCGAAAAAACCACTATCGAACTCATGCGCAAATCGGGCTGGCGTGTCGGCACCAGCAGCCGTAGCTACTTTCCAAGTATCGACGATCCGGAAATGGCCTGCTCTCTCGTGCGCGCCCAGGAAATGTCACGGCATGTAGAATTTGGCTCTCTGGATTGTGGCATCACCGGCAAGGACTGGACTCTGGAAAACGGCTCGGACGTCGAGGTGATCTGCGACCTGGTCTACTCCAAATCCTCGTTCCGGCCGACCCGATGGGTGCTGGCCGTGCCCGTCGACTCGGAGGCCAAAGGCCCGGACGATCTGCAAGGCAAGCGAATCGCCACCGAATTGGTCGGCTACACCAAACGCTATTTCTCCGAGCACAACGTCAAGGTCTCGGTCGAATTCTCCTGGGGCGCGACGGAGGCCAAAGTAGCCGCCGGGTTATGCGATGCGATCGTCGAGGTCACCGAAACCGGCAATACGATTCGAGCCAATGGGTTGAAGATTATCGACGAACTCATGCAGTCCAACCCCCAGCTCATTGCCAACAAAAAGGCCATGCAAGACAAGAGCAGGCGGGCAAAGATCGAACAAGTCGCGACGCTGTTGCAGGGAGCGCTTCGCGCCGAGGGCCAGGTCGGACTCAAGATGAACGTCCGCAAGGAGGCCGTCGGCAAAGTAACCAAAATCCTGCCGAGCATAACGGCTCCGACCGTAGCCAACCTCTACGGGACCGACTGGGTATCGGTGGAAACCGTCATCGCCGAGTCCGTGGTGCGCGACATCATTCCGGAACTGTTGGCGGCCGGCGCCGAGGGCATCGTCGAATACCCGCTCAACAAGGTCATCTGAGCGGATCCCGCCGGACTGTTTCTACCCGCCTCATTCATTCTCTGTCGTTGCGGCGCAGCTCGTACCCGTGCGACGACCTCCCTCAGTAACACGGAGGCAGCTTTAGCGCTGACCTCCGAATCCAAACGGGAGGAACCAACCCATGATTCGAACCCTTGTGGCGACCACATTGACCGTCGCATTCAGCCTGGCGAGCTATGCCGCCGGATTCGCCTATGCAACCCCTTCACCCGGCGTTCAATGCGCCCGCACGCTCTCCCTGGCAAAGCAGAGCCTGCTGCGGGCCGACACCCGACTTCTCAACCGCTGTGCCCTGTCGATCGCCGAGAGCCGTCCGACCTTCCCGGCCGAACGAATGTGCGGCCCTCTTCGGACCGCCGGCAAGGGCATTGACAGGCATGAACGAAACGCCCGTCGTCGCATCGAAACCCGCTGCCGTCATGCTCTGCCCGACTGGTTGCCGTCATCGTGCCGAACGCTCGGCCCATGGAACGGCAAGGCGATCGCGAGTCCTTCCGAGCTGGCGGAGTGCGCCGTGCGAACGACCCATTGCTCGGCTGTACGAGATCTCGCAGCCGACTACGAAAATGTCGGGGGTCTGCTGTCGCGCCAAAACCCGGAGAACACAGCCTTCGAATACGGGGGCGTTCTCGGCAACAGTTTCGCCTCGTGCCTACAGGACCAGGCGATGGAGCCGACAACCACCTTGCCACAGACGACGACCACTCTCCCGCAAGCGACGACTACCACGACGATGATCAGCCCCGTCGCTCCGCAGTTGATCATCACCGAACTCATGGTCAATCCGGCCGCCCAGTCCGACAGTCAGGGCGAATACTTCGAAATTTGGAACCCGTCGGCGCAAGCCGTCGATCTTC
Organism: uncultured Myxococcales bacterium; assembly: GCA_964553415.1. Lineage (GTDB taxonomy): Bacteria > Desulfobacterota > Binatia > UBA1149 > JAJCZL01 > CAZKLE01. The sequence continues at coordinate 2,110 of CAZKLE010000086.1, forward strand.
AAGGACTCCGGGTCAGCGATCTGGGCTCGGACGCGTTCACGGTGGATATGCCCCTGCAAGCCGCACCCGGCGCCTTCGTGGTCTTTAGCAAGAGTGCCAGCGCTGCCGATGGCAAGGGGAGCTTCGTTTACGGCGGTTCGATGACTCTGACGAACAGCTCGGATTCGATCGTCTTGAGTCTCGACGGCACCGAACTCGACCGCGTCGTCTACGACGGCAGCTTTCCGTTGATATCGGGATCGTCGATGCAACTGAGCACCGATGCGCTCGACATCACGGGGAACGACGACCCCGCCAACTGGTGCCGGTCCGTAGCATCGATGAACGACGGCGACCTCGGCTCGCCGGCGGCACCCAACGACGGCTGCAGCCCCTGAATTCCCGGCCTTGAAACCGCGACGATCCAAGGGCGTTGTCGTCACCGAGGCCGGCGACGGCGCAAAATCGCATTGGGCGGCGGGGATAGCGAGGCCGACACGCTCGTTCCCGCCGCCGGCGTCAAACCGACACCGACACACGGCACGGGGGTCTCGGAGCGGCTCAGGTCTCGGCCGACTCGTAGCCCAGGGTCTCGAGAAAGACGGGCTTCTCGGCACCCGTCATGATGTAGATGCCCTCCCAGCCACACACTTCCTCACAGAGCTTGCAGCCAACACACTTCTTCTCGTCCACGTCGACTGTCCCGAGAAATTCGGGCCCGTCGTTGAAGGGGGACGGGAACAGCGCATCAAACGGGCACACATCGATACAAACTCCGCAACCATTGCAGTTGTCCGGGTGTACCACGGCGATCGGCCGTTCGGCTTTCTTGAGAACGCCGGTCATGTTCCCGAAGGTATCGAGAATCGCCTGATCCGGACAGATCACGCCGCAGGCGCCGCAGTCGATGCAGTAGGAGGCCTCGATAAAAAACGCCTTCCCTTTCGCCCCGCTGATGGCGCGCGTCGGACAACGCTGCTCGCAGGCAGTGCAACCCGTACAATTCTCCGCGATGATATGAAACGGCACGCTACTCGATCACTCCTGCATATCTGAAAGGATATCGTCCTTGCGATCCTCGGCGATGAGCCGATCGTTGTGAAAGGCCTGCTTCAGAGAAACCCATGTAAAAACCAACACGAGGATCAGGGCACCGGCAACCGGCATATTGTCGGGTTTGCTTATGATGTCTACGAACTGCCCCCAACCCGTCATCGGGTGGGCGGCAACGGACGCTAGCGATAACCAAAACAACGGCGATTACTCCTTGCCTTCGCAGCCGGACCGGCACACGAGTACCGAATCCAGCATCCACAAAGACGCTTGAGGCTAAGGATCGACGAGCCCGAAGTCAATTGCAAAACCCCTCAAAAGAGGCGCCTTCCGGCCTAGTCACCCCAGGTTTCACGGTAGGCTCGCCATGCACGCTCGAGCCCTTCAGTGAATCCGACTTTCACCTCGAATCCGAGCTTTTCGCGGGCAGCGTCGATCGCCGCCATGCTGTGCGGCACGTCGCCCTGCCGCGGGGCGCGGTGTTGACGTTCGAGGGGATGCCCGACCAGTTTTTCGAGTTCGCTGAGGATCTCGAGCAGAGAGTGCCGCCCACCGCAGGCAACGTTAAAAACACCACCGGCCACACCCTGCCGGCGAGCGGCAAGAAGATTGGCATGGACAACGTTGTCTACGTACGTGAAATCGCGCGACTGCTCTCCATCCCCAAACACCGTTACCGGAGTGCCTTCGACGGCGCCTTTCATGAACAACGGGATCACCGCTGCGTACTGCGAATCGGGCCGCTGACGGGGGCCGAACACGTTAAAATAACGTAGACATACAGTTTCCATCCCGTACACGCGATAAAACACCCGGGTGTAGTTCTCGGCGGCCAGCTTGCTGACCGCGTACGGAGAGATCGGCATGGTCGCCAGTCCCTCGTGCTTGGGAAGCGCCGGATTATCCCCATAGACGGACGAAGACGAGGAATAGACGAATTTGGAGACCCCTTCGTGACGGGCAATGTCGAGCATTAGCAACGTACCACCCACGTTGACTTCGTTGCTACGAATCGGATTCTCGATCGAACGCGGAACCGAACCGAGCGCGGCTAAGTGAAAGACAGTGTGCACCCCCTGCAACGCCCGACGGACCGTATCCTCGTCGCAGATATCGCCCCTGAGAAACTCGACCCCGGCACCAACGGCCTCGATATTGGCCTCGGTCCCGTTAGAAAGGTCGTCGAGTATGCGCACCGATTCTCCATGCGCGGCCAAGACCGACGCAATATGCGAACCGATAAACCCTGCTCCACCCGTAACGAGGTACATACTAGGCCCCTAGCCGTCCGGCACCGTCAGGCGGCGGCATTCGATCGAGCAGATTGAATTTGAAGATATGCCAGAAGGCGGCGACCCCGTCCTTCCACGTGATTTTCTTACCCTCCCCGTAATCGCGGCCCCAATACGAGATCGGGACCTCGTAGACCCGACAATGCATCTGCGAAACACGCGCGGTGACCTCGGGCTCGAAACCGAAGCGGTCACTCGTCAAGCGCATCGCCTTGAGCACCGGCGTACGAAACACCTTGTAGCCGGTTTCCATATCGGTAAGGTTGAGATTGGTAAGAACATTCGATACCAGCGTGAGCAATTGATTGCCGAGCTGGTGCCAGAAGAACAGCACACGATGCGGTCCACCTAGAAAACGGGAACCATACACAACATCCGCCACACCGTCCTCGATGGGGCCCAGCAGCTTCGGGTACTCCTCGGGATTGTACTCCAAATCGGCGTCCTGGACGATCACCCATTGTCCGCTCGCCTCAGCGAGAGCCGTGCGAATGCCGGCGCCTTTTCCCCGGTTTACGTCGTGGAAGCGCACGATGAGATCCTTCTGCTCATCGGCCAAGCGGCGCAAGGCATCAGCCGTACCGTCGGTCGAACAATCGTCTACAAGAATAATTTCGGTCTCAACCGGCACCGATCGGACTTTCTCGATCACGTTGGCGATCGTACCCGCTTCGTTGAACACCGGAATCAACACCGACAGTTTTCCACCAGTCGTCGACATACCGTCTCCCATTGTGCACCTTTCGACGTGCTTACGCCCTACTCCACCGGAGGCTTCTCTCTTGCCAGCCGCAACGACTCCTCCTCGTGACGCCCCCAATAACCGGCAAAACGGACCAAGCCTAGCAGGAAGCCGGCTCCCCAAGCATGGTGAATCGCAGTTAGAGCAAAAAAGCGCCGTCCCACGGCAGCCGGGGAGCCCCCGTGCGACAAGGACACGAGGCCGAGAACCAGCAGATACACGAGGTAACCGATAGCCACCGCCGAGGCCACAACCGGCACCGACGAAACGGCGAGGACGCCCGCCACCAAACCTACGATCATCAGAGGCGGGACGAAATGGCGAACGCTCATCTGCGCCGGATGCTTCTGCAGCACACGGACCTTCCAGAGCCCGTATTCAAAGAACTGGCGCACCAACGCCTTCCAAGACCGGCGGTTTTGGTAGGTCGATCGCATAGCCGGGGACACCAGAATGCGGCCTCCCGCTTTGCGAATCCGATAGCTGTGTTCGTCGTCCTGGTTGCGAACCAACTGCTCGTCGAACAAGCCCACGGTCTCGAACACCCGTCGCGGCCACATCCCCATGTATACCGTATCGCCCTCGCCTTCGGCGCTCGCGAAATGGAAATACGAGCCTATTCCAAACCTCGAACTCATGGCCTCGGCGATGGCGTCGCCTGCGCCTTCGCCGCCGATACATACCATGGGGCCGCCGACGTTATCGGCTCCGCTGCGCACGATCAGGTCAACGCCGTTGCTCAAGTACTCGGGAGCGAGCAACGTATGCGCGTCGACCCGGGCCACGATCTCGCCACGCGCGTGGCGAAGCGCGAGATTGAGGCTGCTCGGCACGATGCGCTTGGGGTTGCTCAGCACGTGTACACGGGCGTCCCCCTCCGCTATGCGCTGGAGACGTTCGCGGGAATCGTCGTCCGATAGGCCGTCGACGACGATCAACTCCATACGGTCGGCGGGATAGTCCTGGCTCAAAACCGATTCCACACAACGCTCGATCCATAACGCTTCGTTTCGCATCGGAATGATGACCGTAACAAACGGACGAGCGTCCACCATTACTGTGCTCTCACCGTGGCATGTTCGTAAACCGACAGGGTCTCCCGCACCATCGTTTCGATCGAAAATTGCTCGCCGACACGACGCCGGGCAGCCTCCCCGAATCGCCGCGAGAGCCCCGCGTCGGAGAAAAGACGGAGGCTCTTTTCCGCGAAGCCCTCGGGGTCGTTCCGCGCTACCACGTACCCGGTTTCACCGTCGCGGACCAATTCCGAGACGGCACCCGAGTCGGTTGCAACCACGGGCACTCCCGCGGCCATCGCTTCGAGAAGCACATTCGGTGTCCCCTCCCAATCCGACGTCAGCCAGAATTGCTCGACGTCGGAGAGGAACCCCGCAACATCATCACGGGTTCCCGGGAATGCCACCACGCCGGCCAAGCGCTTGCCGGCAACTTCGGATTCCAGCCTCCGGCGCAGACTACCCTCGCCGACCACCGCGAAACGCGAACCCGGACGGCTACGGACTACCCGTAGCGCCACGTCGAGAAACAACGACAGGTTCTTTTGCCGCTCGAGCCTTCCGACCGTTCCCGCCGCCCAGGTCGGTGACGCTCCCCGCTCCACCGCGAAACGCTCGCGGTCGACCCCGTTGTAAACAACATGGCTTCGCGCCGGCGGCGCTCCGTACTCGTGGATCGCGTAGTCGCGCATCGTCCGTGAGTTGCATATCACGGCGTCCGACGCGGCAAAGGCGCGCCGCATAAGAAAGCGGCGCAGAGGGTTGGGCTCCGACTTGCAGTTGCGAGCCGAGGTCACTAGCGTGAGTCCCGGGGTACGGCGGGTGGCCAAGTAGGCGTACGCGCTGGCGATGAACAAAAACGCATGCACCACCTCGACTCCATCGCAACGCAACGCTCTCGCCAAAGACAGGACGCGGCGGAAGTCGAAATTCCCTCGCGAGTCGAAGTAACGAACGGTAATACCGGCCGTCTCCAAGCGTCTGCCGTAGGGCTCGTTTCTGCCGGAGAGACAATACACCGTAACCCGCTGGTCGGCGTGAAGAGCCGAAGCGAGTTCGTAGAGCTGGCTCTCTGCGCCGCCGAAGCCAAGCTGACCTATTACCAGTCCAACATGAAGGCCGTTATTCGTCGTCATGGACCGCCAGCGGAATCAGACGCGGATGACCTTGCCGCCGTCGAAGCCACGGAAGGCGTTTCGTGTATCGATGATAACCCCAGCCGCGTCGTAGATCATAGCGCGGTCGAACGCCCCGTGATCGGTCAGCAGCAAGACAGCGTCAGCCCCGGCAAGCTTGGCGGCGGTCAGTTCGACCGAATGAAGAAACTGATCGCCGAGTTTTACCGACTCCACCAACGGATCGGAGAACTCGACGTCGGCCCCCTTCGCCAAGAGCAAGGTCATGACGTCGAGCGACGGAGACTCACGAACATCGTTGGTGTCGCGTTTGTAGGCTACACCGAGGGCGAGAATCTTGGCACCCTTGAGCGGCAGGCCTCGGTCGTTGAGGACGTCAACGATGCGGCTCACGACGTATCTCGGCTTCTCGGCATTGATCTGACTGGCGAGTTCAATGAAGCGCGGCTCAAAGCCTTCCGCACGTGCTTTCCAGGTCAGGTACTGCGGATCGACTGGAATACAGTGGCCACCGAGGCCGGGCCCGGGATAAAACGGCATGAATCCGAAAGGTTTGGTCGCAGCGGCATCGATCACCTCCCACACGTCCAATTTAAAACTCCCGCATAGCATCGCCATCTCGTTGGCAAGCGCGATGTTGACCGCACGAAACGTGTTCTCCAAAAGCTTGACCATCTCGGCTATTTTCGGGGAACTCACCGGAACGACTTCCTCGATGCAGCGAGAGTAGAGCGCACACGCCGCCTGCGTCGCGGCTTCGCCCATGCCGCCGACCACCTTGGGAATCGTCCGAGTGGAAAAGCGTACGTTTCCCGGATCGGTTCGCTCGGGAGAAAACGCCAGTTCGACCTCGACGCCGGGTCGTAGGCCCGCCTTGTCCAACATGGGCGCAACCAATTCTTCCGTTGTACCCGGATAGGTAGTGCTCTCCAGGATCAACAACTGGCCCGGGTGCATGTGTTCGATGATCGAGCCGATGGCATTCACGACGAAGGAAAGATCGGGTTCCTTTGTCTTACGCAAAGGTGTGGGGACGCAAACGTTGATCGTGTCCAACTCGGCAACCGCAGCGAAGTCTGTGGTTGCCCTGAGCACACCCTTGTCGACGAGTGCCTTTACACGCTCGGAGGGAACATCGAGAATATAGGAATTCCCTTCGTTGAGCCGGTCCACTTTTGCCGGGCTAAGATCGATACCGGTCACCACGAGCCCCGATTCGGCCAATTCCACCGCTAACGGCAAGCCCACGTAGCCCAACCCGACAACCCCGGCTCGCGCGCTACCGGTCTCGATCTTTTCTACCAGATCCATACTACTGCCCTCTCATCCTGCGAAGTTTTCCTCTCAGTCTAGCGCGCCCCGGGTCACTCCGACGCACTTTCGCAAGCTCTGCAGCACTCAATACAGGGCGTGGCTCGAAATCGTACAGGATTGTAAAGCCTCCGGCATGCTCGCGGCGGCGACGCGGGTGGCCGCGATTCAAGAGCGCCAACATCGAGGCGTGTCGGGGATCGTCGAGCTCCCCGTCTTCAAAGAGGTAACAAAACCGTCCCGCCTCACCAACCTGGCGGTCATAGGCGGGAAAGCGGCTCTGCCGCAAAGGCGAGATCATGACACGTTCACGGGAAGTGAACACCACGTCGTAAAGGGGATTGAGCGAAAAACACCGATTGATTTCCTTTTCGTCCAGCTTAGCAAGAAGAAGGCTGCTCCTGCGCGCGCCCTCACCGGGACCTCGAGCCCACGCATCCGCCCAACTCGCGGCTTGAAAAACCAGCACCGCTGCGACACCCACCGCCATCCAACGCCGACGGGCCCCTACGAGCCGAGAACACAAGACACCGGCCGTCATCGCCGCGAGCGGATACACGGATGCCGTCACACCACGTCCCGTCCAACCCACGACGATCGTGGCCAGCACGAACAACCCGAGGATCTGATCCGAGCCGATCGGGCCCCAAGCCGAACGGCCCTTTCGTGGCCGACAGGCTGCCAGGGCAATGCCGAAGACCAACAGGGGTAGAATCCACATACGCGCCCGAACCCCGCTCAAAGGACCGCTCTCGCCTGCTCTTGCAAACGAGGACGGCACACCAAAGACAGCCCCAAGCCGGTGCACATCCCGAGCCGCGGCCCTCATACCGTGGCGGCGATCGTGGGTGGGCCACCCGCCTCCTCGTGGATCCTGCGCGATCGCGGACCGCCGCGTGGCGGCCGGCAGCTGCTCGGCCGCGCTCAGCCCCGACTGCACGATCGCGGGTGGGTAGACGATGCGTTGGCCGATGAGAACCATCACGGCGAAGCCCAACCCGACAACCAGGGAACGCCAACCGCGGCGGTCTCGCCGCTGAACCGCGAGTAGAGTCACGATGAGGGCTACATACCAGAGCATGCGGGGATGCAGCCACACCGACAGCGCTGCCCCGGCGCCGAGCACGAACCCCATCCACGCGCGGCGCGTGCGCAGGATGAAAAAACGCCAAAACAGCAGCATCGCCGCCAGCAAGACGATCGCGTCGATTGCAGATCCATCGTGGGCCTTCAGATTCGACTGCACAAAGCGAACGGGTGCCACCGCGGTAAGCGCCGTTGCCCAGCGGGCTGCGGAAACCGAGTAGTGCACGTAGACAAAGCGGTAGACGAGGACCGGCACGATCAGAGAGAAGACAAACGGAAAAAGCCGCAGGGCGACAGCCCCGACCCCGAACAGAGAAAAACCCAGAGCCGCGAGACGCGCATCAAAACCGCCCGGGTAGCCCGCCGACGAAGCGGGTATCGACCCAGCGCGACTGTCAACGAGGTGTTTGCCGGCCAAACCTACGACTCCGTCGGCGGAAAGCTGGTGTTCGAGTCCGCCGGCGGCAAACAGATCGTAACGCACCAGCATCGCAATCCGAATCGCGATCCCCACCAGTACCAAGAAGTAGAAGGTGTTTCTCTTCAAGGCATTATGCCGCTCCTCGCCGAACACACATCGACGCCGAGGGCCTCGCGTACTACGTACTGAGGACGCTGTTTTACTTCGTCGAAGATGCGCCCGATGTATTCACCGATGATGCCGAGCGAGAGCAACTGGACTCCCCCCAAGAACAGCACGATCGCCACCGTCGACACCCAGCCCTGGATCGTCGTGTCCCCCAAGAACCGGGCGATCACTAGGTAGGCCATGTAGACCAGCGCGGCCACCGATACCAACATCCCGATATTGCTCACAAGCCTCAACGGAACATACGAATAGGAAATCAGCCCATCGAAAGCCAAGCGCATCAGCCGACCCAATGTGTATTTTGATTGTCCCGCATAGCGCGAACTACGCTCGTAGGGATAGCCGGTCTGCTGGAATCCCACCCAGGTCCGTAGTCCGCGCACAAAGCGATTGCGTTCGGGCATGGCACGCAACTGCGAAACGATGCGCCGATCCATGAGCGAAAAATCCCCACTGTCGAGTGGAATATCCAAGTACGAGACCTTCCGTAACAGCCAATAAAAAGACTTGTATGCTGCGCGCTTGAACAGATTCTCTTTACGCTGCCGAC
>CAZKLE010000087.1:0-10785 GCA_964553415.1 uncultured Myxococcales bacterium
GTGCGCAGGCGATGGGCTTCAGCCTCCGCTTGCTCAGCGGCTAGGCTCAAGGCCACCACCATGCCGAGGATAGCCGGCACGTTTTCGGTTCCCGCCCTCAATCCGTTTTCGTGAGGGCCGCCGGTGAGGCAGGGGTCTATGCAGTCGCCGTCGGGGGCGATCAGTACACCGGCACCGGTCGGCCCGCCGATTTTGTGGGCGGACAGAGAGATCATATCGAGGCCGTCTCGTTGCAAGCGAATGGGCAGGCGTCCGAAGATTTGTGCGGCATCCAAGTGCAAGATGGCCGCGGGAGAGACGGCATGCAAAATCCGTTCGAGGTCCGCCACGTGCCCGCTCTCGCCGTTGGCCCAGCCGAGACTGACCAGCGAAAAGCGTTCCGAGACGGCTCGCTCGAGAGCGGCGTAGTCGGGGTGACCGTCGCTGTCGACGTCGACGATAACGACATCGGCGCCGCGATCGGCAAGATCCTTCAGCGTGACAAGAACCGAAGCGTGCTCGATCGTGGAGCTGACCAGTCGCAATCCCGGACGGTGCGCGAGCGCTCCGCGCAGCGCCAGGTTGTTTGCTTCGGTGGCTCCCGAAGTGAAAATGATCCTTCGCGGGAGCACGCCGGCAACGGCGGCGATTCTGCGGCGCGCGTCGTCGAGCAGCGCTGCGCTGCGGCGCCCTTCGGAATGCATGCTCGAAGGGTTTCCGACAGTCGCCGACATAGCTTCGCAGACAGCTTCGCATACCTCGGGGCGCGTCGGCGCCGAGGCGTTGTGATCGAAGTAGCGAGCCGGTCCTTTCACCCGCAGGCGCGCTTGGCGTGCTTGACGCCGTCTTTGTGTAGTTTGTAGATCAGACTGTCGACGAGGGCCTGCCAGCTGGCTTCGACCAAGTTGTGTGACACACCGACCGTGCCCCACCGCGATTGTGAATCCCCCGACTCGATCAACACGCGCACCAGGCTGCCGGTACCGTCGCTGCCGGCGAGCACACGGACCTTGTAGTCGTAGAGTTGCACCTCTTGGATTTGCGGGTAGAACTCGACCAGCGCCTTGCGCAGCGCGCGATCGAGGGCGTGCACCGGGCCGTTGCCCGTGGCGGCGGTGTGTTCGATCTGGCCGTCGGGGCCTTCGATCATCACCGTAGCCTCCGATACCGTCGCCTGGCCCTCGACCCGCTTCTCGTCGATGACGCGGAAGCCTTTGAGCTTGAAAAACTCGAGACGGTTGTGCAGGCTGCGGTGCATGAGCAATTCGAAGGAGGCCTCGGCGCCTTCGAATTGAAAGCCGGAGTTCTCCAGCTGTTTGAGCTCTCCGAGCAGGCTCTTGAGTTCATCGGCTCGGCCTTCGACGTCGATGCCGAACTGACGGGCTTTGAATTCGACGTTGCTGCGACCGGAAAGATCGGAAAGTAGAACGCGCTGTTCGTTGCCGACCAGAGCCGGGTCGATGTGTTCGTAGGTCTCGCGCTTCTTTCGCACGGCCGAAACATGCAGACCCCCTTTGTGGGCGAAGGCGGAGCGGCCGACGTAGGGCTGACTCTTGGCCGGTTCCATGTTGGCCAACTCGTAGACCAGTCGCGAAAGCTCCGCGATCTTGCCCAACTGCTTGGCACTGACACATCGATAACCCATCTTGAGTTGTAGGTTGGGGATGATGGTGCACAGGTTGGCATTGCCGCAGCGTTCGCCGATGCCGTTGATGGTGCCCTGCACTTGCGTTGCCCCGGCGATGACCGCGCGCATCGAGTTGGCCACGGCCAGGCCGGAGTCGTTGTGACAATGGATGCCGAGGGCGACGCCCAAGCCCGCGGCAGCGGTGACGGCCTCCTCGACCGCGGCCGGTAACGCACCGCCGCGGGTGTCGCACAGGCACAGGACGTCGGCGCCGGCTTCGGTGGCCGCCCGCAGACAAGCCAATGCGTAGCCTGGGTTTGCGTCGTAGGCGTCGAAGTAGTGTTCCGCGTCGAGGATCACGGTTTCAAAACGCTTACGCACATAGGCGATGGTGTTGCGGATCAGCTCGCGGTTGGCCTCCAAGCCGATGCGCAGGTCTTCGCGCACGGTCATGTCCCAGGTTTTCGCGACAATCGTCGTCACCGGCGCTTTCGACGCCACCAGTGCCTTCATGTTGGCGTCTTCCGACGGCTTCTTGCCCGGCCGCAATGTAGAACTGAAGGCCGCGATCCGCGCCTGCTTCAGTTTCAGCCCGCCGGCCAAGCGAAAAAACTCTGCGTCCCGTGGGTTCGATCCCGGCCACCCTCCCTCGATGTAGGCCACGCCGATGTCGTCGAGCCTTTCGGCAATGGTCAGCTTGTCGGCCACCGTCAGACTGACGCTCTCGCCCTGGGTGCCGTCGCGAAGGCTGGTGTCGTAGATGTCGATTCGTTTGGCTTTGCTCACGTCAATGCGCCTGCGCGGCCGCAGCCTCACCGTCGATGAAGGTTTTGTGGAGGGCGTTGACGGCCTTGTCGACCAAGGTTGCGTCGATGATCACCGAGATCTTGATCTCGGAGGTCGAGATCATTTGGATGTTGATGCCCTCGTCGGCGAGCACGCGGAACATCCGCGAGGCGACACCGGCGTGGTTGCGCATCCCGAGACCCACAACGGAAACCTTGGCGACTTCGTCGCTCGAGATTACATCGCGGGCACCGACCCTATCGGCTACCTCGTTCATGATCGCGATCGCTTCGCGCAGATCCTTGGTGGCGACCGTGAACGTGATGTCCGTGCGGTCGTCCTCTCCGATGGTGGCGGTCTGGACGATCATGTCGATGACCAACCCGGCATCGGCCAGAGCGCCGAACACCGACGCGGCCAGGCCCGGGGAGTCGGGCAACCCGTGGACGGTCACTTTGGCTTCGTCGCGTTCGTAGGCAACTCCGGAAACAAGTACTTCTTCCATGATCTGATCCTCGGAAACCACCCAGGTTCCCTCTTCGTCGCTGAAACTCGAGCGCACGTGTACGGGAACGCGGTAGCGGCTGGCGCACTCCACCGATCGGGTTTGCAAGACCCTGGCGCCGACACCGGCCAGTTCGAGCATTTCGTCGTAGGAAATGCGGCTCAATTTTATCGCCTGCGGACAAACGCGCGGGTCGGTGGTAAACACACCGGCTACGTCGGAATAGATCTCGCACAAGTCGGCATTCAGTGCGGCGGCCAAGGCCACCGCACTCATGTCGGAACCGCCGCGACCCAGTGTGGTGATGTTGTGGTCGGCGTCCACGCCTTGAAAACCCGCCACGACGGCAACCGCTCCTTGCGCGAAGACCTCCTCGACACGCGCAACGTCGATTGACTTGATGCGTGCCCGGCCGAAGGAGGAATCGGTTGCGATGCGCACTTGATCGCCGAGTAGGCTGACGGCGGGAACGCCGTTTTCGATCAACGCCATGGTCAACAACGCCGCCGCGACTTGTTCGCCGCTGGAGAGCAGCACATCGAGCTCACGGCCTGACGGAAAATCGGTCACGGATTGGGCCAGACCGATCAGGCGGTTGGTTTCGCCGGCCATCGCCGAAACCACGACGGCCACGCCGTCGCACTCGAGACGGGCATCCTTGATGCGGGCGGCGACGGCGCGCAGACGGCCGGCATCGGCGACCGAGCTGCCGCCGTACTTCTGTACCATGCATTTGCGTTGCTTGTCGGCCATGGTCTGTCGCTGAGAAGAATGCGGCTAGGCCCGCGTGCACTCGCGCAAAAACTCGCCGCACGCCTCGAGCCGACCGCCTACAAGGTCCAAGCGAATCGTCCTATCCTCGATGGAATCGATCGAAAACTCAACATTCACGAGCCGTTGCGGCTGCGGCCCGCGGTAGTGCCGCCACCATTCGACCACCGTTACGGCGTCGCTGTCGATGGCCTCGCCGAGGCCGATGGATTCGAACACCCGCCCGGTCTGATCGCAGGGCAGATCTTCGAGCCTGTACAGGTCGGCATGAACCAGGCGTTGTTGCCCGCCCTGGTACTCGACCAGATACACGAAGGACGGGCTGCAGACTTGACCGGGGTCGATGGCCAGCCCTGCAGCCAGGCCGCGCACGAAGCAGGTCTTGCCGGCACCCAGGGGCCCGCTGAGACCGACGGTGGTTCCGGCCGGCAAGGTCGCGGCTAGTCCTGTGGCCAGGGCTTCGGTCTGCTCAGCTGTACTCGTCGTCAGTTCGAAGCTGAGAATGGAAGTTGAGTTGCTCATGCGGGAAGCGCGGCGCGGCTAAAGCCGTGAAGGCCTGCGGGATTGTATCGGCGACTTCCGAGGACAGGAAACCGGGCCCTCCCAGCCGTCGGGCGAGTAGATCACCGGCCAAGCCGTGCACATGGACGGCGATTGCGGCGGCGCGAAAAGCGTCTTGGCTCCTGACGGTGACCGCGGCGCAAACGCCGGCGAGTACGTCGCCCATGCCGGCGCTGGCCATCCCCGCGTTGCCGGAACCGTTAAATGCCAAGCGATCGCGTTGCGCGACCAGCGTGGCCGCACCTTTGAGCACCCAAGTGGCCGGGCCGTCGAAGGTCAGTTCCTCGATGGCTTGCAAACGGTCGGCTTGAATATCGTCGGCATCGACGGCGAGAATGCGCGCCGCCTCTCCGGGGTGCGGCGTCAGGATCGTGGCGCCGTGGCCCGAGCGCTTACGTTTGGTGAACATGACGCCGAGATTCAGCCTGGACGCGGCCAGCACATTGAGAGCGTCGGCATCGACGATGAGTTTGCCGGGATAGTTGCGGACCAGTTCGATGACGAAGTCGCGAACGGCGAGCTCGGTGCCTAGGCCCGGTCCGATGGCGATCGCATCGTAGCCGCGCAGAGCTTCGGCAAGGTCCTTCCAGGCACCTTCGGCAAGGGCCCCTTGGCCGTTGTCGGGCAAGGCGAGGGTCATGGTTTCGGCCAGGGCGGCATCGGTCTGAGCCGCCAGACCGGCAGGAACGCCGACGGTGACCAGGCCCGCTCCGGCCCGCAAGGCTCCGCGGGCGGCCAGCAATGGTGCGCCGGTCTTTCCGAGTGATCCACCGATGATCAGCACGTGGCCGAGCTTCCCCTTGTGGGTAGTGGCCGGGCGCGGTTTGCACCAGGCTGCACAGCTGCGCGCGTCGATGACCTGGCCCAAGGTTTCGATGCCGGCGTCCTCAGCACGGAGCAGACCGATATCGGCGACTTCCACGCGGCCGGCGAAATCGGGTCCCCGGCCGAGAAAGAGGCCGGGTTTGGCGGCGCCGAGACTCACCGTTAGGCGTGCCTGTACGGCACAACCCAGCACCCTGCCGGTATCGGCGCACAGCCCCGAAGGGATATCGACGGCGACTACGGCCACGGACTTCCGCAAGGCGTATTGGTTGACGGCCTCGACGACGACGGCGGTCTCGCCTTCCAGGTCGCGGTCCAGACCGGTGCCCAACAAAGCATCGACGACCAGGTCGAACTCGGGCGTCTGTCGGTTGGCGAGAAGATTGAGCAACTGTCCGCCGTCGAGCACCGAGCCGCCGCCGGCCAGCCAACGCTCGCGATTGACCGCGCAGTCGCCTCCGGCTTTCGGCTCGCCTCCTACCTGGGCGATCTGCGCCGACCAGCCCGCTGCACCGAGCAAGCGAGCGAGAACGTAGCCGTCGCCGCCGTTGTTGCCGGCACCGGCGATGATCACGACGCGTGCTTGCGATGGCGCCTGTGCGAGGAGATCGCCGCGATGCTGTTGTATGGCGACGGCGATGCAATGCCCGGCTCGTTCCATGAGTTCGAGCGAGTCGGTGCCCCCTTCTATGGTAGCCCGGTCGAGGGTGCGCATATCGTCGCGGCCGAGCACAGGCGTAAAGTCGGATGCAAACACGGTCTTGGCCGTAGCCTCTATCCTTCCGCCTCGCGGCACGCGGCAAGCATCTCGCGCACGGCTTCTTCCATGCCGACAAGGATGGCTCGGCAGACGATGCTGTGGCCGATGTTGAGTTCGACCATTTCGGGGATCACAGCCACGGCGCCAACGTTGTCCAATGTCAGGCCGTGACCGCCGTTGACCTGCAGTCCGCAAGCGGCGGCACGAGAGGCGGCTTCGCGCAGCCTGGCCAGTTCGGCCTGCCGAGCGCCGCTCGTGCGGGCATCGGCGTAGGCACCGCTGTGTAACTCCACGACCGCCGCGCCGACGGCGGCGCAAGCTTCGATTTCGTCGGCCAGGGGATCGACGAACAAACTGATCTCAACACCGGCTCGGCTCAGGCGCGCTACTACCGGCGCCAGGGCTTGTTCGTGGCCGGCCACCGCCAGGCCGCCCTCTGTTGTGAGTTCCTCGCGCTTTTCCGGAACCAGGCAAACGGCGGCGGGCGCGATCTTCTCGGCGATCGAGACCATTTCCTCGGTTGCCGCCATCTCCAAATTCAGTTTGGTCGCGATGGCCGCCTTCATGCGCACGACGTCGTCATCTTGGATGTGACGGCGATCCTCCCGCAAGTGGATGGTAATGCCGCCTGCCCCGGCCCGCTCGGCCGCCAGCGCCGCCTGTAGGGGATCGGGGTAGTCGGTCCCCCTCGCCTGTCGTAGGGTAGCGACGTGGTCGACGTTGACGCCTAGGCGAATGGGGTCAGCCAAGGTGGTTTTCGATGGCGGCTGCAATGCGACGCGCGTACTCGCTCACGGTGTCGGCCGCCTCGCCTTCGACCATGACGCGGGCCAGAGGCTCGGTTCCCGAGTAACGCACCAGTACGCGACCTCGGTCGCCGAGCGCGCCTTCGGCCTCACGAACCGCGGCGGCTACGTCGGGGACGGTCGTAAGATCGGGCTTTTCCTTGACGCGCAGGTTGATCAAGGTCTGCGGGAACTTACGCAGGACTGTTTTTAACTCGGACAGGCGGCTCCCGCTTTTCTGCACGATGCTCAAGACCGCCAGCGCGGTCGTCATGCCGTCACCGGTGGTGGCGTGATCAAGACAAATGATGTGGCCCGATTGTTCGCCACCGAGATTGAAGCCGCCTTCGCGCATCCTCTCGACGACGTAACGGTCGCCGACGGCTGCGCGTTCGAGGCGAATGTCGTGATCTCGCAGGGCGACTTCGAGTCCGAGGTTCGACATCACCGTACCGACGACGGTGCTCTTGGCGAGTTGTCCGTGTTCGGCCATCGCGCAGGCGAGAATCGCCATGACATGGTCGCCGTCAACTTCTTCGCCGAGTTCGTCGATGAGAATGGCGCGATCGGCGTCACCGTCCAGGGCGAGCCCGACCGATGCGCCCTCGCGCAACACTCGTTGGCGAAGCGACTCGGTATGTAAGGCCCCGCAGTCCTCGTTGATGTTGAAGCCGTCGGGCGTCACCCCGAGGCTGATGACTTCGGCGCCGAGCTCGGAAAGGACTGCCGGTGCAACCCGGTAGGCGGCACCGTTCGCGCAGTCGATGACGATGCGCAGACCGTCGAGAGTCAGCTCGCGGGGAACGACGGTTTTCAAGAACACGTTGTAGCGTCCGGTGGCGTCGTCAATGCGGAAGGCTTTGCCGATTCCTCCGGCGGTCGGTCGCGCGCGATCGATTTCGCTGCCCTCCATCAGGCTCTCGATCTCTCGTTCCGCCGCATCGGCCAGCTTGAATCCGTCGGGGCCGAAAAACTTTATGCCGTTGTCCTCGAAGGGATTGTGCGAGGCCGAGATGGCAACGCCGGCATCGGCGCGCAGACTGCGGGTGAGAAAGGCTATGCCCGGTGTCGGCATGGGTCCGACCAGCAGAACATCGACGCCCATAGAGCACAGTCCCGACGACAACGCGGTTTCGATCATGTAGCCCGAGATACGCGTGTCCTTGCCGATGACGACCTTGTGGCGGCGTTCCCCCGAGGTCTGGAAGTAGCGGCCGACCGCACGGCCCAGCCGCAGGATCGTTTCGGGCGTCATGGGTTCGATGTTGGCGACGCCGCGAATACCGTCGGTACCGAAGAGTTTTCGTCCGCTGGCCGTCATTCTTGCACCCCTCGTTCCCTCGAGGCTGATTTAGGCCGGGTTGGCGCCGAGACCCGCCGAGGGCAGGTTGCCCCCGTTGGCGGCGATAATCTCGTCGATCTCGCTGCCGTTGAGAACCTCGCGCTCGAGCAAGGCGGCGGCCATCGAGTGTAAAATATTAAGGTTAGCCTTGAGGATTTGCTTGGCTTTCGCGTAGGCCTCGTTGAGGATTCGTTTGACCGCCTTGTCGATGCTGTCGGCGGTTTCTTCCGAGTACTCGCGTTGCTGCTGAAGGTCCATTCCCAGGAAAACCTCGGCGTCGGGCTTGCCATAGGCGATCGGCCCCAGCTCTTCGCTCATTCCCCACTCGCAGACCATTTTTCGGGCCAGGTCGGTGGCCTTCTCGATGTCGTTGCCGGCGCCGGTGGTTACATCATGGAGAATGAGTTCTTCCGCCACGCGTCCACCGAAAAGGATGATCAAATTGTTGATCAGAAAACTTTTCCCGTAGCTGTAACGGTCCTCCTCGGGCAGTTGCTGGGTTACGCCGAGGGCCATGCCACGGGGGATGATGGTCACCTTGTGGACGGGGTCGGTGCCTTTGAGCATTCGCGCCACCAATGCGTGACCGGACTCGTGGTAAGCGGTGTTGCGCCGCTCGGCATCGCTCTGCACCAGCGAGCGCCGCTCGCTGCCCATCATGACCTTGTCTCTGGCAAGGTCGAAGTTGGATTGGGTGACTTTGTCTTGACCGAGGCGGGCCGCATCGAGAGCCGCTTCGTTGACGAGGTTCTCGAGGTCGGCACCGGCAAAACCCGGTGTGCCCTTGGCCAGGACCTGCATGTCCACATCGTCGCCGAGGGGCACTTTGCGGGTATGGACGTTGAGAATGCCCTCGCGCCCGCGCACGTCGGGCCTGGGCACGACGATGCGTCGGTCGAAGCGACCGGGTCGGAGCAGGGCCGGATCCAGGACGTCGGGGCGGTTGGTGGCGGCGACCATGATCACGCCTTCGTTGGACTCGAAACCATCCATTTCGACGAGAAGCTGGTTGAGCGTTTGTTCGCGTTCGTCGTGACCTCCGCCGAGGCCGGCACCGCGATGACGGCCGACGGCGTCGATCTCGTCGATGAAAATGATGCAGGGAGCGTTCTTCTTGCCCTGCACGAACAGATCGCGGACACGCGAAGCACCCACGCCGACGAACATTTCGACGAAATCCGAGCCCGAAATCGAAAAGAACGGCACACCCGCTTCGCCGGCGACAGCGCGTGCGAGCAGGGTTTTCCCGGTGCCCGGTGCCCCGACCAATAACACCCCTTTGGGGATACGCCCGCCCAGACGCGTAAATTTTTTGGGATCGCGAAGGAATGCGATGATTTCTTCGAGTTCTTCTTTCGGTTCGTCGATACCGGCGACATCGTTGAAGGTGACCTTGTGCTGATTTTCGTTGAGCAGTTTGGCCTTGCTCTTACCGAAAGCCATGGCCTTGCCGCCGCCCATCTGCATCTGCCGCATGAAGAAGATCCACACACCTACCAGCAGCAGCATGGGGAACCACTGCACCAACAGCACGACGTACCAGGGGTCGTTGGCCTTCGGCTTGACCGTAACCTGCGTCTTCGAGTCCATGAAGCGCTTGATCGCGTCTTCCTGCGGGCCGTAACTACGGAAGCGCTTGCTGCCGTCGATGGTGCCCTTGATGCTGTTGCCTTCGATGGTGACCTCGTCGACCCGCCCCTCATCGACGGCACTGATGAGATCGCTGTAGCCCATTTCTTGATCTTTGGGCTGTTGGCCTTGGAAGATGTTGAACAGCAGTAGGACCATCAGGCCCAAAACGAGCCACAATGCGAGATTACGGGACAGTTGGTTCATAAATAGTTCGAGATATGCCGCCGTTCGTGGGCACAGCGGCACGATGCAGTCACGGACACGTACCCAGCGAAACAACTAACACGGTCGCCTCCAGCCAGCAAGGGATTTTAGCGCTGGCGGGCCGTTCAACCAAACCTCAAGGCGTTTGCTTGGCTGGGATGTCGCAAACAGAGGGCGCGGGCGAGCTGCGGAGCCGTGCCGTCAGGCGCCCCGAGCGGCGACGAATAGTCAATCCCGGTAGGTCGATGCTGCCGCTGTCCTCATCCGAGCGCGCCAAGGCCTCGAGTGCTTCGACATGGGCCAGGTCGATGGCGCCGGCCACGCCGGCTTCGCGCAACCAGCGTCGAAGTACGCGTGCCCGCAAGGGCGCCTGGCTGCCGCGCAGGGCGACCAGGTCGACGGCACCGTCGCGGACTGCGTAGGCGTAGTCTCGGCCGGCCAAATCTTCGAGCAGACGGTCCTCTTCGCGCCAGCGTCTCGACGCCCGTGCCAAGCGCGCCAGGCCGGCGCCACCGATCTCGGCCTCGATCGACGGTACGAGATCGCTGCGAAGACGATTGCGTGTGTAGCGGCGATCGGCGTTGCTCGGGTCTTCGCTCCAGCTGAGGCCGCGGCGAGACAGGATGGCTTGCAGTTCCTCGCGGCGGATCGCCAGTAAGGGGCGGATCCATAGACCGCGGCGCGGCGCGATACCGCCCATACCCAAGCGTCCGCTTCCCCGCAGCAGACGAAACAGAATCGTCTCAATCTGATCGTCCAGCGTGTGACCGGTGGCAATCCACCGGCATCCGACTTGCGCGGCACAGTCCTCGAGGGCGGTGTAGCGCATTGCGCGCAGAGCGGCTTCGTCCCTGTGGCCGGGGTTGCCGGTGTGCAGGCAGTGAGAGTCGAGCCCCAGGCGCTGCGCGTGAGTGGCCACCTGCGCGGCCTCACGCAGGTGGCGGTCGGGCTGCATGCCGTGGTCAACGTAGGCGACGCTGAGTCCGGGTCGACGCGAGCGCGGAAGAT
>CAZKLE010000088.1:0-10494 GCA_964553415.1 uncultured Myxococcales bacterium
CGAGGCGGGCATCCCGGAGGACGACCCGCGCAACCCCGGGGTGATCGCCGACAACGTCGGCGATAATGTCGGCGATGTCGCCGGTATGGGCGCCGACATCTTCGAATCCTACGTAGGCTCCTTGATTGCCTCGATCGCGATTGCCGCGACGCTTGGTGCCACGAAGCTGCACGCTTTGGCCTCCGGGCATGCCGACCCCGAGTCGGTTCGCACCACGCTGATGATGTTGCCGTTGGCAATGGCGGTCATCGGTCTGTTTGCTTCTCTGGCCGGGATATTCTCGATGCGCATGTTGAAGGGAATCGGGGCACAGGCGGCGCTTCGCTATTCAACCTTCGTCGCCGCGGCGCTCTTTCTCTTGCTGGCCCTGCTCCTCATCTTTTTCAGCCCGGTGAGCACATCGGTGTGGATGGCGGTCCTGTTCGGAACCGTCGGAGGCATAGCGATCGGATTGATCACCGAGTACTACACTTCCGGCGCACCGGTCCGGCGCGTGGCGGAAGCCTCGAAGACGGGATCGGCGACCAACATTATCAATGGCTTGGCCGTCGGCCTGGAGAGTTGCGCCTTGCCGGTGTTGGTCATCTGCGGGACGATCTTCGTCGCCAATTCGATGGCGGGGCTGTACGGGATCGGCATTGCCGCGGTGGGTATGCTCGCCACCGTGGGCGTAACCATGACGGTGGATGCCTATGGGCCGATCGCCGACAACGCCGGCGGCATTTCGGAAATGGCCGAGTTGGGTCCGGAGGTGCGGGCAGTCACCGATGGATTGGATGCACTCGGCAATACTACCGCGGCCATCGGTAAGGGCTTCGCGATCGGATCGGCGGCGCTGACCGCGTTGGCACTGTTCTCCGCCTATGCGCAGGCGGTCAATCACGCTCGTGCCCTCACAGGCCACGCCGCGCCACTGTCGATCGAGATCACCGACCCGACGGTGGTGATCGGCTTGTTCCTGGGAGGTGTACTGCCCTTCGTGATTGGGGCGCTCACCATGACCTCGGTCGGCAAGGCCGCCGGCGAGATGGTGACGGAAATCCGGCGGCAGTTCCGTGAGATCCCCGGCTTGCTCGAAGGCAAGGAGGGCGTCAAGCCGGATTCGGCTCGTTGTGTCGATATCTCGACGCGTGCCGCCCTGCATGAAATGGTTGTTCCCGGGCTCACCGCCGTGATCTCCCCGGTGGCCGTTGGGTTTCTCTTCGGCGCCGAGGCTCTCGGCGGCATGTTGGCCGGTGCCACTCTTTCCGGGGTGCTTCTTGCGCTGATGATGGCGAACGCCGGAGGAGTCTGGGATAACGCCAAGAAGTCGATCGAAAAAGGAGATCTTGCCGGTGAGGGCAAGGGGACGGACGCTCATCATGCTGCCGTCGTTGGTGATACCGTCGGCGATCCCTTCAAGGATACGTCGGGACCGTCCATGAACATCCTGATCAAATTGATGTCGATTGTATCGTTGGTTATAGCCCCCTTGTTGGTCTGACCGATGAGGTTTACAGAGGTATCGCATGCGTCCTTATGAAACGTTGGTGGTGTTGAGCACCGAGCTTGGAGAAAAAGCGCCGGAACTGATGTCGAGGTTCGAAAGCATCATCCGCGATGGCGGTGGCCGGCTCGATGCCAATCATTCCTGGGGGTTGCGCGAGTTGGCGTACCCCGTCAAGAAACAGTCGCAGGGCAATTATCATCTGCTCGAGTATAGCGCCGCTCCCGAGGTTGTAGGCGAGTTGGAGCGTACGATGCGGATTACAGAAGGCGTTGTCCGCTTCATGAGCGTACAGCAAGAGCACACAGGCCTACCCGAGGACCGTCGCCGCGAGCCCACTCGTGAACGCGAGGATGTTCCGCTCAGCGAACTGCGGTCGAAACCGCCGGCGGTCCGGAGCAGTAGCGAACAGACGAAGCCTGCAGAAGCGGCGCCCCCTAGCGAAGCGGTCTCCAAGGAGCAGCATAACGATGGCTGAAGACAAACCAGGCGAAGAACAGCATCGGCCGGCGTCCGGCACGCCGGCTGCGGGCGAGGGGGCTTCGGCAACCACGACGCCAACGCCGACGCGGGCGACGCCGACCCGGGCGACACCAGGCGGACCGGCAACCGGCACTACGTCTGCACCTGCGCGTGGGCCACGCCCGGGTGGCGGCGGCAGGGACTCTCGGGGCGGTGGCGGGTATCGCCGTGGAGCGCCGCGGCGCGGACGCGGGCGACGGCGGGTATGCCGTTGGTGTGCCGACAAGACCCTGAAGCAGGACTATAAATGGGTTGAGGTGCTGCAGGATTATCTGACCGAAAGGGGAAAGGTGATTCCCAGTCGTACAACGGGGACCTGCGCCAAACATCAGCGAGGCCTCGCGCGTGCGATCAAACGCGCCCGCAACGCAGCCTTGCTCCCGTACTCACGGGGCTGACGGAGACGACGGGAGGGTGAAGCATGCGCATCATATTACGTGAGGACGTTCCCGACCTCGGGATCATCGGCGAGATTGTCAGCGTGAGGTCGGGATATGCCCGAAACTATCTTTTTCCGCGAGGACTTGCCGTAGCCGCCGACGACCGCAATCTCAAGCAGATTGAGCACGCCAAGCGCGTCATCGAAGCCAAACGTCTCAAGCAGAGAGGCTCGGTGGATGCCATGGCCGAGGCGCTCGCCAAACAGACCGTCGAGATCGAGATGCGTGCGGGACGCGGCGGAAAACTGTTCGGCTCGGTGAGTAACCACGACATCAAAAAAATGCTCGACGAGAAGGGCTTCGACATCGACCGCCGCAGAATTGACCTGAAGACGCCGATCAAGGAGATCGGTGATCACGAAGTGGTGATCCGCGTCGGCCACGATGTTACGACCAAGCTCGTTGTAAAGGTCGTTGCGCAGGGAGGCGAACTCGTCGATGAATCGGTCGACGGTGATGATACGCCGACGTCGACTCGACAGACAGTGCCGACAGCTCCGCCGGCCGAGGCCGACGCGGTAACCGATGCCGATGCGGATATTGGACCGGCCGACGAAGATTGACGGGATTGTTCGAAGTGTCGCCCGGGCCGGCGCGGTGAAGGCCGGAATGTCGTGAAAGTTGGTTTGGTTGGATTTGCTGCCGCCGGCAAGTCGACGGTCTTCGCCGCGTTGAGCGGCGTCGACCCGTCCGCCGGCAAAGGTGGGCTCGGCACCATTCGTGTGCCCGACGAACGTGTCGATCGGCTGTCGGCCCTCTGCCATCCGCGTAAGACCACCTACGCTGAGATCGTTTTCCAAGATTTTGCAGCGGGCTCGTTCGGGCCGTCGTCGATTTCGGCCTCGGTCTTGGGGCAGATGCGAAATCTTGACGTGCTCGCGGAGGTTGTCGGATGCTTCGCGGGCGAGGACCCGTCCGTGTTGCGCTCGCAAAGTGCGGCCTTCCACGCGGAACTATTGCTTGCCGATCAGGCTGTGATCGAGAAACGACTCGACCGGCTCAGGCGTGAGAAGGGCGATCCCATGGAGACGGAGACGCTCACTCGTTGTCTACAGGCTCTCGAAGAGGACCGGGAGCTGAGCGCGCTCGAGCTTGACGAGCAGCATCTGTCGATCTTGTCTCCGTATAAATTTCTGACTCTGAAACCGCGCTTGGTGCTGGCCAACGTGAGCGAGGCGGAAATCGCCGTCGGGAACGGAACTGTCCAAGCCCAGGGGCACCCGGTCCTGGTGATGTCGGCGCCGATCGAATGGGAAATCTCACGACTCGAGCCCGCAGAGCGGGCCGAGTTCCTAGCCGACCTCGGCCTCGGGCGAGCTGCGGGGGAGCGCTTCGTGCAAGCATGTTACGCATTGCTCGATCTGATAGCCTTCCTGACCGCCGGTGAAGACGAGGTTCGCGCGTGGCCGTTGCGCCGTGGCAGCAGTGCCCTCGAAGCCGCCGGGAAAATCCACAGCGACATCGCGCGTGGTTTCATCCGTGCCGAGATCATCGGTTATGATGACTACATCGAACTGGGCGGAGAGGCCGGCTGCCGTCACGCGGGCAAGGCGCGCGTAGAGGGTAAGGACTACATTATAGCCGACGGCGATATCGCCCACTTTCGCTTCAACGTCTGACGCGACCGCGGTGGCCCTATGCCATGTGAATCAGTCCTCGAACTCGTGCGGTGGCAAAGGTAGTGTCGGATTTTCCACGTAGCGCTCGCGGTAGATCGCCAACAGGCAGGCGAAAGCCGCCAGCAGAGAAGGACCGACGAACAATCCGATCAATCCGTAGGCCTGTAGCCCGCCGATGATTCCAAAGAAGAGAACGGGCGTGGAGATCCGCGCCTGGCTGCCGATCAGAATGGGGCGAACGACGTTATCGATCGAAGAAACGGCGGTCGCCCCCCAGGCGATCAGGATCAGGCCTTTGGCGAGATGGCCGGTCAAAAGCAGGCCGGCAGCGCAAGGCAGCCACACCAGTGCTGCACCGCCGATCGGTAGGAAGGCGAGGAAGAAAGCGGCCGTCGCCAGCAGCAAGCTGAACGGTACGGCCAGGAGCCACAGGGCCAGCCCAACGAGGACGCTTTGGATCGCAGCCGTGACCGTCAAGCCTTGAACGACGGCGCGAATGGTAATCTGCAGGCTGTTGAACAGCTTGTCGCGGTCGGCTTCGGCCATGGGGATGGCCGTGATGAAGCGTTCGAGATACTCGGGGCCGTCGCGGAAAGCGAAAAATAGAGTGAAAACGAGGATGCCGGTCGCGATGAAGAATCCGACAACGTTGCGGGCGATCTGTGCCGCGCGAGTGGCCGCCATCTCGCTCAGCCAACGAAGGCCCGAGAGCAGAAAAGAAGTCGGGTCGCTGTCGGCGGCCGCCATGCGGTCCTTGGCCCAATGCCACACCGGTTCGATCGGCCAGACGCTGCCGACGCGGTTGAGGATCTCGGCATAGCCGGTCTGGCCGACGTAGGACGCCAGGTTCTGGTACCCGTCTATGGCTTCACGGGCGATGACGCCGGAGAGTAGCAGGGTGGGTACGACAACGACGGCGAACACCAAGAACGTGGATGTCCCTGCGGCCAGGCTGGGCTGCTTGGCCAACGGCGCCGCAATGATGCGATGGAGGGGAAAAAAAACGACGGCGAGGATGATCGCCCAGCCCACCGGAACTGCATAGGGAGCCAGAAGGTCGAGGAGCAGGAAGAGCAGGACGCCGAGGGCCAGGAATAGGAAAACGGAGACGATCTGCTCTTTGGTCAGTACGGCAGCCACATCTGCGGGGATCATCTCATGTCCGGGCTGGTCACGTCAATCGGAGGCAGGCATGTTGACTGTAGGGCAGGGCATTGTTACACGGTAGGGCTATTTTATGATCGCCGTCGCGCAGGCACGTAGCTCAGTGGTAGAGCACCACCTCGACACGGTGGGGGTCGGCGGTTCGAAACCGCCCGTGCCTACCAGGCGCACGAGCGGGAGGAGTTGCACGAACAGTTGAAAGGGCCTCGGGGGCTATGAAAAGCGGTCGCACCGCTCCCCGGTGACCTTACTTTCGCGAAAGTGGTAGCCAACAAGCCCATGTCTGACACGATTGCCGTGACCGTCGGGAACGGTCCCTCCCTCGATCTCCGCCGTGGTGCCGCCGCGGCCGAGGCGCTCGGAAAGTCTGCCAACGGTAAAGTCGTGGCCGCCTGTGCCGACGGCATTCTCATCGATCTCTCGAGCCCTCTGCAATCCGATTGCAGGCTCGAGCCGGTAGCCATTGATACTCCCGCAGGGATCGAGGTGCTTCGTCATTCTTGCGCTCATCTCCTAGCCCAAGCGGTCAAGCGCTTGTATCCCGACGCCCAGGTCACCATTGGTCCGGTGATCGACGATGGGTTCTACTACGACTTCTACTATCCCCCCGGCTTCGCCCCCGAGGATCTCGAACGTATCACCGGCGAGATGGGCAAGATCGCCAAGGAAAATTTGCCGGTCTCCCGTGAAGTCGTCAGCAAGGCGGCTGCCGTCGAGTTGTTCCGTTCGATGGGCGAGGACTACAAAGTCGAGATCATCGCCGGTATCGACGACGATACGGTCAGTCTGTATCGGCAGGGAGAATTCGTCGACTTGTGCCGTGGGCCGCATCTGCCGACGACCGGTCGCATCAAGGCCTTCAAACTAACGAGTGTCGCCGGGGCCTACTGGCGCGGGGACGAGCACAACGCCATGTTGCAGCGGATCTACGGCACGGCGTTCGCGGATCCCAAGGCCCTCAAACAACACCTTGCCCGCATCGAGGAAGCCAAGAAGCGCGACCATCGCAAGCTTGGGGTGCAGCTCGGTTTGTTCAGTTTCCACAAGGAAGCTCCTGCATCCCCGTTTTTTCATCCCGACGGCGCACTCCTCTACAATTTGCTGATCGGCTATATACGCGACCTATACGCGCGCTACGACTACCATGAGGTGATCACCCCGCAGATACTCGACGTGGAGCTGTGGCACCGCTCGGGACACTACGAAAACTACAAAGAGAACATGTACTTCACGGAGGTCGAGGAGCGCTCGTTTGCCGTCAAGCCGATGAATTGCCCCACCCACTGCTTGATGTACGGCGAGACGATCCACTCGTACCGCGACCTGCCGATTCGCTACGCGGATTTCGGCCGATTGCATCGATTCGAACGTTCCGGTGTCGTTCACGGCCTCACCCGCGTGCGCAGCTTCAGCCAGGACGACGCTCATATCTTTTGCGCGTCCGAGCAGGTCGGGTCCGAAATCGCCACCGTTATCGAGATGATCCTGACCGCGTACGCGGATTTCGGTTTCGAGGAAACGCGCATTTACCTTTCGACCCGGCCCGAGAAATCCATCGGTAGCGACGCCATGTGGGAACGGGCCGAAGCGACGCTGAAGCAGGCCCTCGAGACTTCGCAGCGGCCCTTCGAGGTCAATGCGGGGGATGGGGCCTTCTACGGCCCGAAGATCGACTTCTGCGTGCTCGATGCGATGAAACGTGAATGGCAACTGAGCACGGTGCAACTCGATTTTTCGCTGCCGGAGCGTTTCGAGTTGGAGTTCGTCGACAGTTCGGGATCGACGCAACGGCCGGTGATGATTCACCGCGCCATCCTCGGCTCTCTCGAGCGCTTCTTCGCTATTCTCCTCGAGCACACGGGCGGGGCCTTGCCGCTGTGGCTGGCTCCCTGTCAGGTACGATTGGTGACGGTAACCGACAAGCAAAACGAGTACGCTGCGCGCGTGGAGCAAGAACTCCGTCGCGCCGGGGTCCGCGTGCGTGCCGATCTGAGAAACGAAAAACTTGGATTTAAAATCCGCGAAGCCCAGCAAGCGAAAGTCCCTGTCATCGCCGTCATCGGCGACCGCGAGGTGGAAGACGGTACCGTCAGTCCGCGTCTGCGAGATGGGTCTCAGCCCGGTGCGTTAGCGGCGGAAGAGTTCGCCGGGTGGTTGTCCGAAAAAACGACGGCCGGCAATGGAGGTGTCCCATAGCAAGAGACGAAGGTCCCAGAATTAATTCGCAGATCCGTGCCCGTGAGGTTCGCTTGATCGACTCGGACGGTTCCCAGCTTGGAATCGTGATTTTCGAGAAGGCGATCTCGCTGGCCGAAGAGCGCGACATGGATTTGGTCGAAGTGGCGGGCAACGCCAGCCCGACGGTCTGCCGGATCATGGATTTCCATAAGTATCGCTACGAGCAGCGTAAGCGTACGCAGGAATCCAAGCGCAAGTCGAAGTCGGCCGCGTCCTCGGTCAAAGAGGTCAAGATTCGGTCTCGTACCGAGGCTCACGACATAGACTTCAAGACGGGGCATATCCGGCGCTTTCTCGGTAAGGGGCATCGGGTGAAGATCTCGGTGTTTTTCAAGGGACGGGAGATCACGCGACCCGAGTTTGGCAGGGAAACATTGGCACGAGTGCTGGAGTCGATATCCGATGTAGCCGTCGCCGACGGTACACCGCGCATGGAAGGACGCCATATGTCGCTGATGGTGGTGCCGCTGAAGAGCCCGGCGGGTGCGGCGGTCAAGCAAACAACAGCCAAGGCTGCCGGTCCGGGCGCCGGGGATACGAAAGAGAAGAAAGTCGCGGAGTCAGGAGAGAAATAAATGCCGAAGGTGAAAACAAGAAGAGGGGCCGCGAAGCGATTTTCGTTTACAGCGCGCGGCAAGATCAGGCGGAAAAAAGCGTACTTGCGTCATATCCTCACCCATAAATCGACCTCTCAGAAACGAAAACTACGTCAACAGGGCCTGGTCTCGAAGAGCGACCAAGCCGCTATCCGTCGCCTGTTGCCGTACGGATGAACTAAGGAGAGCGAACCATGCCTAGGGTGACCAGAGGAACCAAAGCGCACCGCCGTCGCAAGAAGCTGCTCAAAGCAGCACGCGGCAATGTCGGCGGACGCAAATTGTACCGCCAGGGGCGGGAGACCATCGAGAAGGGCCTTACCTACGCCTATCGAGACCGAAAAGCGCGTAAACGTGATTTCCGTCGTCTGTGGATCGTGCGCATCAACGCGGCCGCACGTCTGGAGGGACTCAGCTATTCGATCCTGATCTGCGGGCTCAAGCGCGCGGGCATCGAGATCGACCGCAAAGTCCTGGCTGAGATGGCCGTCAATGAACACGATGCCTTCCACGAGCTGGTGACGATAGCGAAATCGAAACTGGCGGCGTGACTACGGCGCCGCCCAGCTTGGCGTCGATCGAGGCGCAGCTCGCCGACATCGAGGCCGAGGCGTTGCGGCGCATCGAAGCTGCCGGAGACGCGTCGGAGCTCGAGAAGGTGCGGGTCGGCGTTCTTGGTAAGAAGGGGTCGTTGACCGGCGTTTTGCGTGCCCTGTCCGGACTGTCTGCGGCGGAACGGCCGAAAGGCGGAAAGTTGGCCAATGCCGTCAAACAAACCATCGAAGCGGCGGTGTCCGGCAGGGTGGAGCGCTTGGCGCAGCAGGCCAGAGCCGAACGGCTCCGAGGTCCCCGGCTTGACGTCACGCTGCCCGCCGCCGGGCAACCCCGAGGGCACATCCATCCGCTCTCGGCGGTGATGGACGAGCTCTGCGACGTATTCCGATCCCTCGGTTTTTCCATTGTCGAAGGCCCGGAGATCGAGGACGATTTCCACAACTTCGAGGCCCTCAACATCCCCGCCGACCATCCGGCCCGTGACATGCAAGACACGTTTTTCGTCGACGGAGGCAGGCTGCTTCGAACGCATACCTCTCCGGTGCAGATCCGCACGATGGAAAACGGCGACCCTCCGCTGATGATTGTGGCGCCGGGCACGGTGTATCGCCACGACGACGATATTACCCACTCTCCGATGTTCCATCAGATTGAAGGTTTGATGGTGGGCACCGATATCACCTTCCGCCACCTCAAGGGTGTGCTGACGGCCTTTCTCGGGCGAACCTTCGGGGCCGAGCTGCCCCTACGTTTTCGTCCTAGTTACTTTCCGTTTACCGAGCCGAGCGCGGAGGTGGATATTGGGTGTGTGATGTGCGGTGGAACCGGTAAGGCCGTACAGACGGCCTGCCGCGTGTGTAAGGGAAGCGGATGGCTCGAAGTACTCGGATCGGGAATGGTGAACCCCGAGGTGTTCCGCCGCGTCGGGTACGACGCCGAGCGCTACACGGGATTCGCCTTTGGGATCGGCGTCGAGCGCATCGCCATGCTCAAGCTTCGCATCGACGACATTCGCTTATTCTACGTCAACGACATGCGATTCTTAGAACAGTTCTGAGGTGTTGTAGAAGGTGAGAGTCCCAGTTTCTTGGCTTTCCGAACTCGTCGAGGCTCTGCCTCCCGTAGAGGAGATCAGCGAGAGGCTGACGATGTCGGGGCTGGAGGTCGAAGCGATCGAACGTCCGCAGCCTCCCCCCGCGGATGTGCTGGTCGTTGCGCGCATCGAGAGCCGCGAGCCGCATCCAAACGCCGACCGCCTGAGCCTGTGTTCTGTGTTCGACGGCGACTCCCGCCGTGCGATCGTATGCGGGGCGACCAACATGAAGTCCGGCGACCTGGTAGTGTTGGCCAAGCCCGGTGCGCGTATGGCCGACGGCGGCAAGATCAAAAAGTCGAAAATCCGCGGGCAGGTTTCCGAAGGGATGCTCTGCTCCGCGGCCGAACTGGGGACGGTCGGCAGCGAAGAGGAGATCATCATCCTCCCCGTCGGCAGCGAAGTCGGCGGATCGGCCGCCGAGGCGCTCGGCCTCGGGGAGAGCATTCTGGAGATCGCCGTTACTCCCAATCGGGGCGACTGTTTGAGTTTGCTCGGGCTCGCACGCGAAGTCGCTGCCGTGTGCCGACGGACACCGACGCGCGCTTTCGAACAACTTTGCTCGCCGGCAGAGCCGCAATCGGCAACGCAGGGCAGCCGCGACGGCCATGGACCACCGGCGGTCTCGATCGAAGAAGGTTCGGGCTGTCTTGCCTACCGGGGGCTTCTCATCGATGGAGTACGAGTCGGACCCTCGCCGCTGTGGATGCAAAGGCGCCTGGCGGCTTGCGGAGTGCGCCCGATCAATAACGTCGTCGATGTCACCAACTACGTTCTGTTC
>CAZKLE010000089.1:0-9162 GCA_964553415.1 uncultured Myxococcales bacterium
ATGAACAACGGATGCTCGGAGTCCAGCGGAACGGCCTCTCGTACAGGTTCCGCGGCTTGCACAGCGTCGTGCCACCAGACATCCCGGCCCTCGGTCCACTCGACGGGTTCATCGACGCGCTTGAGAACCACCACTTTTTCCACAGACGGGCAATCGTTCACGGCGTTGTCGACGATGGGCTTGAGCATCAAGGGCTTCCCGCGCCTCCAACCACCGTCGGCGGTGATCACCAGCTTGGCCTGCGCGTCGTGAATGCGATCACGCAGAGCCTCGGCCGCAAAGCCGCCGAAAACGATCGAATGTGCGGCGCCGATCCGAGCACACGCGAGCATGGCGACAGCAGCTTCGGGCACCATCGGCATGTAGATGGCCACGCGGTCGCCCTCGGACACACCCAGGCCGCGCAAAGCACCGGCGAAGCGGCAGACCTCTTCGAGCAGCTCTGCGTAGGTCAGACGGCGCTTGTCTCCCGGTTCGCCTTCCCACAAAATCGCCGTCTTGGCGCCGTTGCCGGCTTCGATCTGGCGGTCCAGACAATTGTAGCTGAGGTTGGTCTTGCCGCCGACGAACCACCTCGCAAAAGGCGGTTGCCAATCGAGAACCTTCGACCAAGGTGTGAACCAATGCAGTTGCGCGGCGATATCGCTCCAAAACGTTTCAGGATCGGCCAGTGCCTGCTCGCGAATCTTGTCGTACTCGGCGCGGCTCTTGATATGCGCATGTTGGCAAAACGAAGCCTCAGGCTCGAACAAACGGTTCTCGGTCAACAAGGATTCAATTTTGTCGTCAGCCATGCGGGTCTCCTACACCATGGTCAGGCCGCCCGACACCGACAGGGTCTGCCCGGTGACGTAAGCGGCATCGTCCGATAAGAAAAACAAAATGGCCGCGGCGATGTCGCGCGGCTGGGCGATCCGCCCAAGAGGCACGGCACGGATCATAGAGTCGATGATCTTGTCGCCTTTCGGCCCGCTACGAACCGTATCGAGCAAATCAGTATCGGTGGGTCCGGGGCACACTGCGTTGACGGTCACTTGGTCGCGGGCCAGCTCGCGCGCAAGAGTTTTGGTAAAGCCGAGCAGCCCCGCTTTGGTCGCCGAATAGACAGCCTCGCCGGTCGAACCAACGCGCGCGGCGTCCGAGCTTACCGACACGATGCGACCGGCCGCCTTTCGCAGGTCCGGCAACGCAGCCTGCGTGACGTTCAAAGTTCCGATCAAATTGACGTCGATGACGTGGCGCCAGTCCTCGGGGCTGCTGTCGGCAAAGAGCGCCATGCGGTCGGTCCCGGCGTTGTTTACCACCGCGTAGATCGAGCCCAGGCTCCGGCGCCCGCGCTGCAACGCAGTCTCCACCGAGGCCCGATCCGAAACGTCGCAGGCCAATCCCTCGGCGCGTCCCCCTTCGCCGCAGATTGCCGCCGCCGCTTCTTCGGCCGCCTCAGGATCGAGATCGAGGACCAGGACGGAAAACCCACGTTCAGCCGCCAACTCGGCGGTGGCGCGGCCGATTCCACGGCCGCCGCCGCTAATCACTAAGGTTCGATCCACGATGTATTCCTTTACAAAGACAGGGAGCGAGCCACCATCTCACGATTCTCGGTCGCATCCCCATAGGCGGCCATGCCGCCCCGAACTCGCTTAAAGTACAAATGCATATCGTGTTCCCAGGTAAAACCGATCCCCCCGTGCACCTGCACGGCATCGCTGCACACTTTCATGCAAGCCTCGCTGGCATAGGCCTTGGCCATGGCAGTGGCGAGCGGGGCCTTGGCCGCGTCATGGTCAAGCGACCAGCCCGCATAATAGATCAACGACAGGCTATTTTGCAGTCCGACGTTCATGTTCGCACAGGTATGCTGCACCGCCTGAAACGATCCGATCGGACGCCCGAACTGCTCGCGGACCTTCGCGTACTCCACGCTCATCTCCAGCGCCCGCCGCGCACAGCCGGCCATCTCGGCCGCAATTCCGCTACGAGCCCGTGCCAGAAGCAGTTCGAGAACGCCCTGCTCCCCCACCTTGCCTCCCAACAGAGCATCGCGCTCGAGCACGCAATCGACGGTCAACTCAAACAACTTACGAGTACCGTCGATGGTCTTCATGGCTCTGGCTTTCAATCCTTCGCAAGATTGCGGCACGACGAACATCGCGACCTCGCCCTCGAGCCTAGCCGGAACGATCACCGCATCGGCCGCACCGGCATCGGGCACGAATAGCTTGTGGCCGCGCACGCGAAAGCCTCCGGCCTGTTCGCGCGCGTTAGAGGTGACTGCCTGCGGCCCCCAGCGCCCGTCGGATTCACACCAGGCGACCGTCAACCTCTCGTGGCCGCGGGTGATTGCCGGCAGCCATCGACGACGTTGCTCCTCGTTGCCGCACGCCAGCACAGCGGGCACCGCCAAACTCAAGGTGGAGAAAAACGGCCCGGGCAGAACTACGGCACCCGATTCCTCCATCACCAGAACGGTTTCCAGGGATCCCAAGCCGCTCCCCCCGTACTCGGTCGGTGTGTTGAGGCCCAGCCAACCGAGCCGCGCGAAGGATTGCCATACGGCAGCGGTGGTGCCGCATGGGTCCTCTAGCATGGCCCTCGCGTGCGCGACCGGGGTCTCGCCGGCCAAGAACTCACCGAAGGAGGATCGCAAGCTCGATTGCTCGTCGCTGAAACCGAAATCCAAAACCGTTTCTCCTCAATCCGTCCCCGTCTTTTTCCTCAAAACCTCGTTCCGTAACAACTCGACGTAGTAGCGCGCGTTGAGCCCCACCAGATAAATCTTGCCGTCGCCTCTGCGGCGGGCATAGACAGCAGTGGCCGTCGGACTGCGGTCACCGACCTCGATCGTTGCCAAAGGCTTGGCACCTGCCACCATGGAAATGACGATCGCCGGCTGCTCCAGCCCGAATTCGCCCTGTGAACTCTCAGCATGGGAAACCACTTCGATCGGCGACAAGTCGGTAAAACTCTCGATCAGAGCATCGACGAGATCACTGCTCACGTGGGCAGCTCCACCCTCGCCGAGATCACCGCCCTCGCCAAGGGCCTGGACCACTTGCCAACGGCCGCCCCGTCGTTCCAAATACAGCGTCATACCAAGCCCGACGAGTTTTAGAGAATCGATGGAAGCGGGATCGGCCTGCAGCAACGGCGCGAGTGCATCGGATTGCTCGGTCGTTGCCTGCGAACGCGGCTCGGACTTGACGTAAAGATACCCCGCGAGCAGCGCCGCGATTGCATATACGATGAGGATCTTCGACCAGCTCACGGGCCCAAGCGCCTCCACACGATCACCAGGATACCGGCCAACATATACAGCGAGGGCAGGATGACGACGGCCCAGCGGAACAAGTCCGAGAGCTGCGATTGACTGATAAAGAGCACCTTGCTGCCCGCCGGCTGAGCCTGCGGACGGTTGCCGATAAGCAGTTCGTCGCGCCCCAACCAGTTGAGCGAATTCAAGAACAGATCCTTGTTGCCCAGATAATCAAAGAATCGGTTGGTGGCGAAATCGGAATCTCCGTAGGCAACGATGACGGTCCTACGACCACGTCCCACTTTGCCCGAGACTCGCGCCGGCTGTGAAACTTCGACGCCGATCCGGAAGGGACCGTTGCGATCGCGGCCGGCGACAAATTGCGGAGGGCTGGTCGCTCCGAGGACCGCCCGATCGTAACTCGCCCAACTCCGCGGACCCGAACGCAGCAGACTGACCACCTGCCTGTCGGCGCCCTCGTCGCTGCGCGCCGTCATACCGCGCATGCCCGACAGAACCGGCGGTGCCTTCAGTGTGGCAACAACCAGGTGCTGGCGATTGACATCGGTAATCACGGCCGACAGCAATTCGCCGCCGGCGAGCCGGTTTTCCGGATCGAGAATGACGTCCTCACCGACCAGCAATCCGTAGTCGCGCAAAAACGCGCTCAAACGGGGCGCGCGAAATGGATCGAGCAGAACCAACGCCTTACCGCCCTCGTCGAGATACGTGCCCAGGGCTTCCAATTCGTTGTCGAGAAAGTCTTCCTTCGGTCCGGCGATCACCAGAATATCCACATCGCGAGGCACGGAACCGGCGCTCGCCAACGCCAGTGGCTCCACGCGATAGGACTCCTGCAAGATCGCCGAACGCATCTGTGAGCAACCCTTTCGCCTATCGACATCATCCAACACGCACTCGCCATGCCCACTGATCACCGCCACTTGTTTGGAGGGCCGAGTGACGTTGAGAATCGCCGACACAAGCTGGGTTTCGCTGGGGTTGGTGAAGTCACGACGGCGGCTGCGGCTCTCGACGACCACAGCACCGTAGGCGGAGACTCCCAGACGCGTGGCCAAGGCCGGATTCTTGTTGATGTCGACGACATCGTAACGAATCCGTGAAGACTCGTTGCGCGCCTGCCAGAGCAGATCCTTGAGGATCGGATTACGGCCGTCTTCGGTCCGGATGAATGCGGTGATGTGGATGGGTTGGTCGATATCACGAAGGACATCGCGCGCATGATCCGAAAGAGTGAAGCGTTCGCCCGGACTCAGATCTACCCGCCAGGTGTGCACATAGGTGACGGCCACGACCATCGTCAGCATGCAGAACACGCCGAAAGCCGCAGCCACCGCCTGCAGAGTACGACGCGCCGAATACGAAATCACCGGCGTCCTCTCCACTGTCGCGCCTGCATACTCAGCATGGTGAGAAACCACATGAAGGCGCTCAAGCACGCAAAATAGGCAACGTCCTTCACGTCGATTACGCCGCGCGCAAAAGGTTCGAAGTGGTCGAAAGCGCAGAACTGAGACACCATCCCCAGCCACTCGGTCGGGATCGCGGCCTCATTCCAGGACAGATTCCAGAGCAGGAGGACGGCTCCGTAGGTAAACATGGCAGCGATCAACTGAGTCTCGGTGAGTGACGAGATGAACACACCGATCGCGACCAACGCAGAAACCAGCAAGAACAGACCGAGATAAACCGCCATAAGCTGGCTGACGTCAAAAGGCTGAATCGCGTACATGAGCGCCGGGTACGCTATGGTCGTCCCCAGTATCACCACGAATACGCCGAGGCAGGCCAAATATTTCGCTGCCAGAATTTCCACGTCGCGGATCGGTGCCGTGTACAGAAGCTCGATGGTCCCCAGGCTCTTTTCTTCCGAATATATCTTCATCGTCACCAATGGGACGACGGTAATCGCCAAACGCACAACGTCTTTGAACAGTCTCTGCCAAAGGTGCTCGAGAATGCTCTCGCCGAAACCGAAGGTGATGAAGGCATTCAGGTCCGTATAAAAGTAGTAGCCCGAAAGAATGAGGAACACCCCGGCCAGAAAGTACACCAAGGGCGACAGGAAAAACGCGCGCAACTCCTTTCCAAGCAAGGCTCGAAAACTACGCATCAGCCGGCTTCCTCGAGCGGAACGTCTCCCCGCTCTGCACGGGCCAGAATGTCGACGAAAAGCTCCTCCAGGCTGAGAAGATTGGGGGTGAGTTGGTGCAGGGCCCAGCCCTGCGCGACCACAGCCTGTGCAAGGGCCGCCTTGCTGTCGGATCCGAGACCGGCACGTACGATAACGACCAGGCGCGATGGGCCTATGTGTTCGGCAATTTCCACCTCGCGCACGCCCGCACAACCACCGAGCACAGCCGCGACCTCCGACTCGGGGGCTTCGATCTCGAGGCGGATTTCGTTGCGGCCCGCGGTCTTGGCCGTCAGCCCCTCGGCCGTGTCTTCGGCAATCAAGCGACCGTGGTCCAAAATTAAAACGCGGCGGCAAACAATACTAACCTCGGGAAGAATATGCGTGGAAAGCAACACCGTTACACCGCCGGCCAAGTCGCGGATGAGAGCGCGAATCTCGACAATCTGGCGCGGATCCAACCCGACGGTCGGCTCGTCCAGGATGAGCACGTCGGGCCGGTGCACGATCGCCTGGGCGATCCCCACCCTTTGGCGATATCCCCGCGACAGGTTGCCGATGCGTTTGCGGAAAACGTCGGTCAGCCCGCAGCGTTCCACAGCATCGTCTACATGATCGCGTACCGACCCGGAGACTTCGCGGACCCGAGCTACAAAGGAAAGGTAGCCACGCACACTGAGTTCGGGGTACAAAGCCACACGTTCGGGCAGATATCCGACTCGTTGCCGTGCTTCGAGAGAGTTCCGCTCGAGATCGAGCCCTGCCACACTGCAACGCCCCGCCGTTGGAGCGAAAAAGCCCGTAAGCATACGCATGATCGTGGTTTTCCCGGAACCGTTGGGACCGAGCAGGCCGACAATTTCGCCCTTCCCGATTTCGAAGGACACATCATCGACGGCCCGGTTGCGACCGTAATCTTTGCTAAGGCCCTCGGCTTTGATCAAGACGTCTACCGAATCCTATGTGTGCCGCGCCGACAGCCTTTCTCTCGTCGGCAAAGCAAAGGCCGAGCCGCCCCAGCGACCCGGCCTCATGCACCAACAAGACTGAACTAGCCGTGTTCAGGCATCAATCGCCGGCCGTCGCTGAATGAACTTCGGCTTGGTGATCATCAATACCACGGGCAGCAGGGTAAGCGACGCCGCCCAACTGATCGTCATCCAAATCGCAAGCAAAAGGCCCATTTCGGCATCGAACCGGATCTTGGAAACCGTCCAGAACAGTGTCGACATAATCAGAGTCGTCGAGACGAAGGTCGTGGCCTTGCCGGCTGTCGAGATCGCCGTATGGATGGCGTGCATGACCCGTTCATCGTTGGGCTTGCCCCGGAACTCCTCCTCGAGGTCGAAGTACACCTCGATCGTACGGCTGACCAAGTAGAGCCCGTAGTCGATACCAAAACCAACCCCCACGGTGATAACCGGAAGGGTGTTCACGTTGATGCCCATGTTTTGCCAACCCATGTAGGCGTTGATTGCGATATTGGAGGCAAGGAGGGGCAAAAGCATGATGATGCCGGCCACCACCGAACGATAGGTGAACAAGAGAACGACGAAGATCGTGCCGAAGCCGAGCAGGTTCACGAGCAGGTCGTTGCGCACCAGCTCTTCGTTGGCAGCGGCAAGCACGCCGATCAAGCCGCCGGCCAGCTTGAACTCCGCCTCCTTCATCGGGTGTTCGGCAATAAACCCCTTACTCCGATGGATGATGCGCTCGATATTTTGCCCTTTGTGATCACGGCAAAAGAAAGTCACGTGGGCCGTCGAATAATCGGTAGACACGTACTTGGCGGTCTCCGTCGGGGGCGAGCCGGAGAAGAAGATGAAGAACAAGCCGCCGATATCCACCCAGTTGTTGGGTATCACTCCCCACTTGGGTTCGAGCTCGTGGAACACGCTGTTGACGGCACGAATGATATCGGCGAGCGAAAAGCTGTAACCGACGCCGGGGTCACGCTCGAGATAACGTTGGAATTTCTCCATCGTCTGCAGGGCCTGCGGGCTCTTCATCGCGTTTTTGTCGTAACCTTCGGCGACGACGATAAGCGGCTCGACTCCGCCGAACTTGCCCTGAATACGCGTGTGCGACGCATTGTATTCGGAGTCCAGATACAGCAACGGAGAGGCCGAACTGGGATCGCCTATGGTAAGGTTCGACCATTGCGTGGCACAAAGCCCGGCCAAAGATACCCAGAACACAATTGTGATCACGCGTCCCTTGGGGCTCAAGGCCGCCGAGGCGAAGGCCACCGCCGACCGGTAGAAGATGCCGTCGCGGCGCTTGAGGATCACCTCTTCGTCCGGAGGCGACAGCATATCGTAGACGATCGGATTTAGGAGCAGTTCGGAGATGGTGATGCACATGATCCAGAAAGAAGCCGTCACGGCCAGTTTCTGCAGCAGTACGATCGGCACCAACATGATCACCAACACCCCTAGGGCATCGGTGAGAATGCCCGACAGAGTGGGCACGAACATTTCCGCAAACGAGGCGACGATGGCCTCGTGTTTATTAAAGTCATTCCTGAAGTATTCCTCGTAATAGCGGTCGTGCATCTGCACCGAATGGCTCACCGCGCGAGCCGTGATGAAGAATGGAATCACCAGTGCAAGGGGATCGAGCGCGAACCCGATCATGTGGATGAAGCCGAGACCCCAAATGGCCGACAGCACGCCGGTGATGGTCGGACGCAACGCTCCGCGCCAATCGTGGAAGTACAAGTAGAGAAGGATCCATAGGAATAGTGTGACGGCGACGAATATATAGAAGATCTCGTTCGAGAAGTGATAGACCCAACCGTACAGGCGCGGCTCGCCCGCGACCCACAACTGGACGTCCGACCCGCCGCCGGTCAGGGACAAGCTGCCGGGCTCTTTGTCACGTAGATAGTCGATCTTGACCGGTCCACCGCCGGCATCGGCGACGGCGTTGCCGATCTCCCAGCGATGGTTGATGGTTTTGCCGTCGACCGAGACGACGACGTCGCCGGGCTTCATGCCCGAACTGGCGGCCGCGCTACCGGGAAACAGCCTCTTGACGATGACGCCGACGCCTTTGTCGACCCCATAGACGTCATTTCGATCGGGGTCGACATCGACCAATTCGGCACCGATCCAGCCCTCGCGATAAGGGCGCATTACGCGCTCGTTCATCTCGTCGAAAATACGCCGGTAATCCAGCCGGCCTTCGATGAAGTTGGCACGTATGATCGCAGCCTTATCGTCCAAGGACACGAGAATGCCGTAGATATTCTCCGACTCGTGAACGATGCGCTTGACCTCGTTCGCCTCTTTCTCGGTACGCGGCATGCCGATCATGACCGGTTCCGAGCGCAACGTACCGCCGGCGGCTACGGCCAAGTGGCGCGTGGTACGGTGGCCGATCGAATCGATCTGGTTGTGATTGACGCCGTAGAGCCTGTCGATCTCCTGCGTCATCAGGTATATCTGGCCAAGCTTTTCCACCGTAAAGATATCGCCGTCCTCAACCTCCGCCATCATCATGATGTTGTTGGCGCCGCCGAAATCTTTCGAATACTTATTATGTATTTTGATGAATGGGTGGCTTTGCGGCAGTAGGTCACCGAAACTGGTGATCATTTGCAGCTGCAGCATCTGCCAGAAGAACACCCCCGTAACGAGAGCAACGATGATCGTGACCGGGGTTCTGTGCCGAATCAGTTGGTCCCCAAGCAGGTACAGGGCCGGTTTGGTCTCTCTACTCATGTCGCTTCGAACTCCCTAGCCTATGCGGC
>CAZKLE010000089.1:9262-10464 GCA_964553415.1 uncultured Myxococcales bacterium
AGGGCCGGTTTGGTCTCTCTACTCATGTCGCTTCGAACTCCCTAGCCTATGCGGCGATACCAGGTCTTTCCACCGTCGTCGGTGTTCATAATCACGCCGAAGCCGCCCACCAGCCAGCCGTGGTCGTTATCGGAGAAACGGATCCGACGGACCCAACTATTGATCGCCGAACCAAAGCTTCCCCTCTGGAAACCCTGTCCCGGCTGAGAGGTCACCACCTGGCCTGCGGCTCCCACCACCCAACGAGTACCGTCCGGCAGATACGCGGCCGCATACATCGGGTCGGTGAAATCGGCGACGTTATTGGGGGTGAAGTGCCAGGTCTGTCCTGCATCCGAAGACACCGCGATACGGCCGTCGAGGCCGACGGCCATGCCGTCCCCCTTACCGTCGAAGGCAATGTCGAAGAGCGTCGGCAAGTCGAGGACGTCAAAGATCTCCTTGCCCATCAGTGATCCTTGCTTTTCCGTCCAGGTCTTGCCGGCATCGCTGGTGCGAAAAATCTTGCCGAACTCACCGACCACAAAACCGCTATTCGCGTCGGAGAAACTCAGATCGTAGAGGACCGGATCCTCGAAAACGATGGAAAACTCATCGTCGGCGTTCGCCAACTGTCCAGCCGATTTTAGGGTCGAGACCCGCCAACTCGCGCCACCGTCCGCGCTATAGATCAAGGTCGAACGGTCGCCGACCGCCACGACCGTATTTTTGTCGACGACGCTAAGGGAAAAGAGGTACGCCTGGTGACACTTCTCCTCGTTGCGGCTGCGATAGGAATCCTCTCGGCAGTCGTCTCCCATCCACGCATGCGCCTCTTGTTTGGTCCAGCTGCTGCCACCGTCGATGGTCTTCAGGATCAAACCGTCCTGGCCGACGATCCATCCGACCTGCGGGTCGTCTTTCGCAAAGTCGATGCTGTAGAGCGCTTCCTGCGTACCACTGTCAATTTGCTCCCAGGTGGACCCGAAATCTTTCGTGTGAAGGATCTTGCCCGCGTAGCCGACAATCAGAGCTTCTTTGTCTCCGCGGATGGCCAAATCGTAGAACTTGTCGGAGACGTAAATCTTCTGCTTGTTGAGCGGAGCGTACTCGCGGTGGCCGTGACAACCCGCGCTAAGCGCCGCACAGACGGCGAACAAGGCGAGCATCGTACGGGGTAAGGCAGCTTTCCCGATCTGCATGGTTCCTCCTTTCGTCGGTAG
>CAZKLE010000090.1:0-10319 GCA_964553415.1 uncultured Myxococcales bacterium
CATCGGCCGCTTGTAATACATACTGTAGAAGGTCACGACGCCTTCGACCCACGCGACCGGCAAGTCCAACAGCTCGGCTACGTAGTCCTCGACGGTCTCGCTGATCCACCCGAACTCGCGCTGAGCAAGCCAGAGCGTAGCCATCAGCGCGGCTCTCTTCTCGGGATAGCGCGAGACGATGTCGCGGAATTCCGTCATCGCCTCTTCGCTGAAAGTAGCCTCCCGGTGGGGGACCGATTTGCTGTGCACAAGCATCGCCGGAGTTACCTGTCGCACTCACCGCCAATCATGTTGATCATGCCGAAGGTCGGGATGATATCGGCAAGTTCGCCGCCTTCGACCATAGCCGCGAGCGCGCCCATGGCGTAAAAACACGGCGGCCGCACGCGCACCCGATACGGACGTCCGCTGCCGTCGCTGACCAGGAAGAACCCCAGTTCGCCGTTGGCGGCTTCACCCGCGAAGTAGATCTCGCCGGCGGGGACTTTGACGCCCTCGATCACCAGCTTGAATTGATTCATCAATCCCTCGATCGACCCGTAAACCTTCGCCTTGTCGGGCATGACGATCGTCGGGTCGTCCAACGCGACCGGCCCCTCGGGCATCTGCTCGAGTGCCTGCTCGATCATACGGAGCGACTGGACAATTTCCTCAAAGCGTACCGAGAAGCGGT
This sequence comes from uncultured Myxococcales bacterium, assembly GCA_964553415.1. Taxonomy (GTDB): domain Bacteria; phylum Desulfobacterota; class Binatia; order UBA1149; family JAJCZL01; genus CAZKLE01. The sequence goes on from CAZKLE010000090.1 coordinate 674, forward strand.
CGAAGTTATCGCCCTTGGTGCCGACCGGGACTTCGAAGTCGAGATGGTCGTACACCATGTATGGGGCATCCTTTCGCAGGTCGCGATTGACGCCGCATGCCCGCAGCAACGGGCCGGTCAAGCCGTAACTAACGGCATCTTCGCTCGAGAGAACGCCGATGCCGCTCATGCGATCGATGAAGATTCGGTTACGCTCGAGAAGTTTCTCGGTATCGACCAGGACCTCGCGCGTATGGTCGATCGCGGCGTGCATGCGTGAGGCGAAATCTTCGGGAAGATCACGGGTCAGTCCTCCCACCCGGCCATAGCTGACGGTCACACGCGCACCGGTGACGAGGCTCGTGAGGTTGTAGAACATCTCGCGAGCCTCGTTCATGTAGAAGCCTGCACTGATGGCCCCAATCTCGGTCACCGACATACCCAGACAGGTCAGGTGGTCGGCGACCCGCGCCATTTCTGAAAGCAGCGTGCGAATATAGGAACATCGCTCGGGGACCGAGACACCGAGAAGGCGTTCGACCGCCTCGCAGAAGATGAAATTGTTGATCAGCGGCGAGGCATAGTTCAGGCGATCGGTGTACGGGATCGCCTGTGTCCAGGTGCCCTGCTCACACATTTTCTCGAAACCGCGGTGCAGATAACCGATCTCCGTGTCGCAGGCAACGACCAGCTCGCCGTCGAGGCGCAGATTGAACTTGATGGTCCCGTGCGTCGCCGGATGCGACGGGCCCATCTGGAACTCGACCACCTCGCCGAGGCTTCCCCCTCGCGGCAGCGAGGCCGTTTCGTCCCTGCTCATCGCGGTTCGAGATCCCTGGCCGGCCACGGGTTGGTGATCGGGTCGCGTTCTTCGACCAGCGGCTGGCGCTTTTGATAGGGGTAGGATTTTCGCAGTGGGTGTCCTTCGAACTGCTCGTACAAAAGAATACGGCGCAGATTGGGGTGGCCCTCAAAGCGAACCCCAAACATGTCGTAGACCTCGCGCTCGGCCCAGTCGGCTGCCTTCCAAATCGACGTCAGCGAGGCCAGCGTCGGGTCCTGCACCGGCACGGAGGTTTTCACCGTCAGGCGCCGGCAAGTCGCCAAAACACACAGTTGATAGATGATGTCCAAGGCCGCGTCGGTCTCGACGCGGTCTACGGCCGTGATGTCGACGAGCATGTCGTAGGGTTCCGCGGCCGATGTACGCAGGTAGCGCATGGTTTCGAGGATCGCGGCCGCGCGGACCGTAACGACCTCGCCGCCGGCGTTTTCACCGCCCACAGCCTCGCTAGCCGGGACCGCCCCCCGTAATTGCTCGGCTAGCGCCACTCGAGGGCCCCTTTCTTCCAGGCGTAGACAAAACCGACCACAAGGATCGACATGAAGACCAGCATCTCTACGAATCCGAAGAGCCCGAGTTCGCGGAAAATGACCGCCCAGGGATACATGAACACCACCTCGACATCGAAAACGATGAAAAGAATGGCCACCAGGTAGAATTTGACGCCGAAGCGCGTGCCCCAGGCACTGCCACGCGGCTCGTTGCCGCATTCGAAGGGCTCGGACTTGATCGGGGTCAGACGGCGCGGACCGACCAGGCGGTTCAGCAATACCATCGTGCCGACGATAACGGCGGTAAACGTAAAGGTCAGAACGACCGGGATGTAGTCTGACATCGTCACGGTCCTCCGCCGTTGTGACACGCCCTGGCGGAGCCGTGTCTCGGTGCGTCAAACACTGCTTTATTGCCAGTTCAAGACCGCAAGTCAACGAGCCTCACGGCACCACCGAGTTGCCGCCCCCCGCCTTGCGAGACACAATCACCGCCATGCCTAGGACGGCTCTACGATGACCGACGCAGCCGTCAACAGCCGATTACGGACCCTGGTCGAGCAATGCTGGCCGCACGGCCGGGTTGTCGGCATCGCTCCACTGGAAGGCGACGCCTCGACTCGCGCCTACGCCCGACTGCGCCTCGAAGGCCCCTCCGGCACTCCGGCCACCGCCATGGCCATGCTCATGCAAGACTCCTCGGTGGCCATTTCTTCGGAGGAACTCGGCAGCTCGACGGCACAGGGCGCCGACGAGCTGCCGTTTTCCAACGTCGCGCGTTTCCTGGCCCGGCGTACCGATGCGCTACCGCTCATCTACGCGACCTCGCAGGATCGAAAGGCGATGCTCTTAGAGGATGTCGGCGACTGCTCGCTGTGGGACGCCTGCGCCGCACAGCCGGCCGGCTGCGAAGCCCTGGTCGCACGGGCATTGCAGCTACTCGCCGACCTGCAACGCCAAGCGCTCGATGACGGCAGCGGCTGCTACCTCTTCCAACGGGCCTTCGACGCGCGTCTGTTCGCATGGGAGTTCGAACATTTCCTCGAGTTCGGGCTCGAGCATCCGCCCGCTTCGTTGGTTCAACGAGCACACAGCGAGCTCAACGAACTCGCGTTGCGCCTGGCCGAATACCCACGCGTTTTCTGCCACCGCGACTATCACGCATGGAACCTTCACGTACAGGAGGAGCGAATCCGCATCCTCGATTTCCAGGACGCATTGCTGGGACCGGCACTCTACGACGTAGCCTCTCTGCTGACCGATCGCTCGACCCCGGAACTCATCGATGCCGACATGGAGCAACGACTGCTCGACGGCTTCGTGAACGCGGCCGACGCGGCACACGGCCTCGACAGCACCCAGGCCAAGGTTTCCTATCGTCTTTGCGTTCTGCAACGATCCCTAAAGATACTGGGACGCTTCAACTACCTGGCCGAGAAAAAAGCCAAACCCGGCTACCTGCGCTTTCTCCCCTCTACCGCCGCAACCGCCCGCCGCGTCGCCGAGGGCCTCAGCGAAGGAATCGGGGCGACCCGACTCCTCCTGGCCAAGCACCTCCGAGGTCTACCGTGAAAGCCATGATCCTCGCCGCCGGTGTCGGTTCGCGGCTTCGGCCCATTACCGACACCATCCCAAAAGCCATGATCGAGGTGGGAGGCCGCCCTCTGGTCGACTATGCCGTCGAAACCTTGGTGCGCTCCGGAATCCGTGAGGCCATCGTCAACCTTCATCATCACGGACATCTCATCCGCGAGCATCTGGGCGATGGGAGCCGCCACGGACTGACGCTGACCTACAGCGAGGAGGATCCCTTATTGGGTAGCGGCGGAGGCATTCGCAAGGCCAGAGCCATGCTCGAAGACGAGGACTTCGCCACCCTCAACGCTGACACCATCATCGACCTCGACTTGCGGAAAATCATCCCCATGCACCGCGGCGGGTCGGCGGTCGCCACCATGGTACTGCGCAAGGACCCCGCCATGGAATCCTACGGGCTCATTCGCACAAACTCCGCGCATCGCGTGGTGCAACTGCTCGACACCCCCGTGCGAGGCGGCAAGCCGGGCAGCGGCGAAGCCTACATGTACAGCGGCGTGCAACTGCTGTCACCGCGAATTTTCGAGTATATGGAGGAGTCGGGGCCTTTCTCGATCACCGCCAAGACCTATCCCGCAATGCTGCAATCGGGCGAAATCGTGATGGGCTACCCTTTCGACGGTCGCTGGATCACGGTCGGAACACACGACGAGCTGGCCGCCGCCCGGTGTATGCTGGAATCCTAGGGGTTCGACACACTGGTAGGGCGCAGGCTATGCTGTAAGGTGCCAAAAGGGCGGTCCCTGGTGGGGAGTTGATTATGGGCATAACCGTCATCCAAAAGAGCGACCTCTCGGTTCGCAAGAAAGATCCGAAGATAGCGCTCGTACTCGCCGGCGGCGCTGTCACCGGCGGCGCATTCAAGCTCGGCGGACTCAAGGCCCTCGACGACTTCCTCATCAACCGCAAGACTACCGACTTCGATCTCTATGTAGGGCTCAGTGCCGGCAGCCTTCTCGCCGCGCCGCTGGCCACCGGTGTGTCACCTTCGGAGATGCTGCGCACCCTCGACGGCAGCTCGGTACAGTTTTCGCGATTCCGCCCTCTCGACTTCTACAACTTCCGACCCACGAGTTTCTTGCGCCGCCCCCTCGAGTACGTTCTCGACTGCGTCACCTACGTGCCGGGGATCCTTCTCGATTTATTCTCGCAGGCACCGGACCTGCTCGAGAAGATCCGTCCCTCGGCCACCGCCCTACGCGAGAACCCGTCACGGGCTGCGCTGCAGGACGTGGTCGCGCCGATCGCCGAGGCGCTCATGGCACGCAGTCTACCCATGCCGTACGACTACATTCCGTCGGGGCTGTTCGACAACTCGACGATCGAGCGCTACTTGCGTCGCAATCTAGAGAGCAACGGCATGCCCAACGATTTCCGTAGCCTGCACAAGCTGACGGGCAAGGAGCTCTACATCGCGGCCATGAACCTGGATACCGCCGAGCGCGCGATCTTCGGTCACGATGAGAACAACTCGGTTACCGTTTCGGCCGCCGTTCAGGCGTCCACGGCTTTGCCGCTGTTTTACCAGCCGGCGCGAATCAACGGCGTCGACTACGTGGACGGCGGCGTGCGTCGCACCGCGAATATGGACGTGGCGATCGAACACCGCTCCGATCTGATCATTTGCTACAACCCGTTCCGCCCGTTCTCGAATCGGGTCGTCCAACACTATGTGCGCGAGAAGGGACAGTTCGTCACCGAAGGCAGGCCTCTGGCCGATCGGGGGATGATCACGGTGCTCAACCAGGTGTTCCGCACCCTGCTGCACTCGCGCCTCCAGTACGGCCTGCGCCAGTACCGCGAGGATCCGAACTTCAAAGGCGACATCATCGTCATCGAGCCCACCGAAACCGACACCAACTTTTTCTCCATGAACCCACTGGCATTCTGGGACGGCCCCAAAGCGGGCCGCCACGGATACGTCTCGGTCACGCACTCGATCGACACCCACTACGATGTCGTTAAGCAGATCCTGCAATCCTATGGAATCTTGATGACCCGGCGCGCCGTCCGCGAAGGGCTCGAGCGCATGAACCGGCAGGGCAACAACAACGAGACCGCCATGGACGTTCTTTCCCGCGAAGTTCCGCGACGCGATCTCAACGTCGCGTGAATCCACTGCGGCGCCGTGTGCTGAGCCGGCTGCACGCGCTACACCAATTGCACACGGCGGTAGTTACGCCCCGGCACAATCTTACCGAGCACCCTCGGTCCGCAGGCACCCGTAGCGCCGACAACGTTGCCGGGCTCACCCACAACGGTCAGATAGCCAAGAACCGCGAAAGCCACGGCTTCAACATAGTCCGGATCGATGCCGAGATCGGCCGTCGTCGCCACCGGTGGTCCGTCGAGTTCTTTACCGAGCATATCCATCAAGGTACGGTTTTTCGCCCCGCCGCCGCAGACCCACACTTCGTCGGGCGGCAGCTTCGAAAGCCGTTTGTAACTCCGTGCCACGCTTCGTGCCGTAGCGCGCGTCACCGAGGCGAGGATCGCTGCATCCGACAAGTTCCGTCGCCGCCCCATCTTCGTCAGACGGCGGGCCAGAGGCAGGCCGAATTCTTCACGCCCCGTGGAGGCCGGCAAGCGTCGGCGAAAAAACGGTTGACGCAAGATTTCGTTGACCAGGGCCTCGTCGGCGCTACCCTTGCGCGCGATCGAACCGCCGCGATCCATGCGGCGCGTGCCGCCGCTGAGAAGCTCCGCGCAAGCGTCAATCAAGATGTTGGCCGGCCCCGTATCGCTGCCGCGTACGTCTGCCCGATCGGCACCGGCGGGCAGCCAGGTCACGTTTCCGATACCTCCCAGATTCTGCACCGCCCGTGTCCGCCGGCGATCGGCGAAAAGCAGGTAGTGTGCCATCGGCGACAGCGGAGCCCCCTCGCCACCGGCGGCAACGTCGGCAGCACGAAAATCGGCAACGGTCGTGATGCCCGTGCGCTCGGCGATCAACGCCGCTTCGCCGATCTGCAAGCTGCAGGCCGGTTTGCCCGGCCGATGCGCAATCGTTTGCCCATGGCTTGCGAGCAGGTCGACCGCGGTCGGCTCAATGCCGCCTCTGCCTGCGACCTTGCATGCCGCCGAAGCAAACACAGAAGCGGTACGCAGCGAAAGCTCGGCGAAATGTAACGCTGTCGAGCGATCGCCCGAGGCCGCCGCCAGAAGATGTTTACGCAGGGTACGCGGATAGGGCGCGCGCACACAAGCCAACTCACGCACCCGCAGGCGCGCGCCGCTTCGCGAGACATCGACCAACGCAGCATCGACGCCGTCCATCGAAGTACCCGACATGAGTCCGATAATCTTCACGGTCAACGGCCCCTATCGTAGCACGCGAGGGAGCGAAAGCTTGTCGACGCCGTGCCCGCCGCCCACCACCGCGACGGCACACGCGGAGCCTATTTGTACATACGAGTCTTCGGGTAGTAGTCCGCCCAGACAAACCAATAGACGTTTGTGAATGGCACCGGCGTCAGCGAACGGCCGGCAAAGGGACCAGCCACGGCGACACCCGTGCGAAGATCCCACACGGTGCCTGTCACCGAATCGGCCAGGCGATCGTCGGTATCGCGATAGAACCCCTTGGTTTTCAGCTTCCCGAATTCGAGTTCGACATCATCGAGCCGTCGATCGTAGACGGCGGTGTTTTGCGTTGCTTTGTCCCGATACAGCAGAATCGGTACACCGCCGACTTGATCGGAGATAACCTTACTGCGATCGAAATCGTCGAAAGGATAGGCCTTGCGCCTCCCTTCGACGTCGAGGCCGATGACCATCGACTTGACCGGCAAGCGCCGATCTCGGTGGCGGACAGCATGAATCCCGGTCCGCATACCGCTCTTGTGGTAGTCCGCATAACTGTCGACACCGGGCGTTTGCACGCCGTCGTAGGTCGCCATGGTGGTGTCGGGATGCATACGAAACCAAGTACCCCAGCGGATTTTTTGCCAACTCGGAACCACCTGTAAGCGTTCGCCGGACGAGGGCCCGACGATCGCTTGCCCCGAAATCGCCGTCCACAACGAATCCGTACGGTAGTCCAAAAGCACGACCGTGTTCTTGAGCAGCGCCCCCGATGCCTCAAACGTGCGAACCGTATCGCCGACCTCTCGGCTGTAGACCACTGCCAGGTTAGCGAGCGGACACCAAGTGACGGCCACCGGTTTACCGCCGACCGTATCGTTGACGACCTCGTGGCTGTTCAGGAGATAGACGGAGTAGGCACGGGCCTGGCCGTTGATCGACACTCCGATCACCGGTTCGTCCACCGACATGGACACCTGACCGGCAGCAACCGTCTGCGGATCCGAAATGGCCTGGATCACACCGGGAGCCAGGACGTCTCGAATTTCCCCCGCCCAGATTTTCGCACGACTCGCCGCGGCATTGTTCGCACCCGCAAGGGCCAGAAGCGCCGCTGCGACGAGCGCGCCGGTCGGCACTCTCATCCGCACACCCAATGTTCGCCCGTTGGGTCTGTAAGTTACCAGCCTCGCGTGCCTGCGGTGTCGGCACGAACAAAAAAAGGGAGCCGTGAGGCTCCCTTTTCCTTGCGTCCTCTCAAAAAAGAGGAGACTTACGCGGTCGGGAAGAGCTGCTGCATCTTGAGCGCGAGGCTCATGTCGCCCTTGATCTTCAGCTTTCCGCCCATGAAGGCCATCTGCGGGTTTAGTTTTCCGTTGACCATGTCGAGGTAATCCGAAGCACTCATCGTGATGGTGATGTTCGGCGAATCGGCCGCTCCCTCGGATACGTCACACTTCTGGTCAGCGATCTTGACGTTGTAGGTTGCGCCGTCGTCCCCGGTCAGGTCGAACTGATAGGTACAGTCAACTCCGGCGGCCGCACCCGAATTGAAACGGGACGGCATGTCTTTGAATACCTGCTCTACACTGCTTGCTGCTTCAGCCATTTCTCTTGTTGCCTCCTCGGTTGAGTTGGTTGATTTCAGCGATCTTCTACGGAACTTGACGCCCTATGTCAAAGTCGGCGGAAAATAGCGAAAAAAAAGGCCCCCCGGCTAGCGGGGGGCCTTCGCGTCGCCTTTCCGGCGACTCCGTAGTTTGCGAGCGTCGGCCGCCGCCTGACTACCAGCGCGGCGACCTCGTCCACGAAGTTAGCGTTTCCGCTTCGTCGCTTTCCGTTTCTTGCTCGCTTTGCGCTTGGTCTTACGCTTGGCGGCTTTCTTCTTGGTCGCCTTACGCTTCGTGCCTCTCTTCTTCGCGGCTTTGCGCTTGGTTTTGCGCTTGGCGGCTTTCTTCTTGGTCGCTTTGCGCTTGGTTTTGCGCTTGGCGGCTTTCTTCTTGGTGGCCTTACGCTTGGTGGCCTTACGCTTCGTTGCCTTGCGCTTGGTCGCTTTACGCTTGGTCGCTTTCCGTTTCGTTTTTCGTTTCGCGGCCTTCTTCTTGGTCGCTCTCTTTTTCGTTGCCATTGCTTGCCTCCTTCACCTTCCTCTTCCCATCAACTTCCTAAGCAAGAGGAATGGTCCATTGAGCGTCCTTTTACACTCAATACATAAATTATAGAGATCCTAGGCGAAGGTAGTCAACAAAAATGCGAACAATGTGCATGTTTTTTCGCAACGACTCTCTGTCGAGCCGACGGGTTTCAGACTGTGCGCAATCGCTTTCGTCGAAACCTTTCGACGACGGACACGCACGGATCGTCGAATCGAACACTCACGAATCGACATACTCGATCACAAGCGCACGCGAAGACGCGAACCAAAACAGACTCTCGCGACGCGACGCGTCCGCTGCGCATTTTTGTCCAAGGGGTGATCAAAGTCAGCACACCCCAACATCGCCGCGCAAATGACAATACCAAACCACGGCGATGGGACCATCGCCCGACACGAGCAAGTTCCTTTGACAACGTGGCGGCTTAGCGCCTTTTAAACGCAGAACGACCGGGGAAACGAGCACGCTTGCCGAGTGCTTCCTCGATACGTAACAACTGGTTGTACTTCGCCGTACGCTCGCCGCGCGAAACCGATCCGGTCTTGATCTGGCCGGTGTTCATGGCGACCGCCAAATCGGCGATACTCGAGTCTTCGGTCTCACCCGAACGATGCGAAATCACACTTGTATAGCCGGCACGTCGCGCTGTGCGGATTGCGTTCAACGTTTCGGTCAGCGTGCCGATCTGATTCACCTTCACGAGAATGGAATTGGCCACTCCTTCGCGGATGCCTCGCCGGATTCGCTCGGGGTTGGTCACGAAAATATCGTCGCCGACCAACTCGATCTTCGAACCGAGAGTCTTCGTCATCAAGCGCCAGCCTTCCCAATCGTCCTCGGCCAAGCCGTCTTCGATCATGACGATCGGGTACTTGCGTACCAGGCGCGCGTAGAGACGCACCATCTGTTTGGAACTCAGCTTGCTGCGGTCGGATTTGCGGAAGTAATAGACACCGTCGCGGTAGAATTCCGAAGACGCCGGATCGAGGGCCAAAGCGACATGGGTGCCGGGTTTGTAGCCGGCAGCCTTGATTGCCTCGAGGATGACTCCGATCGCGTCGTCGTTGCTCTTCAGTTGCGGCGCAAACCCGCCCTCGTCGCCCACATTGGTGCTCAGATGCCTCGCCTTGAGGACACCCTTGAGGGCATAAAAAACTTCCGAGCCCATGCGCAGGGCATCCGAGAACCGCCTAGCCCCGAGGGGAACGATCATGAATTCCTGAAAGTCGAGCCGATTGTCGGCGTGGGCACCCCCATTGATGATGTTCATCATCGGC